>NZ_RBKT01000001.1:5709200-6012266 GCF_003633685.1 Micromonospora pisi | reverse complement strand
GGTCGGCGCTGAGCGTACGGGTCACCGCCCGGTGCGCGGTGCCCGAGCCGGGTACGTCGGCGGGCCGGCGGTGGCCCCGCCCGGTCAGCAGAGATGGTGGTTGCGTATCCCGCTTCAAGAGGCCAGGGCTCCTAGTTTGACGGAGATGGACAGGCCGTGCCCTGCCGATCGAGGTGATCGACAGGACACGGCCCGGTTGAACCTGTGGATCAGCTGCGGCGGTCGCGGCGACGACGTTCGCCGCCACCACCCTCGCCGCCGCCCTCGCCGCTGTCACCGCGGCTCGGGCCCCGGTCGGCGCGGTCCCGGTCGCCGCGGTCACGCGGGCCCCGGTCGCCCCGGTCACGGGTGGCCGGACGCTCGGCACCGGCGTCGGCCGGCTCCTCTTCGCCCTCGGGCCGCACCTTGTCCAGGTAGATCTTGCCGCGGGCGTCGATGTCGGCGATCGACACCTCGACCTTGTCGCCGACGTTCAGGAAGTCCTCGACCCGCTCGACCCGCTTGCCATCGCCGACCTTCGAGATGTGCAGCAGGCCGTCGCGGCCGGGCAGCAACGAGACGAAGGCGCCGAACGCGGCGGTCTTCACCACGGTGCCGAGGAACTTGTCCCCGACCTTCGGCAGCGTCGGGTTCGCGATCGCGTTGATCCGCTCCACCGCGGCCTCGGCCGACGGGCCGTTGGTCGCGCCGACGTAGATCGTGCCGTCGTCCTCGATCGAGATCTCGGCGCCGGTCTCGTCCTGGATCGCGTTGATGGTCTGGCCCTTCGGCCCGATCACCATGCCGATCTTGTCGACCGGGATCTTCACCGTGGTGACCCGAGGCGCGTAGTCCGACATGGTGGCCGGACCCTCGATCGCCGCCTGCATCACGTCGAGGATCTTGGTGCGGGCCTCGTTCGCCTGCTGCAACGCGGCGGCCAGCACGTCCGACGGGATGCCGTCGAGCTTGGTGTCGAGTTGCAGCGCCGTGACGAACTCCGGCGTACCGGCGACCTTGAAGTCCATGTCACCGAAGGCGTCCTCGGCTCCGAGGATGTCGGTCAGCGTCACGTACTGGGTCTTGCCGTCGACCTCGTCCGAGATCAGGCCCATCGCGATGCCGGCGACCGGCGCCTTGAGCGGCACACCGGCGCTGAGCAGCGCCAGGGTGGACGCGCAGACCGAACCCATGCTGGTCGAGCCGTTCGAGCCGAGCGCCTCGGAGACCTGACGGATGGCGTACGGGAACTCCTCCCGCGCGGGCAGCACCGGGATGAGGGCCCGCTCGGCCAACGCCCCGTGGCCGATCTCGCGGCGCTTCGGCGCACCGACCCGGCCGGTCTCACCGGTCGAGTACGGCGGGAAGTTGTAGTTGTGCATGTAGCGCTTGGACTTCTCCGGGGAGAGGGTGTCCAGCGCCTGCTCCATCCGGAGCATGTTGAGCGTGGTGACGCCGAGGATCTGCGTCTCGCCGCGCTCGAACAGCGCCGAACCGTGCACCCGGGGCAGCACCTGGATCTCGGCGGTCAGCGGCCGGATGTCGCGCGGTCCACGGCCGTCGATCCGGACCTGCTCGCGCAGCACCCGGGCCCGCACCTCGGACTTGGTCAGCGACCGGAAGGCGGCGCTGATCTCACGCTCGCGCCCCTCGTAGTCGGCGGCGAGCTGCTCGCGTACCCGGTCCTTGATCCGGTCCAGGGCTTCCTCACGCTCGGCCTTCGGAGCGATCCGGAGCGCCTCGGCGACCTCACCGCGGGCCACGGCGGCAACGGCGGTGAAGACGTCGTCGGCGTAGTCCAGGAACACCGGGAACTCGGCCACCGGCTTCGCCGCGACCTCGGCCAGCTCGCTCTGCGCGCGGCACAGTTCGCGGATGGCCGGCTTGGCGGCCTCCAGGCCGCTCGCCACGACCTCCTCGGTCGGGGCGATCGCACCGCCGGCGACGAGCGCCACGGTGTGCTCGGTCGCCTCGGCCTCGACCATCATGATGGCGACGTCGCCGTCCGGCAGCGTGCGGCCGGCCACGACCATGTCGAAGGTGGCCCGGGCCAGCTCCTCGTGGGTCGGGAAGGCAACCCACTGGCCGTCGATGTGGGCCATCCGGGTCGCCCCGATCGGGCCGGAGAACGGCAGCCCGGAGAGCTTGGTGGAGAGCGACGCCGCGTTGATCGCGACGACGTCGTACGGGTGCTGCGGGTCGAGCGCGAGCACGGTCTCGACGACCTGGACCTCGTTGCGCAGCCCCTTGACGAAGGACGGGCGCAGCGGCCGGTCGATCAGGCGGCAGGTGAGGATCGCGTCCTCGCTCGGGCGACCCTCGCGGCGGAAGAACGAGCCGGGGATCCGGCCCGCGGCGTACATCCGCTCCTCGACGTCGACGGTGAGCGGGAAGAAGTCGAACTGCTCCTTGGGCTGCTTGCCCGCGGTGGTGGTGGAGAGAACCACCGTCTCGCCGAGCTGGGCGAGTACGGATCCGGCGGCCTGGCGGGCCAGCCGGCCGGTGGAGAAAGTGATCTCACGGGTGCCGAACGCACCGTTGTCGATCACGGCCTTGCTCTGCTCGTTGCCGAGTTTGTTCTGCTCGGTCATGAGTGTGTTGCACTCCTTCGGTCGTGGGGCTCACGACCGCCCGGTGCGTCGGTACGTCCCGGCGCACGCCCGGAAGGCATCGGGGAACTGTTCGAACGGCCGGTCTTCGATCGAAGCGCCCGGGGTGCCGGCTCGTGCCGGGCGCCCGGGGGCCACTACCGAGGACCGGTGCCGACCCGCTCCCGCTGGGTGGTCGCGCTGGCCCCGGTTATTCGTTGGTGACGGGTCGGGGGAGCGGGCGTCGCCGGGTTCGACCCGGCCGTGCACCACTCCCCCGCTCAGTCACCTCCGCAGGCCGAGCCGCTCGATGAGCGTCCGGTAGCGGCTGATGTCCTTCTTCTGCATGTAGTTGAGCAGCCGGCGACGACGGCCGACCAGCAGCAGCAGACCACGACGGCTGTGGTGGTCGTGCTTGTGCACCTTCAGGTGCTCGGTGAGGTCGGCGATGCGCTTGGTGAGGACCGCGACCTGGACCTCCGGCGAACCGGTGTCGCCCTCGACGGTCGCGTATTCCTGCCGGATCTTGCTCTTGGCTTCCTGATCGAGCGCCATTTTCTCCCTGTTCTGGTGGGTTTCAGTAGTAACCCTCGCTCCCGCGGCGTCGTGCAGGCGCGCGAGGACCCTCGTCGGTGACCCGACGTCTCCGCCACATTACCAGCCCGTGGGCCGTCAACCCCCCGAAGGGCCGTGCGGACCCGCCGTGATCAGGCCCGGAACCGGCACACCCGCCGGACGGGCAGGGCTCGGCGGCAGCGGCGCAGCCGGCTCAGCCGAGCACCTGGCGGGTCTGGGCGACGTCCTCGTGCATCTGCGCCACCAACGGCTCGACCCCGTCGTACTGGCGGGTCTCCCGCAACCGGGCCACGAAGTCCAGCGCGAGCCGCTCCCCGTACAGGTCGCCCTCGAAGTCGAGCACGTACGCCTCGATCCGCCGTTCCCGACCGTTGAAGGTCGGGTTGGTGCCGATCGAGACCGCCGCCGGCAGGACCTCCGGCGCGTGGCCCGCGCGACCCCGGTGACGGATCAAGCGGGCCGCGTAGATCCCGTCCGCCGGCACCGCGGCGTGACGGTGGCAGAGCAGGTTGGCGGTCGGAAAGCCGATCTCCCGCCCCCGCTGGTCGCCCCGGACCACCACACCGTCGAGCCGGTGCGGGCGGCCGAGCGCGGCCGCCGCGGCGGTCACGTCCCCGGCCGCGACACAGGCCCGGATGTACGTCGAGGAGAAGACCGTGTCGTCAACGGCGACCAGCGGCGCCCCCTCCACCCCGAACCCGAAGGTACGGCCGAGCCGTTCCAGCAGCACCACGTCACCGGCGGCCCGGTGCCCGAAACGGAAGTTCTCCCCTACCACCACCAGCGCGGCGTGCAGGTTCTCCACCAGCACGTTGTGTACGAACGCCTCGGCGGTCAGCCGGGAGAAGTCGGGGGTGAACGGCACCACCCAGAGCACGTCGACGCCGAGCGACTCGATCAGTTCAGCCTTCCGGCTCGGCTCGGTCAGCACCGCCGGATGCGAGCCGGGGCGCACCACCTCGGCGGGGTGCGGATCGAAGGTGACCACCACCGACTGCACGCCGAGGTTCCGGGCGCGCTTCACCGCGTACCCGATGATCGCCTGATGCCCCTGGTGGACACCGTCGAAGACACCGATGGTGACCACCGACCGGCCCCAGCCGCCCGGCACTCCGTCGTTCCCCCGCCAACGCTGCATGCGTTTCCCTTTCCGCTCCTACGCCCGCGACCCTCGGTCGACGACCCCGCCCCCGGTCAGGCCGGCGCGAGCACGATCTCCGCCCGCGCCCGGCCGTCCCGTTCGCTGACGATAGCGATCAACCCGCCGTCCGGGTCGAAGACCGCGTACGGCCCGACGATGCCGGCCGGGTCGAGCGGGCCACCGTGCGAGAGCACCTTCGCCTCGGCCGCGTCCGCCTGCCGGGACGCGAAGAACCGCCGGGCGGCCGCGTCGACCGGCAGGTTGACCACGGTGTCCGGTTCCCGTTCGGCCAACTCGTCCAGGGTCACCGCCTCGGCCAGGTCGAATCCCCCGACGGCGGTACGGCGCAGCGCGGTGAGGTGCCCGCCGACGCCGAGCGCGGCACCCAGGTCCCGGGCGATGGCCCGGATGTACGTCCCGGACGAGCAGGTCACGTCGACGTCGAGGTCGACCAGGTCGGGGGCGGGTCGCCGGATCTCCAACAGGTCGAGTCGGGAGATGGTCACCCGACGGGCGGCGAGGGTGACCGCCTCCCCGTCCCGGACCCGCTTGTACGCCCGCTCCCCGTTGACCTTGATCGCACTGACCGCGCTCGGCACCTGGTCGATCTCACCGGTCAGCGGGAGCAACCCCGCACGGATCCCGTCGTCGGTCAGCCCAACGGCCGAGCTCTCGGTGACCACGTCCCCCTCGGCGTCGTCGGTCACGGTCGACTGGCCGAGCCGGATCGTGGCGGTGTAGCGCTTGCCCGCCCCGATCACGTACGTCAGCAGCCGGGTCGCCCGACCGACGCCGATCACCAGCACTCCGGTCGCCATCGGATCCAGGGTGCCGCCGTGCCCGACCCGCCGGGTCCGGGCGAACCTCCGGATCCGTGCGACCACGTCATGCGACGTCATGCCGCCCGGCTTGTCCACCACGATCAGACCGTCCACGCTCACGACCGCCAAGCCTGCCAGACGCCGGCCGGCCGGCCACGCCGGGTCGTACCCGCCACCGCCCGGGCGCCGTTGCCCGGGTGGCACCCCCACCGCCCGGGCGCCGTTCAGCGGGTGGCGCCGGCCACCGCCCAGGCGCCGGAGCGCAGCCGGAGCAGCAGGCCGACCAGGCGTACCAGTACGAAGAGCGAGAGTCCGGCCCAGATGCCACCGAGCCCCAGGTCGAACGCGTACGCCAACCAGATCGCCGGCAGGAAGGCGCAGACCGAGCCGACGATGGTGAGGTTGCGCAGGAACCGCAGGTCGCCCGCGCCGATCAGGACCCCGTCCAGGGCGAAGACGACGCCGGCCAGTGGCTGCATGGCGACGAACCACGGCCAGGCGGTCAGCGCCTGTTCACGTACCTGGGGGTCGGCACTGAACCAGGACGGCACCACCGGGGTTCCGGCGGCGACCAGCAGGGCGAAGACGATCCCGCAACCCAGGCCGGTCAGGGCGAACCGACGGGCCATCGCCCGCGCCCCGGCCACGTCACCGGCGCCGAGGGCGGCGCCGACCAGTGCCTGCGCGGCGATGGCCAGGGCGTCCAGGGCGAGGGCGGTGAAGAACCAGAGTTGCAGGGCGATCTGGTGCGCGGCGACCGACGCGGCACCGAACCGGGCGGCCACCGCGGTGGCCGACAGGAAACTGACCTGGAAGGCGGCGCCACGGACCAGCAGATCCCGACCGAGTACGAGCTGATCGGTGATCATCTTCGGTCGGGGCCGCAGCGACACCCGCTCGGCGACCAGCGCGCCGACGAAGAGCAGACCGCCGATGGTCTGGGCGACCACGTTCGCGACCGCGCTGCCGGCGAGGCCGAGCCCGGCGGGGTAGACCAGCAGTGGGCAGAGCGCGGCCGAGAGCACGTTCGGGCCGAGCACGAAGTACAGCGGGCGACGGGTGTCCTGCACCCCCCGGAGCCAGCCGTTGCCGGCGGCGGCGAGCAGCAACCCGGGGGCTCCGAGGGTGGCGATCCGCAGCCACTGCGCGGCCGCGGCGGCCACCTCGGGGTCGTCGCCGGCGAGGAGCCGGGCCAGCGGCGTGGCGCCGACCTGCGCCAGCAACAGGAGCAGTACGCCGACGCCGAGGGCCAGCCACGACGCCTGTACGCCCTCGGCGACGGCTGCGGCCCGGTCGCCAGCCCCGAACCGGCGGGCGGACCGGCCGGTGGTGCCGTAGGCGGTGACCGTGCCGAGCCAGACGATCAGGGTGAGGACCGTGCCGCCCACCGCGAGCCCGGCCAGCGGCACCCGATTGAGGTGACCCACCACGGCGGTGTCGACCAGCACGTAGAGGGGTTCGGCGGCGAGGACGACCAGGGCCGGTACGGCGAGCTGGGCGATCCGGCGCGAGGAGACCGGTGGCGCGGGTGGGCCGGGGGCGGTGAGGCTGCTCATCGCGGCTGATCCTGGCACGATCAACGTAAGGAGCGCAACGTGTTGCTGGGCTTACCAACCGAGCGGGTGTCCAAGGCACTCCGGTCGGAGCAGAACGGGAGGTACGGCGATCGGCTGGCGGCCGAGAACTGCGGCTCGGCCGTCAACCGAGGATCGCCGGGTACGTCACTGGCGGGTGTCCATCGACGTCTGCAGGGCACGTCGCGCCTGCTCACGCGCCTCGTCGGTGGTCTCCTGCTTGCTCTTCGCCGTCTTGGTCGCCATGGGAGGGCTCCTTTTCCAGGGTGCGCCGAACCGCTCGAGGTGCGGCTGGTCGCGTACGGGTTCTGCTGATGCCACGGACGCCCTCCGGGATCGCCGGACGGGTTGGTCAGGGCAGCGTGAGCCCGGGTCGGTTGACCCTGGAGGCGGACGGTGTCCGGTCGGGCACCGTCGTACGCATCACAAAACCAAGCTATCGTTCAGGTCCACATCCTGTGCACCATTCCCGCGATACGGAACGGTACGAAGCCGTGACCTGCGGTGTCAGCGTGCGAAGAAGTGCCAGCCCACCCACCACCAGAACCCGAACAGGCCGATTCGGCCCACCGGGACACGGCCGACCTCGTACCGCATCACGGCGGCGCAGACGTCACCCAGGGTCGGGATCCGGGAATCCTCCCGTCGGGCCGCCCACTCCAGAGCGGCGAGCAGGGCGAAGGCCAGCACGAAGCCGCCGATCGCGAGCATCCTGGTCGCGCTCATCGGCGTACCAACGCCCAGAACGCCGCCAGCCAGCCGAAATACGCGGCCGAGCGGATCAGTTCGTCGTTCAGCAGTGGATCGGCGAGGCGGGAGAAGGTGGGAAAGTCGTCACCGGAGCCGAGCACGAAGGTCGCCCCCTCGAACACTGCGAAGACCGCCACCGGCAGCACCCACCAGACGGTGCCGGGCATCGGACGGCCGGAGTGTGGGCGGCGTGGCAGCCGATTGGTGAGTCCGAGCCAGATCAGCGCTCCACCGGTGCCGAGCGTGAAGAGATTCGCCGAGAGCGAGAACGAGTGCAACTGACCGCCGACCAGCGACAGGCAGGCGAGGACCGGGAGGGTAACGACTGGTTTGTCCCAGGCACGTGGCAGTTCGACGGCTATTTCCGAGGGCTGCTCCATCTTCCGATTGTGCCCGCGGTCACAGAGAGCCGGAAGTGCGTCACTCCCCCGGCTTGTCCCGATCTCGTGGCCCCGGCGCCCTCCCGGACAGCCGGGCCTCAACCCGCGCCGGGTCAGGCCCCTGCTCCGTCCCGGGTCGTTACTCCGGCTCGGCCAGCACCCGGTCGAGTTCGGTCCGGATCGCGGCGATGATGTCGTTCGCGGAGCCACGGCCGGTGAAACCCGCCGCCAACCGGTGGCCGCCACCGCCGAGCGCCACCGCCACCCGGCTCACGTCCACCGGGCCCTTGCTCCGCATCGACACCGCCCACTCCGACTCGGCGACCTGCTTCAGCACACAACTCACGTCGGCCTCGGCGGTGCAGCGCACCGAGTCGATCAGGGCCTCCAGCACGTACGCCGGCTGTCCGTGTCGGGCCAGGTCGTCCAGGGTGGCGTAGGTCCATACCAGGCCGAGTCCGCCGGCGGCCTCCGGTTCGAGTTCGGCCCGGCCCAGCACGTCACCGTAGAGACGGACCGCGCCGAAGGGGCGGGTGTCGAAGACCCGACGGGAGATCTCCTCCGGACGGAGCCCGGTCGCCAGCATCCGCGCGGCCATCTCGTGTACGGCCGGCGTGGTCATCGCGAACCGGAACGAGCCGGTGTCTGTGGTCAACGCGACGTAGAGGCACTCGGCGATCTCCCGGTCGAGCGGGACGTCCAGCCGATCGAGCAGGCCCTCCACCACCACCGAGGTGGCCGCCGCGAACGGATCGACCAGGTGGATCCGACCGAAACGGGTGTTCGAGGCGTGGTGGTCGAGCACCACCACCTCGCCGGCCCGGTCCAGCCGATCGGCGAGATCACCGATCCGGGAGACGCTCGCCGCGTCGAAGCAGAGCACCAGGTCGGGATCGGTCCAGGCGTCGGCGGCCGGGACCAGCAGGTCGAGGCCGGGCAGGCCACGGAACGGTTCGGCCACTCCGGGCGGCCCGGGGAAGGTCGCCTGGAGCTGCCGTAGACCCATCCGACGCAGGCCGAGCGCACAGCCGAGCATGCTGCCGAGCGCGTCCCCGTCCGGGTTGACGTGGCAGATGAGCAGCACCCGCCCGTCTGCCGGAAGGGCGCGTACGGCCGCGACCGCCGCCGCCCAGTCGGCACCGGACGGACCGGCGTCAGCCGGTGACTGGGCCAGCGCCGGGCCGGTCAACGCCGGTCACCGGCATCGGCCGCCGGCTCGTCCTCGTCGTCGGGCCCGTCCTCGTCGTCCTCGTCCTCGTCCTCGTCAAGCTTGTAGGGCTGCGCTTCGCCGGCGTACTCGGCGCTGGCCGCCCGCCGTTGCACCTCAGCGTCCGCGCTGCGCGCCACGGCGAGCAGGTCGTCGATGTGCTTGACCTGGTCCTGGACGTTGTCGAGAACAAAGGTCAGCGTCGGCGAGTGCCGCAGCCCCAGGGCCTTGCCGACGGTGCTGCGCAGCAGGCCCTTGGCGCTTTCCAGCGCGGCAGCGGTGGATGCCTGTTCGGTGGCGTCACCGAGAACGGTGTAGAACACCGTAGCGTCCCGCAGGTCCGCGGTGATCCGGGCATCGGTGATTGTGATCATGCCGAGCCGGGGATCCTTGATCTGGGTACGCACCACGGAAGCCACCAACTCCCGGACACGCTCAGCGTGCCGGCGCACCTTGGCTGGGTCCGACATTTCCCGCACCTCCACGGCATACCAACTCCCGGTCTCCACCGGCGGCGCGCGGACGCGCCACCAGCGGCCACCGGCCGACTTTTGAACATTACCTGCGCCACCCGCCGGAGCGCTCCCGGGCGTGACCCGAGGGCGGTGACCCGGCGGCGGCGCTCTCGTGGGCTGACCCACGGGCCCCGATCAGTCGTCCTCGCCGTGCAGCCGACGCCGCACGGAGAGCAACTCGATCTCGGGCCGTCCGGCGACCAGGCGCTCGCAGTTGTCGAGCACCTCGCCGACGTGTCCAGCCTCGGCGGCGACCACGGCGACCGCGATCTGTGCCCGCCCGTGCAGTTCGAGCGCGCCCACCTCGGCGACCGAGATCTCGAACCGGCGTAGGGCGGCCAGGATCGGCCGAACATAGGCGCGCTTCGCCTTCAGCGACCGGGAATCCCCCGGCAGCAGTACGTCAAAAAGAGCGGTTCCGGTAAACATCGAGCCGACGATACCGCCCGGACACCCCGCATGATCAAGGGGTTTACGCCACCTGGGCGTAAACCCCTTGATCATTTGGAGCTATCTGTCAGGCGCGGGTCTTCTCCCGCATCTCGAAGGTCTCGATGATGTCGCCAACCTGGACGTTGTTGTAGTTGCCCAGGGTGAGACCGCATTCGAAGCCTTCGCGCACCTCGGTCGCGTCGTCCTTGAACCGCTTGAGCGAGCTGATCGTGAGGTTGTCCGCCACGACCGCCCCGTCGCGCAGCAGGCGGGCCTTGGCGTTACGCCGGATGACCCCCGAGCGGACGATACAACCGGAGATGTTACCGATCTTGGAGGACCGGAACACATCGCGGATCTCCGCGCTGCCGAGCTCGACCTCTTCGTACTCCGGCTTGAGCAGACCCTTGAGCGCCGCGTCGATCTCCTCGATGGCCTGGTAGATCACGGTGTAGTACCGGATCTCCACACCCTCGCGGTCGGCGATCTCGCGAACCTTGTTCGAGGCCCGCACGTTGAAGCCGATGATCGTCGCCGCCTCGGCCGACGCGCTCGCCAGCATCACGTTGCTTTCCGTGATGGCACCGACGCCACGGTCGAGGATCTTGAGCTGAACCTCCTCGGGGATGTCCAGCTTGAACAGCGCGTCCTCCAGGGCCTCCACGGAACCGGAGACATCGCCCTTGAGGATGAGGTTGAGCGAGGTCTTCTCGCCCTCCTTGATCTGCTCCATGAGCGTCTCAAGAGTGGCCCGACCACGGGAGTTGGCGAAGCTCGCCGCCCGCCGCCGTGCCTGCCGCTGCTCCGCGATCTGGCGCACCGTACGGTCGTCCGCAGCGGCCAGGAACGTGTCCCCGGCACTGGGCACCGCGGTCAGACCGAGCACCATGACCGGACGCGCCGGTCCGGCCTCGGCGACCTGGTTGCCGTTCTCGTCGAGCATCGCCCGGACGCGTCCGTGCGCCCCACCGGCGACGATCGAGTCGCCGGCCCGCAGGGTGCCCTTCTGCACCAGCACCGTGGCCACCGCACCGCGACCCTTGTCCAGGTGCGCCTCGACCGCGACACCCTGCGCCGGCCCGTCGATCGGAGCGGTCAGCTCCAGCGACGCGTCGGCGGTCAGCAGGATCGCCTCGAGCAGCTCGTCGATGCCGATGCCCGGCTTCGCCGCCACGTTGACGAACATGGTCTCGCCGCCGTACTCCTCGGCGACCAGGCCGTACTCGGTCAGCTGCTGGCGAACCTTGTCCGGGTTCGCTTCCGGCTTGTCGACCTTGTTCACCGCGACCACGATCGGCACATCCGCCGCCTTGGCGTGGTTGAGCGCCTCGATGGTCTGCGGCATCACGCCGTCGTCGGCCGCGACCACCAGCACCACGATGTCCGTCACCTGGGCACCACGGGCACGCATGGCGGTGAACGCCTCGTGACCCGGGGTGTCGATGAAGGTCAACGCCCGCTCGGAGCCGTCGTGCGGAACCCGCACCTGGTAGGCACCGATGTGCTGGGTGATGCCACCGGCCTCGCCCGCGACCATGTTGGTCTTGCGGATCGCGTCCAGCAGCTTGGTCTTACCGTGGTCGACGTGACCCATGACGGTCACCACCGGCGGGCGGGTGACCAGCCGGTCGGCGTCGATCTCGGCGTCGAGGTCGATGTTGAACTGCGCCAGCAGGGCGCGGTCCTCGTCCTCGGGGCTGACGATCTGCACGTCGAAGCCGAGGTGCTCACCCAGGAGCAACAGGGTCTCGTCCGAGCAGGACTGGGTCGCCGTGACCATCTCGCCCAGGTTGAACATCTCCTGGACCAGCGAACCGGGGTTGGCGTTGATCCGGTCGGCGAAGTCCGACAGCGAGGCACCGCGCGACAGCCGTACGGCCTGGCCCTGACCCCGGGGCGCACCCGAGCTCATGGTCGGCGCGGACAGGTTGTCGAACTCTTGTCTGCGCTGCTTCTTGGACTTGCGGCCACGGGTCGGCTTGCCCCCCGGACGCCCGAAGGCACCCGCGGCACCGCCGCCACGGCCACGACCGCCACCACCCGGACGGCCGGCGCCACCAGCGCCCGCACCGGCCGGCGCCCCGCCACCGGGGCCACCTCGGTAACCGCCACCACCGGGGGCGCCACCGCCACCGCCCGGACGGAAGCCACCGCCACCGCCGCCGCCACCGGGACCGCCACGGAAGCCACCGCCACCGCCGCCGCCACCGGGACCGCCACGGAAGCCACCGCCAGCGCCGCCGCCACCGGGACGACCCGCGCCGGCACCACCGGGACCACCCGGACGGCCGGGGCCGCCACCGGGACGACCGGGACGCTGCGTCGGCATGGAAGCCGGGCTCGGCCGAGGCGGCATGGAAGCCGGGCTCGGACGCGGCGGCATCGACGCCGGGTTGGGCCGGGGCCCACCCGGGGCTGCCGGTCGCTGACCACCGGGGGTGATCCCGAACGGGTTGTTGCCGCCGCTACGTGCCGGCGGACGACCGCCGGGACCGGGCCGGCCGGGCGCCGGAGCACCCGGGTTCGCCGGCCGCGCCGCCGGGGAGCCCGGACGCGGCGGCACCGCGTTCGGACCCGGCCGCGGACGGCTGGTCTGCGCGCCACCCTCGGCCGGGGGTTCCCGGCGCGGGGCGTCGCGCTGCTGCTGACGGGCGGCCTGAGCGGCCTTGACAGCCGCCTCCTGCTCCGCCTTGAGGGCGGCGGCACGCGCCTCCGCGGCCGCTACCTCGATGTCGTGCGCACTCGCCGGCTTGGCAGCCGGCGCCGGGGCTGCCGGCTGAGGCGGACCCGGAACGGGTCCCTTCGGCCGGGCTGCCGGAGGCGCGGTGGGCCGCCGGGGCGGCATGGGCTTCGCGGAAACCCTCGGCTCACCCGGGGCGGTGGGCCCAGGGGTGGCCGCCGGGGCCGCGGAAGGGGCTGGGGTCGCCGGTGCGGCCGGAGCCGCGGAGTTCGACGACGCGACGAACGCGCCGCGCAACCGGCGGGCGACGGGCGCCTCGACCGTGCTCGACGCGGACTTCACGAACTCGCCCATTTCCTTCAACTTGGCGAGAACGGTCTTACTTTCGACCCCGAGCTCTTTTGCCAGCTCGTGTACGCGGGCCTTGCCTGCCACTGCACTCCTCACTCCGAGGTCGTGCGGGCAGTACCCGCAACGACCTCACTCGTGCACTTGAAGCCTGGTCATTTCTGGGACTTCATCGTGTGCTCATGTAAGTCGTCCTACCTTGCTTGCGACCCTCGCCCGGCCGGATTGCCGGACGTACTGGTTGACGCATTGATGTGCTCGGCCACCGCCCCGGTATCCGGGACACCAGAGACACGCAGGGCCCGCCCGAAGGCGCGCCGCCGCTGTGCCAGCGCGAGACACGCCGGATCTGGGTGCAGGTGCGCTCCCCGACCCGGCAGTCTGCGGGCCGGATCAGGTCGGAGATTGTGACCAACCCCGTCGCCGACCGCAATGATCCGCAGCAGCTCTCCAGCCGGCGCACGTCGCCGACAGCCCACACAGGTGCGCTCCGGCCACGCATGTCGTACCACTGGGAAAGTCTACCCCTACCCGGCCGAGATCGCTCCGCCCGGCTCGGTCACGTGATCAGCAGCGCCCCGCGCACCGGTCGGCGCCGGGCTACCCACCTGCTCGTTGTCCGGCCGGATGTCGATCCGCCAACCGGTCAACCGGGCTGCCAACCGGGCATTCTGCCCCTCCCGGCCGATCGCCAGCGAAAGCTGGAAATCCGGCACGGTCACCCGGGCGGCCCGGGCGGCCAGGTCGACGACCTCCACCCGCAGCGCCTTGGCCGGCGACAACGCGTTTCCGACGAAGTTGGCCGGATCGTCGGACCAGTCGATGATGTCGATCTTTTCGCCGTGCAGCTCGCTCATCACCGCGCGGACCCGCTGACCCATCGGCCCGATACAGGCACCCTTGGCGTTGACGCCCGGCACGGTCGACCGCACCGCGATCTTCGTACGGTGACCTGCCTCACGGGCGATCGCCGCGATCTCCACGGTGCCGTCCGCGATCTCCGGCACTTCCAGGGCGAAGAGCTTCTTCACCAGGTTCGGGTGCGACCGGGAGAGGGTGATCTGCGGCCCACGGAAGCCCTTTGCCACGTGGACGACCACGCAGCGCAGCCGCTGGCCGTGTTCGTAGATCTCGCCCGGCACCTGCTCGGGCTGGGGCAGCACCGCTTCCAGCTTGCCCAGGTCGACGCTGACGATCCCCTTCTCGGCCCGCCCCTCGTGCGCCTGGACCACGCCGGTGACCAGGTCACCCTCGCGGCCGACGTACTCACCGAAGTGAACCTCGTCGGTCGCCTCGCGCAGACGCTGCAGGATCACCTGCTTCGCCGTCATGGCGGCGATGCGGCCGAAGTCGTGCGGAGTGTCGTCCCACTCCCGGCCGACGACACCCTCCTCGTTGACCTCCTGGGCGTAGACCAGGGCGGCCCCGGTCTTGCGGTCGATCTCGACCCGGGCATGCGTCTCCGCGCCCTCGGTGTGCCGGTAAGCGGTCAGCAACGCGGTCTCGATCGCCGCGAGGATCGTGTCGAACGGGATCTCCCGCTCGCGCTCCAGAGCGCGCAGTGCCGCGAGGTCGATGTTCACCTCTCCTCGCCCTCCACATCTTCGTCGTCAGTGTCGTCGGTTTCGGGCAGGTTCCCGGCCAGCGTCTCCGGCTGGTCGTCGTCCTCGTCGTCCTCGTCGTCCTGGTCGTCGTCGAACTCGGCCAGGTCCTCGTCCGCCACCTCTTCGAGGCGGCTGAACTCCACCTGCACCCGGCCCGGGCCCAGGTCCGCGTACGCCCATTCGGTCGTACGCCCGTCCAGGTCGAACCGGACCCACTCGTCGTCGGCGGCGACCACCCGCCCGGTGATCTGCCGCTCGGCGGAGCGCCGGGACTCCGACGCCGCCTCCGGCGAGCGCTGCTCCGGTGCGGGCTGTCCGGCCCCGGTCGCGGTGACCTTGACCAGTCGTCCGACGTTGCGCCGCCAGTGCCGGGGCAGGGTCAGCGGTCGGTCCACTCCAGGGGAGCTGACCTCGAGCTGGTACTCGCCGGCGACCAGGTCGCCACCGGACTCCTCGGCCAGGTCGAGCGCCGCCGAGATGGCCCGGGAGATGTCGGCGACCGCGTCGAGGTTGATCCCGCTGTCGCCGTCCACGATGATCCGGACCACGTGCCGGCGGCCGGCCCGGGAGACCGAGACGTCCTCCAGGTCGTAACCGGCGGCGGTCACCACCGGCTCGATCACCGCCCGCAACCGGGCCCGGCGAGCCGTAAGATCACCCCGCGGGCGCTCTGCGGCCCGGCGTTCGCCAGACCGTGGAGCGGCCGTCGACCGGCTGGCGGCACGGCCACGCTGCGTCATATCCGCACCCCTTTCCGAATCGTCGGCGGCCCGTCCGGGCAGCCATGCCAGTGCGCCACCGGGCGAAGACGCGCCCGGCGGCTGCGCAGAGCGTAACGCGCGGGCCGACCGGCGAGCCGGGCGGCGCACCGACCGGGCCCCGGCGCTGGGTGCCGGCCTTGCGCTCGGGCCGCAGCGCCCATGGTGTTGACTTGGCCGGTGCGGACCGCGGACACGAATCCAAACTCGCGCGTACGGGGACGGTCCCGACGCGACGTCATGCGTGCGGTCGGGCTGGTGGCGCTGGCCACCGGAGCCGGGTCACTGGGCGCGTGCGGCCTCTTCGACGACGAGCAGGTGCCGCCACCACCCGATCCGCTCGCCGTACTGGTGACCAACGCGCTCGACCTCGCCGGCCGGTACGACGCCGCGGTGGTCGCCTTTCCAGAGCTGGCCGATCGGCTCGGCCCGGTCGCGCAGGCCCATCGCGCGCATGCCGAGGAACTCGCGCGGGTGACCCGCACCACACTGCCGAACGGCGCCGCGACCCCCGGCGCGACCGGGGAACCCTCCGCCCCCGCCACCGGGGACCAGAAAGCCACCCTGGCGTTGCTGCGCGCGGCCGAGACCGAGGGGCGGCAGACCATGGCCAAGGCCTGCCTCGACGCACCCCCGGAGCGGGCCGCCCTGCTCGGCTCGATCGCCGCGGCCCGTGCCACCCACCTGGAGGTGCTCCGATGAGCGCGGCGCTGGAGGCGGCACTCACCGCCGAGTACGCGGCGATCTTCGCGTACGGGCCGATCGGGGTGCGGCTCAAGGGTGCCGCCGCGACCGACGCCCGCGCCGCCGAGGCCGCGCACCGGACCCGGCGCGACGCCCTCGTGCTGCTCCTGACCACGGGCGGGGGTAAGGCCCCGGCCGCCGCGGCCAGCTACGAGCTGCCGTTCCCGGTGACCGACGCGGCGGCGGCGGTGCGGTTGGCGGTGGAGATCGAGGAACGTACCGCCGGGATCTGGCGCGCGGCGCTCGCCGGGACCACCGGGGCGGAGCGCGAGCGGGCCCTCGACGCGCTGACCGACTGCGCGGTACGGGCCACCCGCTGGCGGCGTAGCGCCGGGATCAACCCGGTCACGGTGGCCTTCCCGGGGCGCCCGGCCTGACCTGTCAGCGGCCCTCCCGCTGCCGAGTTGCCAGCGGGATACCGGGTATACATACTCGGTAGCCGTGTCCATCCGCTACGGCCTGCTCGCCCTGCTCGAACGCGGGCCGATGTACGGCTACCAGCTCCGTTCCGCCTTCGAGGATTCGATCGGGGCCGCCTGGCCGCTCAACATCGGTCAGGTCTACACCACCCTCGGCCGCCTCGTCCGGGACGGACTCGTCCGCGCCCTACCCGAACACGAGGCGGGGCAGCGCCCGTACCAGATCACCGAGGCCGGGCGGAGGGCGCTCGCCTCCTGGTTCGACACCGCGGTCAACCACACCGACCGGCCCCGCGACGAATTGACGATCAAGCTGGCACTGGCACTCGCCACGCCCGGCGTCGACGTCGCCACGGTGGTGAGCACCCAGCGCGCGGCGACCAAACGGGCGTTGCAGGAGTTCGTCCGGCGCAAGGTCCGGGAGACCTCGACGGAGAACGTCTCCGGACGGCTGGTGCTCGATGCGATGATCTTCCAGACCGAGGCCGAGATCCGTTGGCTGGACCACTGCGCGGAGAGCCTGACCGCTCCGTCGGCCCCGACAGCCGGCGCCGAACAGCCGTAACGGCGCGGGGCTGTTCTTTTCTATGATTCCCGGCACACTGGCACGATGTCCGCACTAGGTACGATCGCCCGCCGGTTCAGCCACCGGCGCTGGTTCGCCCGGACCGTCCGGTTCGTCGTGCCGCTCGATCGGCTGATCGGCCGACTGACCAAGGGCCGGGTGGTGGCACTCGGCATCGCCCCGTCGCTGATCATCACCACCACGGGTCGCCGTTCCGGGCAGCCGCGCAGCAATCCCCTGCTCTACGTACGCGACGGCGAGGCGTACGTGGTGATCGGGTCCAACTGGGGTCAGACCCAGCACCCGGCCTGGTCACTCAACCTGCTCGCCGACCCGTCCGCCACGGTCACCCTCGACGGGACCCGGATTCCGGTCCGGTCCACCCTGGCGCAGGGAGCCGAACGGGAGCGTCTCTGGCGGCTGCTCCTGGCGGAGTGGCCGGCCTACCAGACCTATGTGGAGCGGGCCGGCGGACGCGACATCCGGATCTTCCGACTGGCTCCGGACGGGGCCGCCGAGCCGGGCGGAACCGACCCCCGGCGGCCCTGAACCCCGCCGCCAGGGATCGCGGATCAGCCGAGCGGACCGCCCAGCCCGATCAACCGCCCCACCAGGTACGTGACCAGCGCCGCCGCCATCCCGAGCAGCAGTTGCCGGCCACCGCTCATCCACCACGGGCGGTTGGTGAACCGGGCGACCAGCGCACCGGCCACGAAGAGCCCCAGCGCGCCGACGCCGAGCGCCAACCAGAGGCTGGTGAAGCCCACCAGATAGGTGAGCAACGGCACCAGGGCACCGATCGAGAAGCAGACCAGCGAGAGGATCGCGGCGGTCCACGGGCTGGGCTGCTCGTCCGGGTCGACACCCAGTTCCTCGCGTACGTGCACCCGCAGCGCCTCGTCCGGGTTGTTCCCCAGCGCGACGGCGACCTGCTCGGCGAGTTCCCGGGGCAGGCCGCGCCGTACCCAGCTGTCGGCCAGCTCCCGCGCCTCCGCCTCCGGGTGGCGCTCCAACTCGCGCCGCTCCTTGGCGACCTCGGCGGCCAACTGCTCGTTCTGCGACCGGACGCTGGTGTACTCACCGAGCCCCATCGAGATCGCACCGGCGACCAGGCCGGCCACGCCGGTCACCACGATGGTGTGCGGCGTGACGCCACCACCGCCGACACCGGCGATCAACGCGATGTTGGTGACCAGACCGTCCATCGCGCCGAAGACCGCCGGGCGCAGCCAACCGCCGGAGACGTCGGCGTGATGGTCCTCGCGAACTGCCGCGGGCACGTCGGTCATGGCAGGGTGAGGATCTCGTGACCGTCCTCGGTGACCAGGATCGTGTGTTCGAACTGGGCCGTCCAGCGCCGGTCCTTGGTCACCACCGTCCAGCCGTCGGCCCACATGTCGTACTCGTGCGTGCCGAGCGTGATCATCGGTTCGATGGTGAAGGTCATCCCGGGCTCCATCACGTCGGTCGGCCGGGGGCTGTCGTAGTGCGGCACGTAGAGCCCGCTGTGGAAGGTCTCGCCGATGCCGTGGCCGGTGAAGTCGCGTACGACGCCGTAGCCGAAGCGGCGGGCGTAGGACTCGATCACCCGACCGATGACGTTGATCTGGCGACCGGGAGCGACCGCCTTGATCCCCCGCATCATCGCCTCGTGGGTCCGCTCCACCAGCAGCCGCGCGGACTCGTCCACCGCGCCGACGCAGAACGTGGCGTCGGTGTCGCCGTGTACGCCGTCGACGAAGGCGGTGACGTCGACGTTGATGATGTCGCCGTCCTCCAGCACCGTGGAGTCCGGGATGCCGTGGCAGATGACCTCGTTCAGGCTGGTGCAGCAGGACTTGGGAAAGCCCCGGTAGCCGAGGGTCGACGGGTACGCGCCATGGTCGACGAGGAACTCGTGCACCACGCGGTCGATCTCGTCGGTGGTGACGCCCGGCTTGCAGTGTTCACCGGCGAGCTGGGTGGCCTGGGCCGCGAGCCGGCCGGCGACCCGCATCTTCTCGATCGTCTCCGCCGTCTGGACGTGCGACCCGCGCCACTGCCTGGGGCGCGTCTTGCCGACGTATTCCGGTCGCGCGATGTGCGGCGGCACCGGCCGCCACGGCGAGAGCGTGCCTGGGGTGAGGGGTGCGCGGACGGTCATGACGTCCAGCCTATCGCCGGGCCCTGGAGCGCTCACCGCACCGTGACACCCCGCCACGAGCGGCGCCGGCAGCACGGTCGCACGTACGTCGCTCCGGCCCCGTCGGGCCGGCCCGCGAGCGGAATCAGTTGGCCAACCGCCGCCAGAAGGTGACCTCGGTTCCCGCCGAGGTGCGTTGGACGCTCAGCTCACCGAGCGCCCGGATCAGCGCCAGTCCCCGGCCGCGGAACCCCGGGTCGTCGTCGGACTCCCGCCACTGGCCGCTGTCGCGTACGGTCGCCACCACCGTGCCGTCGGCGACCGTCACCTCGACGGTGATGCTCCGCTCGGCGGGCGACACGGGGTGCTCGATCGCGTTGGCCGCCGCCTCGGAGACCGCGACGACCAGATCGAACAGATCGGGCTCGCCCACCCCGTGCACGGTGAGGAAATCGACCAGCCGCTTGCGCAGTGCGGCCAGTCGGGTCGGATCCGCCGGCAGGCGCAGGGCGAGGCGCTCGGGGGCGGTGTCGGCGAGCAGCAGAACTGCCACGTCCTCGGCCCGGGGGCGGCGCGGTGCCTGGACAAAACGGACCTGGACCAGTTCCTCGATCTCCTCCTCGGCCGGCCCGTGCGGAATCGCCGCGACCGGCCCCCCACCCTCCTGCCGGGTGACGAGGTCACTCGCGACCTGACCGGGGCTCCCGGGGACCGGGCCACGACGGCCCCCCGCCCTGACGGTGGAGTGCGTCGGGACCTGGTTGGGCTGGTGGAACAGCAGTCGCGCCCCGGACGCCAGACGGGTCTCGACCGTCTCGTAGCTGGTGTCCGACCGCTCCCCGACCGGGGGGCCGAGCGGTTGCCGGTGCAGCAGGTCGATCTGCCCTTCGGGGCCGAGGCAGAGCGGCGACGGATGTCCGGCACTGGCGTAGCAGAGCTGCCCGGTGCCCGGGTCGAACTGGAGACAGAGCACGATCGCGTCCCACCGGCGACGGGCGTGGCCGAACTGGTGGTTGAGGCGGGTGAGGGCGGATCCGGGAGGGACGCCGGCGAGGAGGTGGGCCAGCAACGCCGTACGGAGCTGACCCATCGCGGCCATCGCGAGCACGCCGGTGTCGAGGACCTCACCCACCACCAGCACCAGATGGCCGTCACCGCGAGTGACCGCGTCGTACCAGTCGCCGCCCGCCACCAGGTCGGCCTCGTCGGCGACCTGCCGCAGCCCGTACACCGGGCGGGCGTGCCGCCACCTGCCGTCTGTCGCCGGGCCCGAACTCATTTCGCCTCCCGCTTCGGTGGGTGCGTGGGGGTGCCCTCGCGCCCTCTCACCGTGCCCGCCCATGTACCCGATCCGACCAGCGCCGTAACGCGTTGACCGAGGTGAGTTGGCCGGGAGGCCGACCGGTCAGGAGAGGACCGGCAGCCCGTCGATGCTGGTGCTGTTGCGGCTGGCCCGGTATTCGGCCAGTTCGGTCGGGCCGCGCCGGGAATGCGCCTGGATGAGTAGGTCGCGGTCCCCCTGGTAACTCATCAGTGGCACCGCGAAGCCGCAGGAGTCGCTGACCCGTTCGACCTCGACGGTGATGACGGACCGTAGCGCGTGCAGATCGGGCGCCTCGGGAAAGGCGTCCAGCAGTGCGGCGCAGCGCGGGTCGTCGACCAGTACGGCGTCACCGCGACCGTGCAGCCGGAGCACCTTCGGCGGCCCGTCGAAGGCGCAGAACATGATCGTTATCCGACCGTTCTGCCGCAGATGCGCGAGGGTTTCCGCGCCGCTGCCCAGGTAGTCGAGGTACGCCACCCGGTCGGTGCCGAGAATCGTGAAGGTGCCGCTCATGCCCTTCGGGCTGAGATTGACATGGCCGTCCGGCCCGGAGGGCGCGGTGGCCACGAAGAACATCGGCTGTGCCTGGATGAAGTCACGAAGTCGGGCGTCGATTCCCGGGTATATCTTCCCCATCACGCGATGGTGACATGTCCGGTACGCGACCTGTGGTCCCGTTCCCGGCAGGCGGACCGGGCGGCCACCCCGATGATCGCCGCCGCCGGGGTAATCGCGTTGCCGAACCAGCGGAGGGCGGCGCATCCTGGTGGACATGCCGGGGCGGCGGCCACCGGTCACCCGCGCCGCCCGGTACACCCGGGCCCACGTCGGGTCCTCGGACGACCCGGCGTACGCGACGGCGCGGGACGCGGTCACCTCTCTCCCGCACGGCGTCGCCGTGCCAACGCCCGTCCCGCGTCGTCGCACCCACCATCACCGTGCCGCCCCGAACGCCACCCGGGGTCCGGCTCGCCTGCCCGCGACAGCGGGACGTCAGACGACCGCCAGACCGATCACCCAGGTCAGGGCGATGGCGAGACCGACGCCGAGTTCGACCAGCATGGCCAGGCCGGCCGCCTTGAGCGCGTCCTTGGTGGACGGCCAGGCGAGCCGCGAATCGCCCAGGCGCAACCGCTCGGCCAGCCACACCCCGAGTACGAACCCGCCGATCAGGCCCACCACCGGCACCACGAAGAACCCCACCAGGCCGAGTACGCCACCGGCGAGCAGAGTGCTGTTCGGCACCCCGGTCCGTTTCAGGTTCCGGCCCGGCCAGGCGTACTTGATCACGGTGCCGATCAGGGTCAACGCGGTGGCGATCCCGAGCACCACCCACCTGCCCAAGCCGGCGTCGTCGAAGATCGCCCAGAGCAGCACCCCGCCCCAGCAGAGCGGAAGGGCCGGGAGCACCGGCATGAGCACGCCGACGATGCCGGCGACGATGAGCAGCCCGGCGACGAGGGTGACGAGGGAATCGGTGTCCATCAGATCCACCCGGTCAGCCTGCCCTACCCGGGGCGGTTTCGCGTAGCCGCGCGGTGATGCCCTCGGCCGCCACCGGCGCACCGTAGAAGAGCCCCTGCCCGGTGTCGCAGTTCAGCGCCCGCAACCGGTCGGCCTGCCTGGCCGTCTCCACCGCCTCCGCTGTCACCGACAGGCCCAGCGCGTGCGCCAGCCGGACCAGTGCGTCCACGATCCGCTCGTCGACCAGGGCGAGCGCGTCACCGGACCGGATCCCCTCGACGAACGGGGCGGCGAGCTTGAGCGAGTGGATCGGCAGCCGCCGCAGGTACGCCAGGTTCGAGTAGCCGGTGCCGAAGTCGTCGATGGCGAGGCGTACGCCGAGCGCGGCGAGTCGGCGCAGCGAACGTACCGGCTCGCCGCCGGTGGCCATGACCGCGCTCTCGGTGATTTCGAGTTGGAGCAGTTCGGCCGGGAACCCGGTGTCCCGCAGCACCTCGGCGACCATGTCGACCACACCCGGGTCGTTCGCCTGCCGTACGGCCAGGTTGACGCTGACCACGAGTCGGGTGTCGGGGAACTCGCGCCGCCAGCGACTGCCGTACGCGCACGCCTGGTGCAGCACCCACCGGCCGAGCCGGATGATCAGACCGGTCTCCTCGGCCAGCCCGATGAACTGGTCCGGGCCGAGCAGTCCCAGCTCCGGATGCCGCCATCGGACCAGCGCCTCGACCGCGCGCAACGAGCCGTCGGTCAACGCCACGATCGGCTGGTAGTCCACGGTGAACTCGCCACGCTCCAGGGCGGCCGGCAACACCGCGGCGAGCCCCGCGCGGGCGTTGTCCCGGGCACCCCGCTCGGCGTCGTACACCGCCCACCGCCCCCGGCCGTCCGCCTTGGCCCAGTAGAGGGTGGCGTCGGCGGCCTTCATCAAATCGGTCGGGCAGGTGTCGGCGAGCGGCCCCTCGACCAGGCCGATGCTCGCCGAGACCTCGAGCTGCTGGTCCCCCACCTGCACCGGCTCGGCCACGGTGGACAGCGCCGCCTTCGCCACGTCGACCACCTCGTCCGGGCCATCGCTGCGCTCAACCAGGATGACGAACTCGTCGCCACCCATCCGGGCCACCAGGTGACCCCGGGCGGAGACCGACGCGGCCAACCGTTGCGCCACCACCACCAGCAGCCGGTCGCCGAGGTCGTGTCCGAGACTGTCGTTGATCGCCTTGAAGCCGTCGAGGTCGAGGAAGCAGAGGCCGACCCGGTCGGTCGGTTTGCCGTCGGCGAAGACCGCCGCCAGTCGATCGAAGAAGAGGGTACGGTTCGGCAGCCCGGTCAGCGGGTCGTGCAGCGCCTGGAAGCGCAGCCGCTGCTGGAGCTCGTACCGTTGGGTGATGTCCTCGACCATGGCCACGACGAACCTGGGCCGGCCGTCGTCGTGCCGGATGAGGGAGAGCGCCAGGTCGGTCCAGACGACGCTGCCGTCCTTGCGGCGGTAGCGCTTCTCGACCCGGGCCGCCTCCCGCTTGCCCTCAACCAGCTCCTGGTAGAGCTCGGCCAACGGCCCGACGTCCTCCGGGTGGCAGAACTCGGTCACCTGCCGGTCACGCAGCTCGGTGACGGCGTAACCGAGCATCTCGGCGAAGACCTGGTTGAGGTCGATGATCCGGCCGCTGGTGTCGGCGATGCCGATGCCGAGCGCGGCGCCGGAGAAAACCGCCCGGAACCGCGCCTCACTGTCCCGCAACGCCTGCTCGGTCTCGTCCCGTGCCTGCCAGGCCGACCGGCTGATCCGCTCCTGCTGGCTGAAGGTCAGCTCGCGCAGCGCCCGCGCGAAGCCGGCCGCCAGGCCGCCCTGCAACCGGGCGATCCGGTGCCGTACCGCCGGTGAATCGGGCTGCTCGGGCAGGACCGCGTTGGCGAACCCGGCGCCGAGGGCGCGGACCGACCAGTCAAGCATGGCCGGGTCGGTGAGGTGCGCACCGACCAGTTCCCGGCCCACGTCGTCGGCCGGGTCGGCGCTGAACGGCTCGGCGAGCAACGCCTGCGCCAGGCGCACCGCGTGTACGGCGAGCAGCCGCTCGGTCTCGGCGCCACTCATCGGCACGAAGCCGAGACGGGCCATCGCGGCGGCCCACTGCTGTGCGTACCGCTGCACACCGGCCCGGCTGAACTCCTCGCCGCTGGTCGGTGGGACGGGGGCCGGCACCGCTACCCGCCGAGCTGTTCCGGGTGGTCCACCCGGTCGCCGGCAAGCGCCGGCTCGGCGTCCCCAGTGGACGGATCTACCTCCGGGCGAAGTTCGTCAGGCAGTTGCATGGTCCGCCTCAGCTCGTTCCGCCGGTCCCCGACCGGCCCGTGGAGCCATCGAGCATACGCGTGGACGGGCCGCCCGTGGCCCCACCAAAAGTCCGTACGCTCAGCCCTTCGGTGCCGGTCCACCGCGACGCTCAGCCCCTTGGTGGCTGGTCCGCCGCCTCGAGCATCAGCGCGATTCCCTGACCGACCCCGATGCACATCGCGCAGAGCGCCCGCCGTGCTCCCCGGTGTCGCAGTTCCAGCGCGGCGGTCAACGCCAGCCGGGCACCGCTGGCACCGAGCGGGTGCCCGAGCGCGATCGCCCCACCGTTCGGGTTGACGTGCTCGGCGTCCTCCGGCAGCCCCAGTTCCCGCAGGACCGCCACCGCCTGGGCGGCGAACGCCTCGTTCAGTTCGACCACGTCGACCTCGCCCAGGGTGAGGCCGAGCCGGTCGAGCAGCCGCCTGGTGGCCGGCACCGGACCGATCCCCATCACCCGGGGCGGCACCCCGACGGCCGCCGATCCGGTGATCCGGGCCAGCGGGGTCAGCCCGTACCGCCGGACCGCCTCGGCGCTGGCGACCAACACCGCCGCGGCACCGTCGTTGACCCCGGAGGAGTTGCCGGCGGTCACCGTGCCGCCGTCCCGGAACGGCGTCGGCAGTGCCGCGAGCCGCTCGATCGTCGTCTCCCGTGGGTGCTCGTCGAGCGTGACCAGCCGGGTCTCCCGACGACCGGCCGGAACCTCGATCGGCACGATCTCCTCGGCCAACCGGCCACTGGCCTGCGCGCGGGCGGCCCGCTGCTGGGACCGGAGGGCGAACGCGTCCTGTGCCGCCCGGTCGACGCCGTACTCGGCGGCCACGTTCTCGGCCGTCTCCGGCATCGCGTCGGTGCCCCAGCCGCGCTGCATCAGCGGGTTGACGAAGCGCCAGCCCAGGGTGGTGTCGTAGATCTCGGCCGCGCGGGAGTAGGGGGTGGTCGCCTTCGGCTGCACGAACGGGGCGCGGCTCATGCTCTCCACCCCGCCGGCCAGCACGAGGTCTGCCTCACCGGCGATGACGGCGCGGGCGGCGATCCCGATCGCGTCGAGGCCCGATCCGCAGAGGCGGTTGACCGTGGTGCCGGGCACGCTTTCCGGGAGACCGGCGAGCAGGGTCGCCATCCGGGCCACGTTGCGGTTGTCCTCGCCGGCCTGGTTGGCGCAGCCAAGCACCACGTCGTCCACCGCCGTCCAGTCGACGTCCGGGTGACGGGCCACGAGTTCCCGGATCACGTGCGCCGCGAGGTCGTCCGGGCGTACCCCGGCGAGTGCGCCGGCGTACCGGCCGATCGGGGTACGGACACCGGAAACGAGATATGCCACTGTCACGCCGGGCAGCATAACGATCCACTGTCGGGCTCACCGGCGGCGGCCGGGACGCCGGGGATAGTTTGTTCCCATGCGCCGGACCATGGTCGCGCGCGGCGCCGCGGCCTGCGTGCTGGCGGGCACGGTCACCGTGACCCTCGCCGTCGTCGTCGGCCCCACCTCCGCCCTGACCGGGTACGTCAGCGAGGCCGGCGTGGGCGCCAGCGGGTACGTCACCGCGTACCGGCTCGGGGTTCTCGGGGTGGCCGTCGCCCTGCTCCTCTTCGCCACCGCACTGGTCCAGGTGCTGCGTCCGGCGGCCGGGCTGCTCGCCGCGGGCGCCGCCGGTACGGGCCTGTCCGCCTCGGTCCCGTGCAGCGCCGGTTGTCCGCTCCCGCCGTTCGAACCGACCACCGCCGCCGGCCTGGTGCACGGCAGCGCCAGCATCGCGGCGGTCGCGTGCGTGGTCTTCGCCATGCTGATGGTGGCCTGGTCCGCCGAGGTGTCACCGCTGCTGCGCCGACTCGGCCTGGTCGGGGTGGCGCTGGCTCTCCCGCTCTCCGCGACGATCGGGGTGGCGATGCTGACTGTCGGCCGGTCGACACTGGTCGGGGTGGTCGAGCGGGCGCTGCTCGGGGTGATCGCGCTCTGGTTGATCACCAGCACGCTGGCGGCCAGTTCCAGCAGCGCCGCCCCACCCCCGCCACCACCCCCCTCCGGGAGGTAAGGAAGGGCCCCTTGTTATCGGATTCCGTAGAGGAAGGGGCCCTTCCAAACACCTTCGGCGGTGCTCAGCCTCGGCCGGTGGTCCGGCGACCCCGGCGGGAGAGGGAGTCGAGGATGACCGCGGCCAGCAGCACCCCGGCAGTGATCATGAAACGTACCGACGAGTTGAGCTGGAGCAGGAACATGCCCGAGGTGATCGACCCGAGCACCAGGCTGCCGAGCAGCGCGCCGTAGGTCGAGCCCCGGCCCCCGAAGAGGCTCACCCCGCCGATGACGGCGGCGGCGATCGCGATGAGCAGGGTGTCGGCGGCCCCGGTGGACTGGCCGGCGGAGAACCCGCGCGAGGCGGTCAGCACTCCGCCGAAAGCGGCGAAGGCGGAGGAGAGGGCGAAGACCGAGATCCGGATCAGCGAGACGTTGATGCCGGCCCGGCGCGCCGCCTCGACGTTGCCGCCGACGGCGAAGATGCTCCGGCCGTACCGGGTCCGGCGGAGCACCAGGTCGACCAGGATCACCAGACCAACGAAGATCAACAACGCCACGGGTACGCCCTGCCAGGCATTGAGTACGCCGACCGCGGCGAAGATCAGCACCGCCAGCCCGAGCACCCGCAGCAGCGAGGCCAGCACACCCCGGGTCGGGAGTCCGGCCTTGATCCGGCGCCGGGTGTCCACCAGCACCGCCGCGGCGTAGACGGTCACCGCGACCGCGCCGATCACCCAGCCCGAGATCTCGTCCAGGTTGGTGTGGGTCAGTCCGCCGATCAGACCCGTGTACGGAAGGTTGATCGTCCCCTCCGGGCTGAGCAGGTAGAGCTGCAAACCCTGCCAGCCGATGTTTCCGGCCAGGGTGACGATGAACGCCGGTACGCCGAGCCGGGCGAAGATGCTGCCCTGGAAGATGCCGATCAGGATGCCGAACAGTACGGCGACGATGATCGCCGCCACATCGCCCCAACTGTTGCGCACACTCAGTACGGCCAGCAGCGCGGCGGCCACGCCGGCCACCGAGCCGACCGACAGGTCGATCTCGCCGAGCAGCAGGACCAGCACGATACCGACGCTGATCGTGCCGGTGGCGGCGATCTGCAACGCGAGGTTGGACAGGTTCTGCGGGCTGAGGAAGGCGTCGTTGAGCGACTGGAAGACCGCCCAGATGACGATCAGGCCGATCACCACCGGCCAGGCACCGAGTTCGCCACCGCGCAACCGGCGCCGGATCACGTCCAGCGGTCCGGACGCCCCCTGGTCGGCCGGGTGTTGGAGGCCGTCCCCAGCGGGCGGCTCCGGGCTCGTGGTCGCCGTACTCATGCCGAGACCTCCCGCCGTGTCACGTCCGCTCCTCCGGTTTGGGGGAGTCGGCCCCGCCGTCCGTGCCAGCCGGCCCGCCCGTGCCAGCCGGCCCGCCCGTGCCACCCGGCCCGGAACCAGACGCGGGCGAGCCGGGCCCGGTGGAACCAGCCGGAGTCGAGCCGGGCTCGGTGGCGCCGGTCGCCGTGGCGCCGGGTTCCGGCGCGCCGGCCAGCCCACCGCCGCCGGTCGCCGCCGAGCGGGCCCGGCGCCGGGTCACCGCGTTGTCGAGCGCACCGGTGATGGCCTGGACGATCTCCTCCTGGCTGGTCCGCCGCTGGTCGAAGATCCCGGCGTTGCGACCGAGCCGCAGCACCACCACCCGGTCCGCGACCGCCTTGACGTCGGCCAGGTTGTGGCTGATCAGGAGTACGCCGAGACCCCGTTGCTTGAGCCGTTCGATCAGGTCCAGCACCTCGGCGGTCTGGGCCACCCCGAGCGCGGCCGTGGGCTCGTCGAGCAGCACCAGCTTCGGGTCGCCGAGCAGCGAGCGGGCGATGGCGACGGACTGCCGCTGACCACCGGAGAGCCCGGCGGCCGGCAGCCGCACGGAGGGGATCTTCACCGAGAGGCTGACCAGCAGTTCCCTGGCCCGCCGTTCCATCGCAATCTCGTCGATCACCAGGCTCCGGGTCAGTTCGCGGCCGAGGTACAGGTTGGCCACGACGTCGAGGTTGTCGCAGAGGGCGAGGTCCTGGTAGACGGTGGCGATGCCGAGCCCGGTGGCGTCGGCCGGCTTGGTGATCTGCACCGGCCTGCCCTGCCAGCGAATCTCCCCGCTGTCGGCGGGATTGACGCCAGCGATCACCTTGATCAGCGTCGACTTACCGGCGCCGTTGTCGCCGACCAGCGCGACCACCTCGCCGGGGTAGACATCGAGCCCGACGTCGGCGAGCGCTTCCACCGCGCCGAACCGCTTGGAGATGCCCGACATGGCGAGCACCGGTGTGTCGGCCACCGCCCTCACCCCGTTTCAGATCAGGAGACGCCTGCGAAAATCAGGAGTTGTCCGTGGCGATCCGGCGACCCGGCACCGGCGACCGCCCGGCGGCGATCACGAGGTGATCCCGGACGATCATGCTGGCCGCCCGGCCGGTCAGGAGATTCCGGCGGCCGCGCAGGGCTGGGCGAACGCGCCGGTGCAGATCTGCGCCGCGGTGTAGAACCCGTCCTTGATCACCGTGTCCTTGATGTTGCTCTTGGTCACCGCAACCGGTTCCAGCAGCACCGAGGCGACGTCCTTGGTCCCGTTGTTGCGCATGGTGGTCGACTGGGCGGTGAAGTCCTTCCCGGTCGCCGCGTCGATCGCCATCTGGCCGGCGACGTCCGCCTCGGGTTTGATCGACTTGAACACGGTCATGAACTGGTCACCGGAGACGATTCGCTGGACCCCGGCGAGTTCCGCGTCCTGTCCGGTGACCGGCGGCAACGGCGTACCGAATCCGGCACCCTTCATGGAGGCGATGGCACCACCGGCCATGCCGTCGTTCGCCGCGTAGACCCCGATCACCCGGTCCCGTCCGATCGCGGTGATCGCCTGGTCCATCTCCTGCTGAGCCCGGTCCGGGGACCAGTCCGGGGTGTCGAACTCGTTGCCGATGTTGACCTTTCCGTCCAGTACGGAATGGGCCCCGGCCTTGAAGTCGGCGGCGTTCGGGTCGGTCGGCGAACCGTTGATCATGACGATGTCGCCGCGTTTCGGGTCCTGCCCGTTCGCACTCAACTGGTCCAGCAGCGCCTGCCCCTGCACCATCCCGACCCGGCGGTTGTCGAAGGAGACGTAGAAGCTGACCGGCCCGGAGGCGAGCCGGTCGTACGACACCACCGGCACCTTCTGCGCCTGGGCGTTGTTCACGATCGCGCCGGCCGCCTTGGCGTCGACCGGGTCGAGGATCATCACCTTGATGCCCTGGGTCAGCATCGCCTCGGCCTGTGACTGCTGCTTGGCCGGATCCTGGTCGGCGTTCTGGTAGAGCACCTGGCACTTGGGGCAGAGTTCGCCGAGCTTGGCCTGGATCAGCGGCCGGTCGAAGGTCTCGTACCGGGTGGTCTTCGACTCGGGCAGCAGCAGGCCGATTTTGAAGCCGTCGTTGACGTTCGCGTTGCCGGTCGCGGTGCCGCTCCCGCCGTCCTTGTCGTCGCCGCCGCCGCAGCCGGCGACGGCGAGCCCGGCCACGAGCAGCGCGCTGGTCACGCGCACGGCGGCACGAAGTCTCGTTGACACGTCTACCTCCTGGCCTAGCCGACCCCGCCGACCCACCACCGTGGCAGCGGATTCACATTTGCCCTGCTTGTCAGCTTGGCGGAAGTAAGCAGTCTTTGGAGCTGCTTTGCCAGCATCAGCCGATGGCGAACGGGATCGGCACGTGAACGACCGAGCCGGCCCCGTACGCGGCCGGGACCGCAATGGTGGCCGGACCCGGACGGTCGCTCAGAACAGGGCAACGGCCCAGAACAGGACGACGGCTCAGAACAGGATGGTGGCGAAGGTACCGACCGGACGGAAGCCGCAGCGCTCGTACACCCGGCGGGCCGGCACGTTGTAGTCGTTGACGTACAGGCTGACGGTCGGGGCGACCCGGGTCAGCGCGTCCGAGACCACAGCGGCCATGGCCGCGGCGGCGATCCCCCGCCCGCGCCAGGCGGGCGCCACCCAGACGCCCTGGATCTGCGCGGTACGCCGGGTCACGACCGCGAGTTCGGCCTTGAAGACCACCTGACCGTCGACGACGCGGGCGTACGCCCGCCGCGACCGGACCAGGTCGGCCACCCGGCGCCGGTAGCTGCGACCGCCATCCTCCGCCAGCGGCGAGACGCCCACTTCCTCGGTGTACATCGCCACCGCCGCCGGAAAGAGCAGGTCCACCTCGCCCGGCCGGACCGGACGCACGTGCGGGTCGGGCGCGATGGCCGGGGTCGCCCCGGTCGCCAGCAACGGCTGGTTCGGGCGTACGTCCCGGGCCGGTCCCCAGTGCGCGGAGAGCTGGTCCCAGAGGCCGAGCACCTCGTCGGCCCGCCCGACGATAGAGGAGCAGAACCGGTCCTCGGCGGCGAGCAGCTCAGCGAAGGCCGTGATCGCCGATGCGGTGGCGCGTACGGGAGTGAGCTGGCCGCCGACCCAGCAGAGCGACTCGATGTCGCGCTCGGCCCCGTAGCCGTAGACCCGCCCGTCCGCCCGCCACCAGGAGAGACCATGGGCAGCGATCCGCTCGGCCACCTGGGCGGCCGCGTACGGCTCGAGGTCGAGCAATCGTTCGACCTCGCCCCGCTCTGCTTCGCCGAGTTGCCGCACCGGAACCATCAGCACACCACCAGCGTGCCAGACGAGCGACCAACAGCGCCGGGCGACGTCCACCCCCGCCCCGGGAGAAGGAAGGGCCCCCTGTTATCGCATTTGGTAGAGGAAGGGGCCCTTCCTAACCGGCGGACGGGGTGGCGGTGGAGCGCGAGGCGGTGGCGGGAGTGGGCGGGGTGGGGGTGAGTGGGCGGGTTCGGGCGGCCCAGCGGACCACCGGTGGCTGCGCCGCGCCGAGCAGCGCGAAGAGTACGGCGAGCACCAACCAGCCCGGGGCGCCCCAGCCCACCGCGAGGCTGGTCACCAGCACCGGCGCCAGCATGCTGCCGAGTTGCATACCCATCCCGTAGGCGCCCTGGTACTGCCCCTGGGCGTGCGCCGGCGCCAGCCCGAAGGAGATGCCCCAGCCGGCGGCGGAGTGCCAGAGTTCGCCGACCACGTGGACCAGCGCGCCGGCCACCAGCAACCCGACCGCCACCGGGGTCGGTACGCCGCCGCTGGCCGCGTAGAGCAGGCAGGCGCCACCGATGGCGAGTCCGGCCCGACGGGCGGCCCGGGCGGCTCCGGTGAGCTGTTCGGTGCCGCGTGAGGCGCGTACCTGGAACAGCACGATGACCGTGGTGTTCACCAGCAGCAGCACCGAGATGAGCCAGCGTGGTGCGTCGGTGTGTTGGGCGATCCAGAGCGGCAGCGCGATGTTGAGCAGGCCGAAGTGCATGGACATCAGCCCATCCAGCACGGTGAAGGCGAGGAACGGCCGGTCGCGCAGCGCGATCAGGCGTGGCCCGTGTCCGGGTCCGGCCACGACCGGGATCGGCGCCAGCGGGATCAGGACCAGGGCGGCGACGGCCAGGCTGCCCGCGTTGACGCAGATCAGGGTCACGTACGCGGCCCGGGTGTCGGCGGCGAGACCGACACCGCCCAGCACCGTGCCGATCGAGATGCCGACGTTGGTGGTGGCCCGCAGGTACGCCCGGGTACGCACCCGCTGGTCCGGCGGCACCGCCCCGGCGATCATGGCGCCGCGTGCGCCACGGAACGCGGCGTCGCTCAGTGCGGTGGCGATACCGACCGCGAGGAACTGCGGGAACGAGTGGACCGCGATCAGCGCCCCGGTGAACCCGGCCGATGCGAGCAGGCCGAGCAGCTGGACACCGCGCGGGCCGTACCGGTCGGCCAGGTAGCCCATGGGCGCGCTGGCGATCAGGCTGACCAGCGCGGTCACAGTGAGGCCGAGACCGACCTGGGTCACGCTGAGCCCCACCGACCGGGTGAGGAAGAGCGCGCTCGCGGTCAACCAGATGCCCCGTCCGACGGTCTGCACCAGGGTGGAGATGGCGAGGATCCGGGCCGGTCCGGGTTCTGGCAGAAGTGGCATGACCTTCACCTAACCGTACGAGCGTACGGTTTGTCGCCCGGATATTGCCAGGGTCACGTCAGGTGGAGAAGCCCAAAGCTTCCGAGACTTGTCGGCGATGCATTGCCGATATATCGTTAAGCCATCAGCGATAGTCACTGGAGGAGTTACATGAGCTTCCACCGAAGGATGCACGCGATGCACGAAGAGTCCCGGATGCGCGGCTTCGGCTTCCCGCCGTTCGGGCCGCCCGGCGGCCACGGACCCCACGGTCACGGCCGGGGACGCGGCCGGGGACGGGGACGCCGGCCGAACGTACGCGGCGCCGTACTGGCCCTGCTCACCGAGCGGCCGATGCACGGCTACGAGATGATCCAGGAGCTCGATTCCCGCACCGGCGGCGCCTGGCGCCCGAGCCCCGGGTCGATCTACCCGACCCTGCAACTACTCGAGGACGAGGGCCTGATCGTCGCCACCCCGGCCGAAACCGGCGGCGGGCGCAAGCGGTTCAGCCTCACCGAGGCGGGCCAGGCGGAGGCGACCGAGGCGGCACAGACACCGCCCTGGGAGGAATTCGCCCAGGACACGATCAACAGTTGGCAGGAGATCCGCGACGCCGGCTTCCAGGCGATGAACGCGCTGCGGCAGGTGATGGTCAACGGCACCGACGAGCAGCGCGAGCGCGCCGCCCAGGTGCTCGAGGAGACCCGGCGCAAGCTCTACGCGATCCTCGCCGAGACGGAGTAACACGGCAGATGTCGGCAGGACAACCGACAGCCACAGAAGTTTGTCGGGCGGCGTGCCCTCGGCGGGATCAAGCCTGCCCGCCCAGAGCGGGGACGCCGCCCGACAAACCGAGCAAAGCTAGTGCACGGTGACGGTGGGACCGACGATCATGTCCCGCAGCTCCTCAGGGAGCTCGGCTCCCATCTCGTCGGCCAACCGCAGCGCCTCTTCGATCAGGGTTTCGACGATCTGCGCCTCGGGCACGGTCTTGACCACCTGGCCGCGTACGAAGATCTGGCCCTTGCCGTTGCCCGACGCGACGCCGAGGTCCGCCTCCCGGGCCTCGCCCGGTCCGTTCACGACGCAGCCCATCACGGCCACCCGCAGCGGCACCGGCAGCCCTTCCAGACCGGCGGTGACCTCCTCGGCGAGTTTGTAGACGTCGACCTGGGCCCGACCGCAGGACGGGCAGGAGACGATCTCCAGGCCGCGCTCACGAAGACCCAGCGACTCCAGGATCTGGTTGCCGACCTTGATTTCCTCGACCGGCGGCGCGGAGAGCGAGACCCGGATGGTGTCGCCGATCCCCTCGGCCAGCAGCGCACCGAACGCGACGGCTGACTTGATCGTGCCCTGGAACGCCGGACCCGCCTCGGTCACGCCGAGGTGCAGCGGATAGTCGCACTGCTCGGCGAGCTGCCGGTACGCGCGGATCATCACCACCGGGTCGTTGTGCTTGACCGAGATCTTGATGTCCCGGAAGCCGTGCTCCTCGAAGAGCGAGCACTCCCAGAGCGCCGACTCGACCAGCGCCTCAGCGGTGGCCTTGCCGTACTTGCTGAGCAGTCGCTTGTCCAACGAACCGGCGTTGACGCCGATCCGGATCGGCACCCGGGCCGCCTCGGCGGCGCGGGCGATCTCGGCCACCTTGTCGTCGAACTGGCGGATGTTGCCCGGGTTCACCCGGACCGCCGCGCAGCCGGCGTCGATCGCGGCGAAGACGTACTTCGGCTGGAAGTGGATGTCGGCGATCACCGGGATCTGGGACTTCTTCGCGATCGCCGGTAGCGCCTCCACATCGTCCTGGGACGGCACGGCGACCCGGACGATCTGGCAACCGGAGGCGGTCAGCTCGGCGATCTGCTGAAGGGTCGCGTTCACGTCGGCGGTCAGGGTGGTGGTCATCGACTGCACCGAGACCGGCGCTCCACCGCCGACCGGCACCGATCCGACCATGATCTGCCGGCTGTTGCGCCGGGGTGCGAGTGGTGGCGGAGGTACGGCCGGCATACCGAGACTGACAGCGGTCACAGGACACTCACCTTGAGAAGAGCGTGATCGGATTTACCACGTCCGCGGTGACGGTGAGCAGCGTGAACGCCCCACCGATCAGGATCACCACATACGTTACGGGCATCAGCTTGAGATAGTCGACGCGACCCGGGTCGGGTCGCCCGAGTCGCGAGAAAGTCCAGGTCCGGACCCGCTCGAACCAGGCGATCGCGATGTGCCCGCCGTCCAGCGGCAGCAGCGGTAGCAGGTTGAAGATGCCGACGAAGAAGTTCAGCGAGATGAAGAGCAGGACCAGGATCTCCCAGGCGTCGTTGGCGACCGCCTCGCCGCCGAGCCGGCTGGCGCCGACCACGCTGATCGGGGTGTCCGCGTCCCGCTCACCGCCGGTGATCGCGGTCCAGAGGGCGGGGATCTTCTCCGGGATCCGCTGGAGTGCCTGCACGGTGCCGACCGCCATCTCGCCGGTGTAGTCGGCGGTCGCGCCGAACGCGCCGATCGCGCTGTACTTGACCATGCCCGGGGTCTGGATGCTGACGCCGACGCCGAGCGCGGCGACCGGGGAGACCGGGCCGGACGGGTCGCCGAGCGGTGGGCGCTGCACCGAGGCGAGCGGGACCTGCACCTGCTGCGGGTTGCCGTCGCGGACGAAGTCGATCCTCGCCGGGGTGTTGGTCGGCGCACGCCGGATGACGTCGAGCACCTGGCCCCAGGTGGAGACCGGGGCGCCGTTCACTGCCGTGATCCGGTCACCGGTACGGAGCTGCGCCTGCGCGGCCGGGCTCGGCGGATCGTTCGGGGTGCACGCGCGCTGGACGTTCTCGACCACGACACAGTCGGCCAGCGCGATCACCGAGGGCTCCTGCCGGACCTGCGCCTCGGTCTGCGGGAAGTTGGGGTTGGGCAGTCCCATGAAGATCGCCGCGAACCAGAGGGCGACGATCGCGAGCATGAAGTGGGTGATCGATCCGGAGGCCATCACGATGGTGCGCTTCCAGACCGCGAACCGCCACATGGCCCGGGGCTCGTCGGCCGGATCGACGTCGTCGTCCTGTGGCGTCATCCCGACGATCTTGCAGAAACCGCCGAGCGGGATCGCCTTGAGGCCGTACTCGGTCTCACCCCGCTGAAAGGACCAGACAGTCGGACCGAAGCCGACGAAGTAGCGGGTGACCTTCATACCGAAGAGCTTGGCCGTCACCATGTGTCCGGCCTCGTGCAGGCTCACCGAGATGAGAATCCCCAGGGCAATGATCACGACCCCGAGCAGGTACAGCATCAAGCTCCCTTCACCGACATCTCGATGATCTTCCGAGCGTGTTCCCGTGCCCACGACTCCGCCGCGAGCACCTCCTCGACGGTACCCGGTTCGGTCAGGTCCGGAGCCGCCTCCAGGACCCGCTCCAACGTGTCGACGATGCCGAGGAACGGTAGCCGACCCGCCACAAACGCGGCCACGCACTCCTCGTTGGCCGCGTTGTAGATTGCCGGCCGACCCCGGCCGGTCAACCCGGCCTGCTTCGCGAGCTGGACCGCGGGAAAGGCCCCGTCATCCAGCGGCGCGAACTCCCAGCGGTGCGCCGCGCTCCAGTCGACCCCGGCGGCGGCTCCCGGCACCCGGTCCGGCCAGCCGAGGGCGAGCGCGATCGGCAGCCGCATGTCCGGCGGGCTGGCCTGGGCGATGGTGGAGCCGTCGACGAACTCGACCATCGAGTGGATCACCGACTGTGGGTGCACCATCACCTCGATGTCGGCGTACGGCACGTCGAACAGTTCGTGCGCCTCGATCACCTCCAGCGCCTTGTTCACCAGCGTGGCGCTGTTGATCGTGACCACCGGCCCCATGTTCCAGGTCGGGTGCGCCAGTGCCTGTTCCGGTGTGACCTCGGTCAGCTCGTCGCGGCGCCGCCCCCGGAACGGCCCACCGCTGGCAGTGAGCACCAGCCGGCGTACCTCGGACCGGCTCCCGGCGCGCAGGCACTGGGCCAGCGCCGAGTGCTCGGAGTCCACCGGCACGATCTGCCCCGGCCGTCGCATTGCGGCTCGCACGATCGAGCCGCCGGCAACCAGCGACTCCTTGTTCGCCAGGGCGAGCGTACGACCCGCGCGCAGCGCCGCCAGGGTGGGCGCCAGCCCGAGCGAGCCGACCACCCCGTTGAGCACCACCTCGGCCGGCCACTCGGCCAGTTCGGCCATGGCCGACGGGCCAGCGAGGATCTTGGGGATGCGGAAGCCGCCACTCGGGTAACCCCGCTTGGCCGCCTCGGCGTAGAAGGCGAGTTGCAGGTCCTGGGCGGCCGACGCCTTGGCCACCCCGACCGCCTCGACCCCGAACTCCAGGGCCTGCGCGGCGAGTTCCGCCACGTTGCCGCCGCCGGCGCCGAGGGCGACCACCCGGAAACGGTCCGGGTTACGCCGGGCGATGTCGATCGCCTGGGTGCCGATCGACCCGGTCGAGCCGAGCAGGACGATGTCACGGGGAACACTCACCCGGACATTCTCCCGCAACCATGCCGACTACCGGACACCGAGCCTCACCCCCCGCCGGTGACCTGCCGATCAGGTCCCCGTCGAGCCGGTCACGGGCGCCGTGCGACCCAGCCACGATCACGCCTGTTCGGCGGACTCCCGCAGGCCGAACCGTCGGTGGAGCCGGGCGAGCGGGGCCGGTGCCCACCAGTTCCAGCGGCCGAGCAGGCGCATCGTCGCCGGTACGAGCAGCGCCCGGACCAGGGTCGCGTCCACCACGATCGCCACGATCATGCCGACGCCGATCAACTTGATGAAGGTCGTGCCACCGGTGGCGAAGCCGGCCACCACCACGACCAGCAGCAACGCCGCCGCCGTGATGATCCGCCCGGTGTGCTGCAACCCGGTGGCGACCGCGGCGGTGTTGTCGCCGGTCCGGTCCCACTCCTCCCGTACCCGGGAGAGCAGGAAGACCTCGTAGTCGGTGGCGAGCCCGAAGAGTACGGCCAGCATCAGGATCGGGTTGCTCGGCTCGATGAACCCGGTCGGGGTGAAATGCAGCCAGTCGGCGAGGTGCCCGTCCTGGAAGATCCAGACGACCACGCCGAACGAGGCGCCGATCGAGACCAGGTTCATCACCACCGCCTTGATCGGCAGCACCACCGACCCGAAGGCCAGGAAGAGCAGTACCAGCGTGGCCGCCGCCATGATCGCCGCCATCCAGGGCAGCCGCGTACCCAGGCTGTGCAGCAGGTCGGCGTCGACCGCCGGCCGCCCACCGACCAGCACCTCGGCACCGGCCGGACCGGGCAGCCCGCGCAGTTCACGGACCGCCCGCTGCGCGGTCTCGTCGTTCGGCTCCCCCTGGTACGTGACCGAGAGCAGGGTGTGCTCGCCCCGGTTGCCGGCGACCGTGACGCCGGTCACCCCGGCGACCCGGCCGACCCTGTCGGCGAAGGTCCGGGCCGAAGCGATCGGCGCCCCCGAAACCAGGACGTAGATCGGGTTGGCGTTGCCGCCGGGGAACTCCGCGCCGATCCTCTCCGTCACCACCCGGGGCTGCGCGTCGGCCGGCAACACCCGCTCGTCGAACCCGCCGAACCTGATCCCGAGGAACGGCGCGGCGAGCACCGCCAGAACCACGAGCACGCCGACCAGGTAGGGCAGCGGTCGCCGCATCACGCTCCGGGCGAGCCTCGCCCACCCGCCACCGGCCACGCTGGCCCCGCTCGTGGTGGCTGCCGCCCGGGCGGCAGCCCGTCGGCGCGCGCCGGGCAACGGGACCCGCAGCGCGTTGATCCGGCGTCCGAGTACGGCGAGCAGTGCCGGCAGCACGGTCAGCGCGGCGAGCATGGCGACCAGCACCGCCGCCACCCCGCCGAGCCCCATCGAGCGGAGGAACACCTGCGGGAAGATCAGCAGGCTGGCCAGCGCCAGCGCGATGGTCAACCCGGAGATCAGCACGGTACGGCCAGCGGTCGCCATCACCCGGGGAATGGCGTCGTGCGGGTCGTGCCCGGCGGCCAGCTCCTCCCGGAACCGGCTGACCACGAAGAGCGCGTAGTCGATCGCCATGCCGAGCCCGATCAGCGTGATGATGTTGACCGCGAAGACCGACACGTCGGTCACCAGGTGCAGCAGACGTACGGCGACAAAGGCTCCGAGGATCGCCAGCCCGCCGATCAGCAACGGGGTCGCGGCGGCGACCAACCCACCGAAGATCAGGATCAGCAGCACCAGCAGGACCGGCAGGGAGAGCGTCTCCGCCCGGGTGATGTCCTCGGTGGTCTGCTGGTTCGCCGTCACCAGGAACGGCACGTTGCCGCCGATCTGGGTCCGTACCCCGGGGGCTTCCAGTGCCGGCCGCAGCCGCTCGTACGCGGCCGTCCTGCCGTCGTCGCCGTCGGCCCGCAACCGCACCAGCGCGTAGGTGGCGTGCCGGTCGGTGGAGAGCAGCGCCGGCGACCCGGACTGGTACCAGTCGACGACGCCGGCCACCTCGGGCCGTTGCCGGAGCCGCTCCAGGGTGGCGGTGACCGGGCCACGCACCGCCGGCTGGTCCACGGTGGTCGACTCGCTGGAGTAGAGCACCAGTACGTCTGCGCCCTGCTCCCCCAGTTCGGCGACGATCCGCTGCTGGGCCCGGCTGGACTCGCTCGCCGGGTCGTCGAAGCCGCCGCCGGTCAGCGAGCCGAGCAGACCGGTCCCCCAGGTCGCCCCGACGACGACCAGGGCCAGACCGGCGCCGAGCACCGCCCAGCGGAACCGTACGACCGCCGAGCCCCACCAGCCGAACATCGCCGTCCTCCGCGTCCTCGTTGTGCCGCGCGACCTGCCGCATCAAGATCGGGCCTCAGCCTAGGACCCTCCCCGACGGGCCCGAACCGCACTAGGCTCCCCTGGCATGAGTGCAGAGTTGCCCACGCGCGCGGACGTAGTGATCATCGGCTCCGGTCACAACGGCCTGGTGTCCGCCGTGTTGCTGGCTCGTGCCGGTCTCGACGTGGTGGTGCTGGAGGCCGCCGCGACGCTCGGTGGAGCGACCCGCACCGAACAGCCGTTCGCGAAGGTACCGGGACTGCGCCACTCGACCGGGTCGTACCTCCTGGGGCTGATGCCACCGGAGTTGATCGCCCTGCTGGACGTCAAGATCCCGGTGCTGCGCCGCGACCCGCACTACTTCCTGCCGACCCCGGGCGGCCTCGGCTCGCCGTACCTCCTCTTCGGCAGCGACCGGGAGGCGACCCGGGCCCAGATGGCGTCGGTCTTCTCCGCCGCCGACGTGGCCGCCGACGACGCCATGCAGGCCGAACTCGCCGCGCTCCGCGACGACCTGGCACCGGCCTGGCTGGCCGAACCGCTACCGGTCGAACAGACCGCGCAACGGTACGTCCGACCGGCGCTGCGCGACGCCTTCGTCGACCTGGTCACCGGCTCGGTCGCCGACTACCTGGCCCGGTTCGAGTTCCGGTCGGAACTGCTGGTCTCCATGTACGCCGTCACCGACGGCCTCTCCGGCCTGAACGCCGGCCCGGACGACCCGGGCACCGGCCACAACTTCCTGGTGCACAACATGTGCCGGCTGCCCGGGGCGGACGGCACCTGGATGATCACCGAGGGGGGCATGGGGACCGTCTCCCGGACGTTCGCCGACGCCGCCCGCGCCGCCGGGGCCAGGATCTTCACCGGTACGCCGGTCAGCACGGTCACCCTGGCCGGTGGTACGGCCAGCGGGGTGGCGCTGGCCGACGGGCGGGAGATCGCCGCCGAGGTCGTACTCGGCGCCTGTGACCCGTACCGTCTGATCGATCTGCTCCCCGAGGGCGCGCTGCCGGCGGAGCTCGGCGCCCGGATGGCGGCGGCGCGCCGTACCGGCACCACGCTCAAGCTCAACCTGGCGCTGACCGGGCTGCCCCGCTTCTCCTGCCTGCCGGCGGACGCACCGAGCCCGTTCGGCTCGACCATCCATCTGCTGCCCGGCTCGGCGTCCCTGATCGACGGCGAGGCCGGCGAGTCACCGATGGCCGCGCTGCGGGCGATGTGGGCCGACGTCCAGGCCGGCCGGCTGCCGGCGGAGCCGACCATCGAGTGGTACCTGCACACCACCGTCGACCCGTCCCTGCGCGACCGGGAAGGGCACCACTCGTCGGCGCTCTTCGTGCAGTCCGTGCCGTACGAGCTGACCGGCACCAGCTGGGCCGAGGCGATGCCGTCCTACGTCGACCGGCTGCTGGCGATCTGCGAGCGGTACGCCCCCGGCTGCGCCGACCTGGTCGCCGACGCCGTACCGCTGGCACCGCCCGGCATCGAGGCGCACTTCGGCATCACCGGCGGACACATCCACCACGTCGACAACACGGTCTCGTTCACCGACCGGATGCCGTACGCCACCGGCATCGACGGCGTGTACGCGGGCAGCGCCGGCACCCACCCGGCCGGCAGTGTGATCGGCGCGGCCGGGCACAACGCGGCCCGCCGCATCCTGGCCGACCTCGGCCGCTGACGGCGGGCGAGCCGGTGACGGAGCCCCGGGCCGACGGGTACGACGGGCTGTCCGGTCGGTTCGTCCCCGAGGCCGAGTTCCGGGCGTTCCTGCTGGACTGCCTCGGGATCGACGAACGGGAGCTGTACCTGGGACGCGAGGACCGGTTGGTCGACGACCTGCGGAACGTCCCGGCGGACCGGCTGTTCCCGGCGTTCTGCGTCTACGCCGAGGTACCGGGGCACTTCGCGATGAGGTTCAGCCTCGGCATCGCGGGGTGGCTGGTCGCCCGGGTCGGCCGGCGCGAGTTCTGCCGGCGCTTCGCCACCCGGTTCGACACCTACGTGCTCTACGGCGACGACGAGCCCATGCCGGTCTTCAGCCTGGTCCTGCCCGACGGCAGCCTCCAGTGGGCGGTGCTGGACGAGGAGGACGAGGAGATCCGGCTGCTCACCTCCGCCACCGCGCCGGTCCCGGGACTGCCCGGGGTGCCGGTCGACGGAAGCCTCTGGAACGTGCGCTGAGCTCCGGCCGGGATGCGGGCACCCCGGCCGGGGCACGCGCGGGACTATTCGGCGGCGACCGGAGCGTCGGCGCCGGCCTTGTGGGCCCGGATCTCGTGCCCGACGCTGGTCAGACAGCGGCCGCTGGGCAGGTCGAAGCGCCAGCCGTGCAGCTGGCAGGTGAGCTGGTCGCCGTCGATGATGCCGAACCGGGTCAGGTCGGCCTTCAGGTGCGGGCACCGCCGCTGCACGATCCAGTCACCGAGCTTGACGTCCTCGGCGTCCGGACGCTGCTCGGCGTACCAGCCCTCGGCGTACTGGAGGCGCTCCTCGGAGAGGCACTTGAAGAAGGCGTAGACGAACTCGTTGTACTGGCCGATCCGGGCGGCCGAGAAGCGGCAGGAGAGGAAGAGGGAGTTGACCCAGTCGACCTCTTCGCTGTGCAGCAACTGCTCGATCAGCGCCCGCTCGGTACGGAACCGGTAGCGGACCTTCTCGTCGGCGTACGGCCGGACCTCCTTGCCGGGGAAGTCCACCACGATCGACTCGACCGACTCGCCGTCGTAGCCGACCAGGTCGAACCGGACCGGGCCGCCGACCCCCTTGGCCAGGTAGACCGACTCCTCCAGCAGCGGCTCGATCCGGCGCTTCATGCCCGCGAGCACGTCCACCTCGGGGTGCCGCCAGCTCGCCTTGGCCGCCTCGATCACCGGCCGCTGCCGGGCCTGGTACTCGCGCAGGTGCTCTTCCTTGCGGGCGAAGAACTCCCGTACGTCCGGGACCGGGTGGCTGGTCTCGACGGTCTCCGCGGTGACCTCGGAGACACTGCCGGGCAGCAGGATCACCCCGTTGTCGTAACCGAGCCCGGCGTAGTGGTCGATGAAGACCTGCTGGTCGGGGAAGATGTTGCCCTCGTCGCCGTGGATGTCGTTGAACTGCCACAGGTCGTCGTCGAGGAAGCACGGCGGGCCGGCGATCGGGAAGACCCACGACGCCTTCAGGTCGTCGATGTAGCGGACCGTACGGTCCATCTGCCGGTCGCGCTTCTGCTTGCCGAACGCCGTCTTGGCCGCGTTGGGCAGCTCGTAGACCATCGGGTACCAGATGGCGCCGGAGAACTGGAGCATGTGCGCGTGTACGTGACCGAGCTCGGCGAAGACGCTGAGATCGGTCGGGCGGGCGTCGTTCTGGTTCAGCAGCCGCACCCCGTCGTACTCGACCCAGAGGGAGGAGTCACCGATCGGCCCGTCGGTCGGGCTGGTGAGCGCCTGGATCATCACCTTGAGCCCGCCGTCGAGCTCGACCACCTCGTTGCTGGTGGTACGCAGGAAGCTGGTGAAGCCCAGCTCGCGCAGCTCGTCTTCCAGCTCGGAGGTCGGATACTCGGGCAGCAGGACGGTCGCCTTCTTGGAGATGAACCGCTTCAGGTGCGCCGCGTCGAAGTGGTCCCGGTGCAGGTGGGAGACATAGAGGTAGTCGACCTGGCCGAGGTTCTCCCAGTCGAGCTGTGAATTGTCCGGGAAAGGGAACCACGAAGCGAAGTAGGCCGGATTCACCCATGGATCGCACAGGATGCTGCCTGCGGCCGTGTCGATCCGCATACTGGCGTGTCCCGTACCGGTCACTCGCACCGTGCACTCCTCCAAGCATGAAAACCATGGCGTACGCCCAAACGCTACCGGAGTGTGCGCCGGGGCCGACCCGCGACGCCAGGTTGCCCATCGGCGGCCCCCGGTACGGTCGTCGCGACCAGGCTGGAGACCCTGCGGCGGGGCCGCCGACCGGCGTGCCAGACTGAAGCAGAGATCCGAACGTGAGGGGAAGGACCGAACGTGGCAGGAAGCGAGCCGGTAACGTCGCCCGATCAGCACAAGCCGGGCCACCGCAAGGCGGGCCGGATTGGCGCGATCATCTCCGCGGTGGCGCTGCTCTTGATGTTGATCGGCAACCACGAGGGTGCCACCGAGGACATCTGGCTGATCGGCATCGCGGTGGGACTGCTGGTGATCGTCATCGGCGACGCCGTGCTGCGCCGCAACGGCCTGCGCTCCTGATCGTCGCCGACCGGGAAACCTCGGCGGCGAAGCACCGCCCAAACGAAGATCAGGCCCGCCCCCAGCCGGGGACGGGCCTGATCCGTGTCCTGGTCAGCGGCGGCGCAGGATGTCCTGGACTTCCTTGAGCGCGGCTTCGACCTCTGCCTCGAAGTAACCGCCGGGTACCAGCCCGAACTTCATCAGATCGAGTTCGGCCGGGTTGACCGGCATCGGGCCGCGCCCGGACATGCTCGCCAGGATGCCGTCGAACAACCGGTCGACCTGGTCGGGGTCGTAGCCGCTGCCGAAGCGACGCACCTGGAACGTCCGACGCATGTGGTCGATGCGGGCGATCTCGCCCCCGGGGCCGCCCGGCATCGGCGGCGGACCACCGACCGGCGGGCCACCCATCGGCGGGCCGGCGACCGGAGGGCCACCCATCGGCGGGCCACCCATCGGCGGGCCGGCGACCGGAGGGCCACCCGCCGGGGGGCCACCGAGGCCCGGGCCCGGCCCACGACCACGCAGGTCGCGATCGGGCATCCGGATTTCTGCCGTCATGTCCATTTTGCCGTGCCGGCCGGACTCGAAACCGTCGAAGCGATCCTCGGGCGAGGGGCCGAATCCGCCACCCGGACCAGCGGGACCACGGACGCCACCAGGTCCTCCGGGGCCTCCCGGTGCGCCAGGCGCTCCGGGGCCGCCCGGGCCTCCGGGTCCACCCGGACCGCCCGGTCCACGCGGAGTGTCGTAACCACCGCGCCCGGGTCCGTCGTACCCGCCGCCGGCGCCGCCACCGAACACGCCGGTGGGCTCGTCATACCGGCCGTACGGGTCCGGTGGACCTGCCTGTGCGGGCATTGGCCGCTGCGGCAGTGCCGGCGCACCCGGCGGCAGCGCCCGGTCATCGCGCATCGGCGGACCCATCCGGTCGGGGGGGCCCATCCGATCCGGCGGACCCATACGGTCCGGGGGGCCCATCCGATCGGGAGGGCCCATGCGATCCGGCGGACCCATACGGTCCGGAGGGCCCATACGGTCCGGCGGACCCATGCGATCCGGCGGACCCATACGGTCCGGGGGGCCCATACGGTCCGGGGGGCCCATACGGTCCGGGGGGCCCATGTGATCCGGCGGACCCATACGGTCCGGGGCACCTGCCCGGGCGGGGAGACGGGAGTCCGCTCCCCGGCTGCCGCCGCCGCGCTCCTCCAGCTCGGCGAGCTGTCGCTCTACCCGGTCGAGATGCAGGTCAACCTGCCACTCGTCGTACCCACCGAAACGAACACGGAAGACGACATCATGGACTTCCTGCGAGGCGACGGGCGCGCCAACCGGGGAACCGGCGAGCGTGGACTCGACCCGATCCAGGAAGGTGTCCACCTCGTCGACCTTGTAGCCCCGCCTGAGCGCCTTACGCCGGAAGCGCTGACCCTGACTCGCCACTATGTCTCCTGCTTCGATCGCTCATCACGCAGCCCGGTGCGGCAGCCGGCCCATCCGCTATGTCCACTCATGTGGCCACCTCGGCGGCGGCCAGCTGCCCACATGCCCCGTCGATCTCCCGTCCGCGGGTGTCCCGGACCGTAGTCGACACCCCAGCCTCCCGCAGCCGTCGGACGAACTCCCGCTCTACCGGCTTCGGGCTGGCATCCCAGCGGCTGCCCGGCGTCGGGTTGAGCGGAATGAGATTGACATGTGTCAGCCGTCCGGCCAGGAGCCGGCCCAGCAGGTCGGCTCGCCACGGCTGGTCGTTCACATCTTTGATCATTGCGTATTCGATGGAAACGCGACGTCCCGTGCGATCGGCGTACTCCCATGCCGCGTCCAGAACCTCGGCGACCTTCCACCGCTGGTTGACCGGAACGAGTTCATCGCGCAGATCATCATCGGGCGCGTGCAACGACAACGCAAGAGTCACCGAAAGGTCCTCCCCGGTGAGCCGGCGGATCGCCGGCACCAGACCGACCGTGGAGACGGTGATGTGTCGCTGTGAGAGGCCGAGCCCCTCCGGTGCGGGTGCGCAGAGCCGACGGATCGCCGCGATCACCCGCGAGTAGTTCGCCAGCGGTTCGCCCATGCCCATGAAGACCACGTGCGACAGCCGGGGCGGTGAACCCGCGACCGCTCCGGACGCGGCCACCCCGGCGAGGTACACCGCCTGGTCGACGATCTCGGCGGTGGAGAGGTTACGGGTCAGACCCGCCTGACCCGTGGCGCAGAAGGGGCAGGCCATTCCGCAGCCGGCCTGACTGGAGATGCAGACGGTGACCCGGTCGGGATAGCCCATCAGCACGCTCTCGACCATCGAGCCGTCGTGCAGCCGCCACAGCGCCTTTCGGGTGGCACCGTCGTCGCAGGCCAACTCACGGACCGGGGTCAGCAGGGTCGGCAGGAGCGCGTCGGTGATCCGATCACGCGTCGCGGCCGGCAGATCGGTCATCTGCGCCGGGTCGCGTACCAGCCGACCGAAGTAGTGGGTGGAGACCTGCCGGGCACGGAAGGCGGGCTCGCCCAGCTCCGCGACCAAGGCCTGCCGGTCAGGCAGGGCGAGATCGGCGAGGTGGCGCGGCGGCATCGACGCACGCGCGGGCTTCCCGGCCGCGCTCGACGCGTCCGGACTGATTTGGATCATGGGCAGGCTCGTCATGGCCTGTCCAGTCTCCCACGCCGACGAAAGGACGCACCTGGCCGAGGGGTCCGAACCCGGGGGTGATCCCGGTGAGCTTGACGACGTCGGGACATCTCAGCCGACCGGCACCAGGATCGTCAGCAGGAGATAAGCGACCGGTACGGCGAACAACACCGAATCCAACCGGTCCATCAGGCCGCCATGTCCCGGCAGCAGATTGCTCATGTCCTTCACACCCAGGTCGCGTTTGATCATCGATTCCCCGAGGTCCCCGAGGACCGAGGCGCCGGAGACCGCCACCCCGAACAGCGCCCCCCAGAGCGGGTCCACGTCGAGCAGGAGCGCGAGCAGCAGCGCACTGCCACCGGCTGCCGCCAGCACCGAGCCGGCAAAGCCCTCCCAGGACTTCTTCGGGCTCACCGAGGGGGCCATCGGATGCTTGCCGAAGAGGACACCGGCGGCGTACCCACCGGTGTCGGAGAGCACCACCGCGACGATCGTCACCACCACCCGGAGATGCCCGTCCGAGGGCTCGGCGGCGAGCAGTGCGGCAAAGCCGCCGAGGAACGGAACGTACACCGCGATCAGGGTGGCCGCGGTCATGTCCCGCTGGTAGCCCGCCGGCCCGTCCCCGAGCCGCCAGACCATGGTCGCCAGCACCGTGACCAGCAGTCCGAGGCTCAGCGCGTCCAGCCCGGCCCAGCCGGCCAGCCCGACCATCAGCACCCCGCCGAACACCAGCGGCACCAACGGCGGCCGGGCGCCGCTGCGGCGTACCGCCTGGGTCATCTCCCAGATGCCGACCCCCACCGCGGCCGCCACCACCAGCATGAAGACCGGCGGGTACAGGAAGAGCGGAACCACGACCGCGGCGCCGAGTGCGAGCCCGACCCCGATCGCGGCCGGCAGGTTGCGCCCGGCCCGGCTGGTCGCCGGCAGGGTGGCGGGGCGGCCACGGCCGGCGCGACGTCGTCCGGTCCGGGGACGAGGCCCGTCCGGCTCGACCTCCTCCGGGTCCGGTACGTCCATGCCTTCGGATACCCCGCCCGAGCCCGAATGACCGACCTCGACGTGGTCGGGCCGGGTGCGGGCGGAGTCGGCCGGACCGGGGCGCCACTGGTTCGCGGTGTCGGCGACCATCAGGTCCGGCTGGTCCATGCCCCGGATCGGGGCCCAGCCCACCGGGTCGGTCAGCCCGTCGGGCGTGCCGTCCGGGCGGTCACCGCCGGGATAGCCGAACTCCCGCTCGTCCGGCTGGTACGGGTGGGCGTCGGGCCGGTACGGGTGGGCGTCGGAGCTCTCCGGTCCGGCGTACGGGGCGGGTCCGCCCGGGTAGCCGTCCCGACGGGCCGCCCCGTCACCGTGCCGGTATCCGGACACGGGTGCATAACCCGGCGTATCGGCAAAGGCCTCGGGCGCGGCACCGGTGTGCCGCGCCCGGGGTCGAGGCTCCTCGTGAGCATCCGGCCAGTACGGACCCGCTGGTCCGTCCTGACGCTGCCAGCCCTGGGACTCGCCGCCGTTGGGGTCGAGGTAGGACATCAGACCTCGAGCAGCTCGGCTTCCTTGTGTTTGACCAGTTCGTCGACGTGCGTGGAGTACTTGTGGGTGAGGTCGTCCAGCTCCTTCTCGGCGCGACGTCCCTCGTCCTCGCCCGCCTCGCCGTCCTTGACGATCCGGTCGAGCTCTTCCTTGCCCCGGCGGCGGATGTTGCGGATCGCCACCTTGGCTTCCTCGCCCTTGCCACGAGCGACCTTGATCATTTCCCGCCGCCGTTCCTCGGTCATCTGCGGCAGCAGGATGCGGAGCTGGTTGCCCTCGTTGTTCGGGTTGACACCGAGGTCCGAGTCCCGGATCGCCTTCTCCATCGCCTGGAGCTGCGAAGCGTCGTACGGCTTGATGATCGCCATCCGGGGCTCCGGTACGCCGACCGAGGCCATCTGGGTCAGCGGCGTGGGCGAGCCGTAGTAGTCGATGATGATCTTGGAGAACATGGCCGGGGTGGCTCGCCCGGTGCGGATCGCACCGAACTCCTCCTTGGCGTGCTCGACAGCACGTTCCATTTTTTCCTCGGCCTCGAGGAGAGTGTCGTCGATCACCTGCTCCCTCGCCTCCCTCTACTCAGTCGTAGGTCGTCTGTTCATGCCCGGCTCACGCCGTGCCCCGCCGGTCCGTCACGGCTACGCCGTGCCCCGCCGGTCCGTCACGGCTACGCCGTGATCAAGGTCCCGATCCGGTCGCCGCCAACGGCGCGGATGATGGTGTCGTCGCCCTCGGCCCCGAAGACCAGCATCGGCAGGCCGTTCTCCTCGCAGAGGCTGAACGCGGCGGCGTCGGCGACCCGCAGCCCGCGCCGCAGCACCTCCGAGAAGGTGATCTTGTCAAGCTTGCTCGCGGTCGGGTCGGTACGCGGATCCGCGGTGTAGACCCCGTCCACGCCGTTCTTGCTCATCAACACCACGTCGGCACGAATCTCCAGCGCCCGCTGGGCGGCGACGGTGTCGGTGGAGAAGTACGGCATCCCGGCGCCCGCGCCGAAGATCACCACACGGCCCTTCTCCAGGTGCCGGATGGCCCGCAACGGAATGTACGGCTCAGCCACCTGGGCCATCGTGATCGCGCTCTGCACCCGCGTCTCGATGCCCTCCTTCTCCAGGAAGTCCTGCAACGCGAGGCAGTTCATCACGGTGCCGAGCATGCCCATGTAGTCGGCCCGGGCCCGGTCCATGCCCCGCTTCTGCAACTCCGCGCCACGGAAGAAGTTACCGCCGCCGACCACCACCGATACCTGCACGCCACGGCGTACGACGGTCGCGATCTGCCGGGCGATGGCCTGGACCACGTCGGGGTCGACCCCGATCGCCCCGCCACCGAAGACCTCACCGGAGAGTTTGAGCACCACCCGCCGGGACCGGCCGGGCGGCGGCGCCGTCGGATCATCTTCCGCGAGGCTCCGCTCACCAACCACCTGCGTCATCCGACCCGCCTCTCTTCCGCGGACATCCCGCCCGCTGCCCCGCCGCACCTGCCGCTGCCGACCCTATGTGACGAGGAGGCCGCGGTGCCCTTCATGTACACCGGCGGCCTCCTCGTGGTTGTCCTTCAGTCCCCGCACCACCCGGCCCGGACAGTGCCGGACCGGGTACGGGGATCCGCTCAGGCCTGGCCGACCTCGAAGCGGACGAAGCGGGTCACGGTGATGCCCGCCTCGGCGAGCACCTGCTTGACCGTCTTCTTGTTGTCCGTCACCGAGGACTGCTCCAGCAGGACGTAGTCCTTGAAGAAGCCGTTCACCCGACCCTCGATGATCTTCGGCAGGGCCGCCTCCGGCTTGCCTTCCTCGCGGGCGGTCTGCTCGGCGATACGCCGCTCGGACTCGACCTGCTCGGCCGGCACCTCGTCGCGGGTGACGAACTTCGGCCGCATCGCGGCGATCTGCATCGCCGCGGCACGCGCGTCCGCGTCGGCCGCCTCGTCCGACTTGCCGGTGTACTCCACCATCACGCCCACGGCCGGCGGCAGGTCCTGCGCCTTGCGGTGCATGTAGACGGCGATGGTGCCCTCGAGCACGGTGAAGCGGTTGAGCACCAGCTTCTCGCCGATCTTCGCCGACTGCTCCTGGATCAGGTCGGCAACGGTACGGCCGTCGAGCGTCGAGGCGAGCAGCGCCTCGGCGTCGGTCACGCCGGACTTCGCGCCGTGCTCGACGAGCTGCTGGGCCAGGGCGATGAAGTCCTCGGTCTTGGCGACGAAGTCGGTCTCGCAGTTGAGCTCGAGCAGCGCGTTGCCGTGGTGCGCGACCAGGCCGTTCGCGGCGGTACGGCCGGCCCGCTTGCCGACGTCCTTGGCGCCCTTGATACGCAGCAGCTCGATGGCCTTGTCGAAGTCGCCCTCAGCCTCGGTGAGCGCCTTCTTGGAGTCCATCATGCCGGCGCCGGTGAGGTCGCGGAGCCGCTTGACATCCGCAGCGGTGAATTCTGACATGACTCTCTCTTCGATGATTGGGACTTCGATGGATGGTCTGCTACGGGGTTACCCGGATCCGGGCACGTGGAGTCCCCGTTTGCGCTCGGGTCCGCCGGCCGCGCTGCGCGGCCGGCCGACCCGGCGACTGGATCACTCCGCGGCAGCAGCCGCGGGCTCCGCGGCCTTCTCCGAGTCAGCCTTCTTCTCGGTGTCCTCGATCAGCTCGCGCTCCCACTCGGCGAGCGGCTCGTCAGCGGCCACCACACCCGGCTCCGGCTTCTCGTCGGTGCCGCGCGACTTGCCCGAGCGGGCGATCAGGCCGTCGCCGACCGCGGCCGCGATGACCCTGGTCAGCAGCTCGGCGGAACGGATCGCGTCGTCGTTACCCGGGATCGGGAAGTCGACCTCGTCCGGGTCGCAGTTGGTGTCGAGCACGGCGATCACCGGGATGCCCAGCTTGCGGGCCTCGTCGACGGCGATGTGCTCCTTCTTGGTGTCGACGACCCAGATCGCCGCCGGCACCTTCTGCATGTCCCGCAGACCACCCAGCGTGCGGGTGAGCTTGATCTTCTCGCGGGAGAGCTGCAGGGTCTCCTTCTTGGTGTAGCCCGCCGCGGTGCCGGAGAGGTCGCCGAGCGCCTCCAGCTCCTTCATCCGCTGCAGCCGCTTGTAGACCGTCTGGAAGTTGGTCAGCATGCCACCGAGCCAGCGGTGGTTGACGTACGGCTGGCCGACCCGGGTCGCCTGCTCGGCGATGGCCTCCTGGGCCTGCTTCTTGGTGCCGACGAAGAGGATGCTGCCGCCCTCGGCGACGGTACGGCGGACGAACTCGTAAGCCGTCTCGATGTACTCGAGCGTCTGACGCAGGTCGATGATGTAGATGCCGTTGCGCTCGGTGAAAATGAAGCGCTTCATCTTCGGGTTCCAGCGGCGGGTCTGGTGCCCGAAGTGGACACCGCTCTCCAGCAGCTGGCGCATGGTCACTACGGCCATGGTGGGGTGCTCCTTCGATATCCCTGGTTGTTCCGCCGGGCCTGGCGGCCTGGCGTCCTGGCGCCTGATCGCCGGCCATGGTGGGCCCAATCAAGATCGGGACCAGGGGGCCGCCGTTCCACGGGCAACCGTGGAAAGGGCGCGCGAGGTCGACCGCACGGGCGGTCGCCAGTTGCCAAGTGTACGCCCCGCGCCCCCCGCCCCCGCACAACCCCGGCAGCCGGCCGGCTCGCCAGCGGGGACGAGGGTTCACGTACGGGACGATCGGTACGTCACCGGACGGCACGGCGCCGATCACCCGACGCCCCCGCCCCGGTGATCCGCGCCGACGCCGCTGCGCCAGTCGCCGCTCAGCCGGCGCCGAGCGCCGCCGCGACGAAGAGCACCAGCCCGATGGTGAGGTACGCGGTGGGCGGGCGGAGCCAGACCCGGCCCGGGTCGCCGATGGCCGCTCCCCCGGTGAGCAGCGCGTAGAGCCCGGCCGCGAAGGTCGGCAGCCCGAACGCGAGGAATGTCCCGGAGACCACCCCGTTGGGCGAGACCGGCCCGCCGATCGCGCCGTCCAGCAGCATCCGGAGTGCCGGGACCTCCAGGACCACCACCAGCACGGCGAAGAGCAGGGCGACCGCCGGCCGACGGGTCCGGTACACCCCGTCACCGGCCGGACCGGTGCCGCCGCGACGCGGGCCCTCGGCCGGCTCGCCGTACAGGCCGCCGCCGGGTGGTTCCGCACCGAAGGGCAGCTCGGCGGCGGGTGCGGGACGTCCGGCCGGAGCGCCGAGCATGGTGATCGGACCGGTCGGCATCTGCAGCGGCCCGGCCACCACCTCGACCGGAGCCGCCTCCTCCTCGCCGGTGCGGCCCGCGCCCACGATCGGGTAGCCGCCCAGCGGCGAACGCTCACCGCCGGCCATCGTCCGGGCCGCGTCGGCGCTCCGCTCGCCTTCGTCCGGGGCCTGCGCCAACCGCCCGGTGGCGTCGGTCCGTACGCCGTCTGATCCGGACCGGCCGCCGTCGCCCGGATCGCCGCCCCGGTCCTCCGGATCACGGCCGCCGCCCGGCCGGACCCGGATCGCGTCGAGCGGGTCGCGGCGCAGGTCCAACGGCTCGGTGTAGCGCTCGGTGCCGGCGTACCGGTCCGGCTCGTTGCGGAACCGGTCGGGTTCCGTACGGAAACGGTCTGACTCGCCGCGGAACCGGTCCTGCTCGCCGGTGAAGCGACCGGACCCGGCCGCGAAGCGGTCCGCGTCGGTGGGGAAGCGGTCCGGCTCGACCGCATACCGGTCGGTGGTCGGATCGGCGGTGGCGGCATGCCTGGTTCCCCCGGGCGGCTCGGCCCGCGACCCGGCGTCGGGGTAGCCGTCCGGCTGGTGGGGCCGGTCCGTCGCCCGCCAGTCCGGCTCGGGATATCCGCGCTCGCCGGCGTACCAGCGTGGCTGCTCCTGGTCCTCGGGGAAGTTGCGTTGTCCGTCCACGAACGGGCACCGTATGCGACCCGCCCGGGCAGCGCCAATCAGTTGACCTTGATGCCCGGCTTGTCGCTGGCTTCCGCGTTCGCGCCCGCGAAGCCGCATTTCACCCGTCTGGCGAAGATCCGATTCGACCGTTCCGAGCGGATGCGGACAGAGGTGCGTGACGGAGGTCGCTGCGCCGCGCCAACGGTCGGCGGACCATCTCCGATATGACGGTCACCGAGAGGTACGCGCTCGCGGAGATGTTCCGCCAGTTCGCACGGCAGGAGTTCCGTGGCGTCTCACCCCGGTACGAGTACCTCTCCGAGCTTCTCGCCGAACGACCGGACCTCTCCGGGCCGCTGCTCGCCGCCGCACCCGGCCAGCGCCGCGCGATCCTCTACTTCGCCGCCGTGCAGTACCTGCTCCGCACCACCGCCGCCGGGCACCCGCTCGGCGCGTACCTGCCGACGCTCGGCGGCAGCCGCGATCTGGACGACGGTCTGGGCACCGCGCTGACCGACCTGGCCACCGGCTACCGCGCCGAACTGACCGAACTCTGCGCGACCCGTACCACCCAGACCAACGAGGCCCGGCGGGCCGCCGGACTCCGGACCGGTTTCGGCCGGGCCGCCGGGTACGCGCAGGGGCGCCCGCTGCACCTGGTCGAACTCGGCACCAGCGCCGGGCTGCTGCTGATCGCCGACCGGTACGCCTGCCGGTACGTCGGGCCGGACGGCCGGACCGAGACGTACGGACCGGCCGGGGCGGCGGAGGAGCTGACCATGACGGTGCGGTTGCGGGGTCCGGGCTGGCCCGCGCCGGCCGCCGCCGAGCTGACCGTGGCCGACCGGGTCGGCATCGACCTCTCCCCGATCGACGCCGCCGACCCGGCCGCGACCGACTGGTTGCGGGCCTGCATCTGGCCGGAGCAGACCGAGCGGTTGACCCGGTTGGAGGCGGCGCTCGCCGAGGTGGCCCGGGTCCGGCCCCGCCTGGTCGCCGGTGACATGGTGCGTACGTTGCCGGCGCTGCTCGCCGAGGTCGACCCGGGGGCGGTGCCGGTGGTCTTCGCCTCGATGGCGCTGACGTACCTCGACCGGGCCGACCGTCGCCGGCTGACCGCGGTGCTCGCCGAGGTCGGCGCCACGCGCGACCTGACCGTGGTGCTCAGCGAGGCGTCGGCGGCCGGCGCCGAACTCTTCCTGGACGGCCGGCCGACCGCTGCCGCGCCGCCGGGCGTGATCGGCGCCGCGCTGCTCACCGTCGTCTCGTGGCGCGGTGGTCGGGCCGACGTCGAGGTGCTGGGCCGCACCGACGGGCACGGCAGCTGGCTGGAATGGAACCCCGCCCGGTACGCCTACGCGCCTCCCCCGGCGTAACGGCGACACTCGGAGCGGTCCGGCTCGCCATAACACGACCCCGGCTTGATCGTCCGACTGTCCACAGGCGGCCCCGTCGTCCACACCCCCGCCGTCACGGGCGGCCCCCGCGCACCCGTCCGGCCACCCTCGATCGCATGACGAGAGAACGGAAGGCGGTCGGCGCGTACGGCGAGCGGTGTGCCGTACGGCACCTGCTGGCGGCCGGGCTGCGGGTGGTGGACCGGAACTGGCGCGGCCCCTCGGGGGAGATCGACATCGTCGCCTGGGACGGGGCGGTGCTCGTCTTCTGCGAGGTGAAGACCAGACGCGGCGTCGCCTTCGGTCCACCGGCCGAGGCGGTGGTGCCGGCCAAGGCGCGCCGGTTGCGGCGGCTGGCGGCGCAGTGGCTGGACCAGCACCCTGCCCACCCGGACGAGGTGCGCTTCGACGTGGTCTCGGTGTTCGCGCCAGCGCGCGGCGCCGCCCGGGTCGAGCACCTCAGGGCCGCGTTCTAGGCCGCCGCTGCCGCGCGGGCCGGCCGGGTTCCCGCACCGGCCGGCCCGGTCCCTTTCCGTCGGTCAGCCGAGGTTCGCGGCGTTCCAGTCGACGAGTTCCGGGGAGCGGTTGGTGATGACGCCGTCAACCCCGAGCGTCTTGAGCTGCTGCCACTGGCTCGCGGAGTCGACCGTCCAGACCATCAGCGCCACCCCGGCGGTGTGCAGGCTGGCGATGACCGCCGGTCGGGCGGTCAGCGCGGCCACCGCCGGGTTGTACGCGGTCAGGTGGTACTGCCGGGCGACCGCGACCGGGTCGGCGTCGAGGGTGCTGCGCAGCAGACCGAGCGGGATCTCCGGAGCCAGTTCGTAGCTGTACTTGAGCGCGTTCGTCTCGAAGCTCTGGATGAAGACCCGGCCGGTCATCTGCTCCGCCCGGACGATGTCGATGATCCTGCCAACCTCGGCCTTGGTGTGCGCGCCCTTGATCTCCAGGAGCAGCCTGCCGCCCCGGGTACGCAGGTCGGCCAGTTGCTCGGCGAGCGTCGGGATGCGTACGCCGACGAACGCGGGGCCGAACCACGAACCCGCGTCGAGCTGCTTGAGCTGGGTCGAGGTGAGGTTACGGATCGCACCGGTGCCGTTGGTGGTCCGGTCGACCGTGCTGTCGTGCAGCACGAACGGCACGCCGTCCTTGCTCGGCTGAACGTCGTTCTCGATCCAGTCGGCGCCGTTGCTCCGCGCGATGTCCTGCGCGACGAGGGTGTTCTCCGGCGCGACGGCGGAGGCGCCCCGGTGGGCGATGACGGTGAGCGGTGCGCCGACCGGCCGGATGTACGGGCTCGGCGCCAGCTCGGTGACCTTGACGTTGTCGAACGAGACCGTGGCCCCGTTGACGATCAGGGCCTGCGTCCCACCGGTCGAACGCTGCAGGCTGCTGGTACGCAGCACCTCCCGGCCCGCGAAGAACCACCGCGCGTTGATGCCGTGCACCTCGGCGGCGATGCTGACGTCGCGACCGGTGCCGGCGGCCGACGGGGCCGCGGCGGTGTTCGTCACGTTCCAGCTGTTGGCGGTGGTGAGCTGGGCGAACTCGATCCCGTTCGAAGCGGTGCTGCCGCTGCGCAGGGTGGCGATCCACCAGGGCGGGGTGCCGGCGGCGGGTACGTCGAGCCCGAGCGCGGTCCAGCGGGTCGCCTCGGTGACGGACTCGAACCGGACGGTCGCCTCGAACCGGAAGTCGTTCAGGTGCCGACCGAAGGTGATCTTGTTGGAGCCGCTGGCGGCGGCCCCGTACAGCCGGCCGTTCTTGACCGTCCAGCTGCCGTCGACGGCCCGCCAGCCGGCGGGCAGGCCGCCGGTGTCGAAGTTCGCCGAGACGATCACGCTGCCCGGTGCCGCGGCGGCGGGTGTGGTGGCATCGACGGCGGTGAGGGTGCCGACCGTCGCGGTCAGGGCCAGCAGTCCGACGACGGCCCGGCCCGGGGTGGTGGCACGGGCGCGTCCGGCGCCGAATCGAGTGAAGACCATGATTGGGGACGTTAGGTCCGAGCGGGGAACAGCCGGGCGGAAACCAGTTACCGGTACGGAAATCAGGGATGTACGGCTCATCCCGCCCGGACCAGCCGAAGCGGGCGGATCATTCCCGAATGCCAACGGCAGCGGTGGTGCTCCCCGGACCACCGACTAGAGTGCCGGAGGTCATGACGACCACCCTCACGCCCACCACCGCTGGCCAGTCCCGCAGCAAGCTGCCGTCGTTGACCGGCCTGCGCTGGGTCGCCGCGATGCTGGTTTTCGGTTTCCACGTCGGCACCATGCGGATCATCGCCGAGCCCGACTACCAGGCGGTGGTCGGCAAGCTGTTCACCCTCGGCCTCTCCGGGGTGCAGTTCTTCTTCATCCTCAGCGGCTTCGTGCTGGTCTGGTCGGCCCGTCCGGGCGACACACCGCTGGCGTTCTGGCGGCGCCGGATCGCGAAGATCTTCCCCAACCACGTGGTGCTGTGGGCGGCGGTGCTCCTGCTCGGGATCTACTTCGCGGACCCGTTCAACCTCAAGGTGGCGCTGACCAACCTCTTCCTGGTGCAGGCGTGGAACCCGACACCGGGATGGTTCTACAGCGTCAACACGGTCAGCTGGTCGCTCTCCTGCGAGCTCTTCTTCTACCTCTGCCTGCCCCTGGTGCTGCCGCTCATCCGCCGGCTACGCCCGTGGGCCCTGGTCGCGATCGTGGTCGCGATGCCGCTGCTGATCCTCGCCATGTGGCCGGGGCAGCTGCTGGTGCCGGAGCCGGACCGCTGGTGGTTCACCCAGGTGTTCCCGCTGGTGCGCTCGCTGGAGTTCTGGATGGGCGTGGCTGCGGCCGAACTGATGGTGCGCGGCCGGTGGCGCGGCCCCAACCTGAAGATCGCCAGTGTGATCTTCGTGGTGACGTGGGTGGCGGCCAGCCAGTGGATCCGCGCGGAACTCTGGACGACGCTGCTCGCCGCCGTCTACGTACTGGTGATCGCGGCGGCGGCGGACGCGGACGTCCGGGGGACCTGGTCGCCGTGGCGCTCCCGGCCGATGCGCTGGCTCGGCGAGGTCTCGTTCGCCTACTACCTGGTGCACGTGTTCGTGGTGACCAGCGTGCTGCGGGCCACGAACCATCTGAACGGTTTCCCGGGCTGGCAGGGCCCGGCCGCCGCCGTCGGGTTCCTGCTGCTCAACCTCCTCCTGGCCGGACTGCTGTTCCACTTCGTCGAGACACCGATGATGCGACTGCTCTCGCCCCGGCGCCGCCGCCCGCACAGCATGGCAGCAGTGCGGATACCGCGTCAGACCAGCGCCGGTGACCGTACCGCCCGGGAGGCCGACGCCGCCCGGGATCCGGAGCGGGTCACGTAGGTCAGCCGGTGACCGGGCGCCACATCGGCTGGACGCCCGGCCCGTCGTCGGGCAGGTCGATCGGGTCGCCGAGGGGACGGAACCCGTACCGTTCGTAGAGTGCCCGGTTCCGTGGCGAACTGGCCTCCAGGTAGGCCGCGACCCGGTCGGCGTCGGCTCGGGCCAACTGGTAACCGAGCATCGCCCCACCGAGCCCCCGGCCACGGCACTCCGGTACGACCACCATCTGTTGCAGGTACCAGTGCGGCTCCCCGCGTGGGTGGCGCCGCTGGGTCAACTCGTGCACGAGCGCCATACGCGGCGCGTACTCGCCGTACGCCTGGGTGAAGAAGGCGGTCAGCTCCGCCGAGCCGACCTCCGGCGGAACACTGCTGCCGTCGTCGAACTCCCATACCGACAGCCCGGCGACGCTCGTCTCCTCGGTGCCGGCGACCAGGACCGTGCTGCCGGAGATGGCGCCCCTGATCCACTCGATCGTGGTCCCGTCGTCGGAGCTGAGCCGGTCCCGACGAGCCCGCTCGTCCGGCACCACCCAACTGACCACCGCCTCGTCCAGGCTGGCCTGAGCCAGCGCCGCCGCGATCACGGCCGCGTCGTCCACGCCGGCCGGTCGTACGATCAGGCTGTCGGACATCGATCTCCTCCTCGGTCGGGCACCGGACCCCAGGTCGATAGCCATAGTGGACGTTGCCAGACGTTGGCACCCCGAGCATGCTTCGACTCATGACCGCGTCCGCCGCACCGCCCCCGATCCGACGCTCCCTGTTCGCACACGCGCCGGTCCGGCGGACGCCCCAGGCGGTGCTGCGGGCGCTGCTCGACCGGGTCGACTCCGACACTCCCCCGGGCGGCCCGGACGGTCCGGTGGCGCAACTCGAACGGCGCCTCGCCACCCTGTTGGGCACGGAATCGGCGCTCTTCTTCCCGACCGGGACGATGGCGCAGCAGGTGGCGCTCCGGATCCACGCGGAACGGCGCAACCGGCTCGCTTTCGCCGCGCACCCGCAGACCCACCTGGACGTCTGGGAGGCCCGGGGCTACCAGGTGGTGCACGGGCTGCGGTTCCACCCGGCCGGCGACCGCCACCGGCTGATGACCGGTGCGGATCTCGCCGAGGTCGGCGAGCCGCTCGCCGCCGTGGTGTGGGAACTGCCGCAGCGCGACATCGGCGGCCAGTTGCCCGAGTGGGACGATCTGCGCGAGCAGGTCGCCGCCGTACGCGCGAACGGGGCGGCGGCACACCTGGACGGCGCCCGGATCTGGGAGGCGCAGACGTACTACCGCCGCCCGTTCGACGAGATCGCCGGCCTCTTCGACACGGTCTACGTCTCGCTCTACAAGGCGCTTCATGGCGTACGCGGGGCTGTCCTCGCCGCCGACACCGCGACCATCGACACGGCCCGGGTGTGGCGGAGCCGCCTCGGCGGCGCGATCCACGACGCGTGGCCACTCGCCCTGGCGGCGCTCGCCGGACTTGACGAACTACTGCCCCGAATGCCGGCCTACCGCGACCACGCGATCGCGCTCGCGACCGCGATCAACGCCGACGGGACGGCGCTGGCCTGGCCGAACCCGCCGCAGACCCCGCTCTTCCACGTGCACCTGCCGGCCGGCCCGGCGGCGGTCGAGCGGGCCGGCGCCGCGCTGCTGGCCGAGACCGGAACCCAGCTCTTCGCCCGGATCCGCTCGGCCCCGGACCCGACCCGGTGCAGCTTCGAGATCAGCGTGGCCGAGAACGCGATGGAGTTCACCCCGGACGAGGTCGTCGACCTGCTCCGGGAACTGCTCCAGCGGGCGGCACGGGGCTGACCACCGACCCGCGCGGCGGGGCCGCGAACGGCTGTCGCCTACCTGGCTACGCGCCGCTCACGCGGGCGAGCAGGTCGGGGGTGACCGGGTCGACCAGGTCGCCGTACTCGGGGTGGCGGTCCAGGTACGACTTCACGAACGGGCAGATCGGGACGACCCGCAGACCGGCCGCCCGTACGTCGTCGAGCGCTTCGGCGACGAGCCGGGTGCCGAGCCCGTGGCCGCCGTACTCCTTGCCGATCTCCGTGTGGAAGAAGACACGCTGCCGGTCGTGGTCGAAGAACTGGGTGAATCCGGCGACCTGACTCGCGACCGTGATGGTGTACCGGTGGCGCCGCGCGTCCAGCTCGACGATCGGGTCGGCGGACGAGTCCGTCGCGGAAGGGTTCGTCATGACAGTCTCGTCTCCAACTGTGAGGTACGGGGCCAACCGGTTCAGGAGCGCAGTTTCAGTCGGCCGTTCGGCAGCGGCGGGGCGGGAATGAGGTGCTGCCAGTCCTCGGGCAGTGTGCCGTACGGCGAGCCACCGCCGTCACCGCCACCGAATGCCTGCGCCTGCCACCGATCCCGGTACTCGACGATCTCCTCGTGCGTACGCCCGATGAAGTTCCACCACATGATGATCCGCTCGCCCAGCGGTTCTCCGCCGAGCAGCAGGATGCGGGCCGGTCCCTGCCCTGCGGTGATGGTCAGCGTACGCGGCCCGAGCGGGACGAAGAGCAGTTCCGACTGGCCGACGCCGGCACCGGCGACGGTGATCCGGCCGTCGTCGACCAGGATGCCGTGCTCGAACGTGGGGTCCACCTCGATCGTCACGGTGGCCGCCGGTTCCAGCCGCACCTCCGCTCCGACCAGTCGGGTTGCCGTACGCACCGGCGAGGTCGCGCCCATCAGGGTGCCGATGAAGACGCTCACCCGGGCCCCTTCGATCCGGAACGGTTCCGGGGCGTAGTGCTCGAAGCGGGGCGCGGTGTGGCGCTCGCCGTCCGGCAGCGCGATCCAGAGCTGCGCACCCCGTAGGACCGTGGTGTCAGGGGTCGAGATCTCCGAGTGGGCGATGCCGCGACCGGCGGTCATCAGGTTCACCTCGCCGGGGCGGACGGTCCGGACCGAGCCGACCGTGTCCCGGTGCTCGATCTCTCCGTCGAAGAGCCAGCTCACGGTCTGTAGACCGGTGTGCGGGTGACCGTTGACCACCATGCCGCCGGTGCTCTCCACCTGGTCCGGGCCGTAGTGGTCGACGAAGCACCAGGCGCCGATGAGCGACCTGGCGCGCTGCGGCAGGGTCCGCCGTACGTTCAGGGCCCGCAACCCGCCGAGCGGAACCTCGCGTGGCTCCAGGATCTGCAGCCCCTCCGGGCCGGACTCGCAGGTGGTGAAGTCGGGCTCCGCCTCGGTCGTACTCACAAGCCCTCCCGCTGGTAAGGAGGGGCCCCTTGTTAACTCATCTGGTAGAGGAAGGGGCCCTTCCTAACGCCTTGGACGCAGCGAGCCTAGCTCGCGCGGAGCTGGCGCGATCGGTCACGTGATCGGGGTCGACGGCCTTGGCCGGCAGCGGAGCACAGGGGGTCAGTTCGACCCGGCGGGCAGGTGCTCCTCGGCCCAGCGGGCGATCTGCCGCAGGGCCGGAATCAGTGCCTGTCCGGCGGCGGTGAGTTCGTAGGAGACCGAGACCGGCGGGCCGGGGTCGACCGTGCGGGTGATGACCCCCACCTCGGTCAGCTCGGACAACCGGTCGGAAAGCACCGAGTCGCTGACACCCTCCACCGCCCGGGCGAGTTCCCGGAAGCCGGCTGGCCCGGTCCCCAGGACGCCGACGACCACACCGCTCCACCGCTTGCCGAGCACACCGAAGGCCCGCGACAGCGAGGCGTCCGCGCGTGCGCACTCCTCGGTTGCCTTGCGGACGGGTCGGGTCATATCCCCAAGCTAGCAGATCCGTTGGCGCTCGTCTTTTCGAAGTTGCTAGTGTTGCGACCGTTGCATCTAAATCAGGTGTAACCACGAGAGCAGATGCGACATCGAGAACAGAAGTGAGAGCGAAGTATGACGGAGATAACCCGGCCACGTCCGAAGGTGGCGGTAATTGGTGGCGGATTCGGTGGCGTCAGGGTCGCCAAGGGGCTCGACGACATCGCCGACGTGACCCTCGTCGATCCCTCCGACGCCTTCCTGCACAACGTGGCGTCATGGCGGGCACTGGTCGAGCCCGAATGGGTGGACCGGATCTTCCTCCCGTACGACCGGCTCCTGCGCCACGGCCGGTTCGTGCACGACCGCGCCGTGGCGGTCGACGGCCGGCAGGTCACGCTCGCCGGAGGCGAGCGCCTGGAGCCGGACTACCTGGTCCTCGCCACCGGCTCGTCCTACCCGTTCCCCGCCAAGAGCGACGAGGCGCGCGGCGCCACCGCCCGGGCCAGGTTCCGCGCCGCGCACCAGGAACTGCGGGACGCGCGGCGGGTGCTTGTCGTCGGCGCGGGGCCATCCGGCCTGGAACTCGCCGGTGAGATCAAGTCGTTCTTCCCGGAGAAGCAGGTCACAGTCGTCGACGCCGGACCCGACATCCTGCCCGGACCGTACGAGCAGGCGCTCCGCGACGAACTGCGCGGACAGCTCGACAAGCTCGGCGTCGAGCTGAGGCTGGGCAGTCCACTACGTGATCTGCCCAGCGTCACCCCGGCCACCACCGCCCCGGTGTCGGTCACCACCATCGGCGGTGAGGAGCTGGACGCCGACATCTGGTACCGCTGCTTCGGCACCGGACTCCAGACCGACTACCTCCGGGGCACGCTCGCCGACACCCGCGACGAGCAGGGCTACCTCCGGGTCGACGACCAGTTGCGGGTGGTCGGTCAGGAACGGATCTTCGCTCTCGGCGACATCGCCGACGCCGACACGAACCTGGCCGGACGGGCCATGCAACAGGCGGACCTGCTCGCCGCCAACCTTCGCGCCGAGATCACCGGCGAGGGCGAGATCACGTCGTACCGGCGAGGGCCGACGGTCGCCGTCATCCCGCTCGGCCCCGACGGTGGGGCCGGGCAGCTCCCGTGGATCGAGGGGATCGCCGGGCCCGAAGCCGTCTCCGAGATCAAGGGCCGTTCCATGCTGGTCGAGATGAACTCCGTCCTGTTCGACGCACCGGTCGGGGGCGACCAGTCCTGACCGGCACGGTCGGTTCCGGATGCCGCCCCCGACGGCCCGGCGACACGACCACGTGTCGCCGGGCCTGCCCGCCCGCCCCCGACGGGCTCCCGACGGGCTCCCGACGGGCTCCCGCTCCGGGCCACTTTTCAGTGCCGGTCGCCCACGGGCGCGGCGCGTCGGTGGGCGGCGGGGATCAGCGGCCCAACCGCTCCTTGCGGGCCAGGAGGGCCGACCTCGCCCGGCGGGCGGTGCGCAGGTTGACCACCGCCAGTACGCCCAGCGCCAGCACGCCCAGCGCCAGCACGACGACGAGCAGCGACGGCTCGAGCTGGTGCCGCGCGGTGGTGATGACCAGCGCGCCGACGGTGAACAGCAGCCAGGCGCCGAGCCCGAGCCAACCGGCGACGACGCGGTCCCGGGCGAACAGCGGCGTACGGCGGGTCACCGCCCAGCCACCGAACGCCGCCCAGCACAGCCCGATCGCCACCAGCACCGCGAACGCCACCTCCGTACGCGGCGGCAGCCCCGGCTCGGTCGCCCACAGCAACCCGACCAGACCACTGCCGGCGAGCCCGGCGAGGGCCAGCGTCACGTAGCCGACCCGCCGCCGCAGCGACAACGGCGCGTCCAGCCGCTTGAGGAGATCTTCCGGCGTCATGCCTCGTATCCCTTCCTCGACAGTTCGTCTCGCAACAACTTCCGTGCCCGGTTGAGGCGTGACTTGACGGTGCCGACCGGGACCGCACAGATCTGTGCGCACGCGTCCAGCGGCAGATCCTCGACGTAGAACAGCAGGAGCACCTCCCGCTCCCGTGCCGGCAGCGCCGCCAACGCACCCCCGAGCGTCTCCCGGTCGACGACACCCTCCGCCTCGTCCCCGCCGGCTACGTCTTCGACCAGCTCCGGTTCAGGATGTGCGTACACGTCCCGTAGCCGGTTCATCACGGCCCGGCGGGCAATGGTGAACAGCCACGGCGCGAACCGGTCCGGTTGACGGAGTCTGGGCAGCCCCTTGAAGACCGCCAGCCACACCTCCTGCACCACGTCGTCGTCGGGGCCGGCGAGCATCCGCCCGACGTACCGCTCGACCGCTGCGTGCCAGGTCCGGACCAGCTCGGCGAACGCGTCGCGCTCGCCGAGCTGACAGCGGACCACCAGCAACTCATCGCTCATCTGCCCTCCTTCGCCTCTTCAGTCGGTACGCGCGCCACGGAGGTTCATCCCGGCCCCGGCGTCTTCTCGAAACGATGACCGTGGAGCGGGGCCGGGCACCAGTGACGCGGGGCCGGCGGGGCCTAGCACAACGAGGGCATGATCGTCCGGCTGTCCACAGCGACCCAGGTTGTCCACAGCCAACGTCCGGCGGGCTGCCGGCGAGGTGGGGGTTCGGCCAGGGTCTGACCCATGACCACCAGCCCCAGACCCGACCGGCGGCTCCCCGGCCCGTACCCGGACCGCCGCCTCCCCGAGCTGCCCACGATCCGACCCTCGAACCGGCCCACGGACCACCGACGGGACGGCGCCGACCCGAGCGGCGCGTCGTGAGCTACGCCAAGGTGCTCTGCGTCGGGCTGGTCGGGGTGACCGGACACCTGGTCGAGGTCGAGGCCGACCTCGCCCCGGGCCTGCCCGCCGTCGTCCTCTCCGGTCTGCCGGACACCGCGCTCAACGAAGCCCGCGATCGCGTACGCGCCGCCGTGGTCAACACCGGCCAGCGCTGGCCCAACCGCCGGATCACCGTCAACCTGCTCCCCGCCACACTGCCCAAGCACGGCTCGGGATTCGATCTCGCCATCGCGGCAGCGCTGCTCGGCGGCACCGGCGACCTGCCACTCGCACCGCTGGACGGCGTCGTGGTCCTCGGCGAACTGGGACTCGACGGTACGGTTCGGCCGATCCGGGGCGTGCTGCCGATGGTCGTGGCGGCGGCCCGGGCCGGTATCACCCGGGTCGTCGTACCGATCGACAACGCCGCCGAGGCGGCGGTCGTACCCGGGGTACGGGTCAGGGCGGTGGAGAGCCTGCACCGGCTGGTCGCGTACATCCGGGACGGGGCCGCGCTGCTCGACCCACCGCCACGCCACGGCGCCCCACCGCCGCGGGGACCGGACCTCGCCGAGGTTGCCGGTCAGGGCCTCGGCCGGCGCGCCGTGGAGGTCGCCGCCGCCGGCGGTCACCACCTCGCGCTGCTCGGCCCGCCCGGCGCCGGCAAGACGATGCTCGCCGAACGACTCCCGTCGATCCTGCCCGAACTGGACGACGAGACCGCCCTGGAGGTGACCGCGCTGCACTCCATCGCCGGCCTCCTGCCACCCGGCGGAGAGCTGGTACGCCGCCCACCGTTCCAGGCCCCGCACCACACCGCGACGGTGCCGTCGCTGGTCGGCGGCGGCACCGGACTGGCCCGACCGGGCGCCGTCTCGCTGGCCCATCGGGGGATCCTCTTTCTCGACGAGGCCGCCGAGTTCGCCTCCGGCGCGCTGGACGCGCTGCGGCAGCCGCTCGAACACGGCCGGGTGGTGCTGAACCGGGCCCGGGGCGGCACCGAATATCCGGCCAGGGTGCAGTTGGTGCTCGCGTCCAACCCGTGCCCCTGCGCGAAACCCGCCGGGGACACACACTGCGAGTGCACCCCGCTGGCCCGGCGGCGGTACCTGTCCCGGATCTCCGGCCCGCTGCTGGACCGGATCGACGTGCAGGTGACGCTCACCCCGCTGCGCGCCGCCGAACTCATGGCCAGCGCGGAGGCGAACGAGTCGTCGGCCGTGGTCGGGGCGCGGGTCGCCACGGCCAGGGCGGCCGCCACCGCTCGCTGGGCGAAGCTGGGCTGGAAGGTCAACGCCGACGTACCCGGCCCGTATCTGCGGCAGGCCAGGTGGCGACTGCCGGCGGCGAGCACCGTGCAACTGCGGCGGCGGCTGGACAGCGGCTCGCTCTCCGCCCGTGGATTCGATCGGGTCATCCGGATGGCCTGGACCATCTCCGACCTCGACGGGCGGGAGCGGCCCGGTGCCGACGACGTCGCCGAGGCGATCCAGCTACGCACCAGGGAGACGTCATGAGCACACCGCTCCAGCCCGCCGTCGGCGAGTCCACCTCCACGGATCACCTGACCGAGGTACGGCTCGCCCGGATCGCGTTGACCTGGCTCACCGAACCGGGCACCCGGTCGGTGCACCGGCTGGTGGGCGCGTACGGGCCGGTCGGCGCACTCGACCGGCTGCTCGCTGGCGACGTACCGGACCGGCGGTTGCGCACGGCGGTGGCGGCCCGGCGGGCGGCGGGCGACCCGCGTGACGTCGCGGCGGCGGCGCTCGCCCACACCGAGCGGCTCGGCGCCCGGATCGTGGTCCCGGAGGACGACGAATGGCCGCAGCAGGTACGTGACCTGGAACTGCTGTCGCTGCCCGGTGCGGAACGGACGATCGACCAGGAGACCGCCCCACCGCTCGCCATCTGGGTACGCGGACAGCACCTGCTCGCCGAGGCACTGTCGCGGGCGGTCGCCGTGGTGGGTGCGCGGGCGGCGAGCCCGTACGGCGCACACGTCGCCACCGAACTCGGTTACGGACTGGCCGAGCGGGACTGGACGGTGGTCTCCGGCGGTGCGCACGGGATCGACGCCGCCGCCCACCGGGGCGCGCTCAACGCGGGCGGGCTGACCGTCGCCGTACTCGCCTGCGGCGTCGACCGCCCCTACCCGGCCGGCAACAGCTCGCTCTTCGACCGGATCGTCGAGACCGGCCTGCTGGTCAGTGAGTGGATGCCCGGGGCCGAGCCGCTGCGGCACCGGTTCCTGATCCGCAACCGGCTGATCGCGGCGGCCACCGCCGGCACGGTGCTGGTCGAGGCGGCCGCCCGCAGCGGCGCCACCCAGACCCTGCGGCGCGCGCTGGCCATCAACCGCCCGGCGATGGTCGTCCCCGGTCCGGTCACCTCCGCGATGTCGGTCGGCGCCCACGAACTGCTCCGCGAACATCCGCGCACCCGGCTCGTCACCGGCCTGCCACACGTACTCGAGGAGGTCGGCCGGATCGGCGCCGACCTGGCACCGCCGGCCCGCGCACCCCGGCAACCCCGTGACCTGCTCGACGACGAGTCCGCGCTGCTCCTGGAGGCGCTCCCCCGCCGGGGCACCCTCGACCCGGACGCGCTCGCCGCCCGAGCCGGTCTGGACGTACGCACCACGCTGCGCAAACTCGCCCTGCTCGAAGACCTCGACCTGATCGTCCGCCGCGACGACGGGTACGCGATCTCCGTACCGTCAGCTCGCCCGACGACGGCGGACCCGACGCTTCTCTAGGGAGGCGGCCGCCCGCCGGGCTTCCTGGTTCGTCACGCAAGCCACGCACCAGGCGGGTGCTCGGGTACCGCCAGATCGGCAACCACCCCGAAATGGTCGCTGGCCCACACCCCGTCAACGGGTTCGTCGAAGGCCAGCCGGCAGTCGACGATGTCGAGCGTGGGGCCGTGGACGCCACAGCGAACCAGAACGTAGTCGATGCGGCGTCCCAGCTCCAGTGACATCTCGCCGGCCCGCTCCAGCGGGTTCAGTGGCGTGAAGGTGTGCCCCGGGTCGTCCGGGTGTATCGCCGCCCACGCGTCGCGGTACGCGACGCTGCTCCGGTGCAGCGACTGCCTGCCCGTCCAGAACCGCACGCTGGCGGAGTCGGGAGTGTCGTCGAAGTCCCCGGCCAGCACCACGTGCAGGTTCCGCCCGGCGAGCTGCTCCTCGACGAACTCAGCGCAGGCGACGGCCTGCAGTTCGCGTTCAAGGGCGTAGCCCACCTGGTACGTCGGTTTGTGGTGGACGAACAACAGCGGCCCGATCGGCGGTGGCGCCTCGACCTCACACACCACTGCCGCGCACCACGGCAGGTCCACCCGATCGGTCACGTGCAGATCGACCTCACGAACCGTACCGACAGGCCACCGGCTCGCGAGTGCGGCACCGACGCCGTCGCGGGAGCGCCCGGAGTGGCGAACGACGTGATAGTCCGGGCCGAGCAGATCCAGCGCCTGGTCGTAACCATTGCCCCAGACCGTCTCCTGCAACGCGACCAGATCAGGTCGCAGCCTCGCCAGCCCGGCCTGCAACACCGGGCGGCGACGCCCCCAGTCGCCGTGGTCCGGCGAGAGCAGGTTGAGCGTCACGACCCTCAGGTGCACCGGCTCCACACCTGTCGGGACGCCGGCTTCCGACTCGGCCACAGGGTTCAGATACCTGAAAGGCCGAGCGCCCAAACGTCTCGACTCCACCGTGCTCGACCCGCCCGCACTCCGCGACCGCCTGCGCACCCTCCCGCGCCCTACGCGCGGGCAGCCCAGCAGCCCGGTCGGCGACCATCAAGTCGCGTCCACGATGGACCGCACATCGGGATCGGCGGTCATTCGGCCATGCTGCCGCGTCCGCCGGAACTCCGAGCCTCCCACCACCGGAAACGTCACGGCCCTTGGGATCACCGCGCCCCACGTGAGCGACGTCATCTCAAGCGCGTAGCCTTCCGCACGGTTTACCGCAAACATGCTCAAACGGAGGATCCGCCAATGGCTCTGGTACGACGCGCTTCCGTTCTGGAGAACGCCGGACAGCTTGTGGTGACCGCAGTCGGCCGGGTCGCCGCCGCCCGGGCCGACTCCGCGCAGGTCGGCACCGCCCAGGTGTCCGCCGCCGAGTCCACTTCGGCCGGTGGCGACGCCGCGATGACCACGGACCCCGGTCAGCCGGCCGGCGGCGGTGACGCGAACGGGACCTCTTCCGAGGCCGCCTCGGCCACCTCGCAGCAGGCCGGATTCGGTGCCGTACTCGCGGCGTTCGCGACCATCGGCGTCGGCGGTTACGGCGCCTGGGCGGTCTGGTCCAGCGGCAACGCGGCAACCATCATCCAACCGGCGGACACCACCGCCGTCTTCGGTACGTTGCTCGTCTTCGCCGCAGCGGTCGAACGGGTCCTGGAGCCCTTCTCCCGGTGGTTCCCGGGTCGGCGCACCGAGGCCATCCTCGAACAGTCGATCGTGGCACTGGCGAACCGGACCAACCCGACGCACGACGACCTGGTCGCGGTGGCGCAGGCGAAGGCGAAGGTCGAACGGGCCCGGAGCAACCGTACGGTGGTCTCCTGGGGCATCGCGACCGCGCTGGCCACGGTCGCCTCCAGCGCCGGCGGCTTCTACGTCCTGCACGCGGTCGCCGGCCCGGAGTGGAAGGGTCTCCCGGTCTGGGTCGACGCGATCATCACCGGGATCATGGTCGGCAGCGGCACCAAGCCGGTGCACGACATCATCAGCCGGGTCCAGAACGCCAAGGAACAGGCACAGAACCCGACCGCCTGACCGGCGCGCCGGCTTGACTGCGACCGGGATCCGGCCCACGGTCGGAGTCGATGAGCCGCGAGACCAGTAGTACCCGGGCGGTGCACGAGCGCCTGCCGGAGCCGATGCGTGACGTGGTGGACGACTTCGCCCGGCACCTCTCCCGGGTCGACAACCGCTCCACCCACACCGTCCGGGCGTACGTGGCCGACCTGGTCTCGCTGCTCGACCACGCCGTCCGGATGGGCTGTGGCACGCCAGGTGAGCTGGACCTCGCCGTACTGCGGAGTTGGCTGGCGAAGCAACGTACGCTCGGCGCCGCCCGTACGACGTTGGCCCGGCGGGCGGCGTCGGCGCGTACGTTCAGCGCCTGGGCGTTTCGCGCCGGCCGGATCGCCGGCGATGTCGGCGCCCCGCTCGCCAGTCCGAAGGCGCACCGGGAACTACCCACCGTGCTCCGGGCCGACCAGGCGACCGCCCTGGTGCTGGCCCCGGGTGACGAGGCGTCGCCGGAGCTGCTGCGCGACCGCGTCCTGCTCGAACTTCTCTACGGCACCGGGGTGCGGGTCAGCGAACTCTGCGGGTTGGACACCGGCGACGTCGACCACGGCCGGCGGGTTATCCGGGTGCTCGGCAAGGGCGACAAGGAACGGTCGGTCCCGTACGGCCTGCCGGCCCAGCAGGCGCTCGACAACTGGCTGCGGCTGGGCCGGCCGGCGCTGGCCGGGCCGGGGAGCGCCGACGCGCTGCTGCTCGGGCTGCGGGGCGGCCGGTTGCAGCCGACCATCGCCCGCCGGGTGGTCGGCGGTTACGCCCGTGCCGCGAACCTTCCCCGGACCACCCCGCACGGGCTGCGCCACTCCGCCGCCACGCACCTGCTGGAGGGGGGCGCCGACCTGCGCTCGGTGCAGGAGATGCTGGGCCACGCCTCGCTGTCCAGCACCCAGATCTACACCCACGTCTCCGCCGAGCGTCTGCGCGCCGCGTACCGCCAGGCGCACCCCCGTGCCTGACCCCGGCTTCCCCCGTCCGTCCGGAGAGCGGCAAGGATAGGATGATCACGTGAGCGACGCAGCGTCACTGCCGCCCGAACCGATCCCCGGGGCCCGACTCTTCTTCTCGCTCGACCCGGCGGTCACCCACCTCAACCACGGCTCGTTCGGCACCGTCCCGGTCACCGTGCAGCGCGCCCAGCAGCGGCTACGGGACGAGACCGAGACCAACCCGCAGCGGTTCTACACCGTCGGGCTGACCGATCGGATCGCGCACGCCCGCCGCTACCTGGCCACCTTCCTCGGTGCCGACCCGGAGGGCACCGCGCTGGTCGGCAACGCCACTGCCGGGGCGGCGGTGGTGTTGCAGTCGTTGGGGTTGGAGTCGGGCGACGAGGTGCTCAGCACCGATCACGGGTACGGCGCGGTCGCCTTCGCGGTCGAGCGGGAGTGCCGGCGTACGGGCGCGGTGCCGCGGACGGTGCCGGTGCCGCTCGCCTCCTCCGACGAGGAGATCGTCGAGATCATCCGCACCGGTCTGCGCCCCGGCCGTACGAAGCTGCTGATCGTGGACCAGATCACCTCGCCGACGGCCCGCCTCTTCCCGGTCGAGGCGATCGTCGCCGTCGCCCGCGAGTTCGGCGTACCGGTGTTCGTCGACGCGGCGCACGCCCCGGGCATGCTGCCGGTGGAGGTGGACCGGATCGGCGCCGACTTCTGGGTCGGCAACCTGCACAAGTGGGCGTACGCACCCAGGGGGACGGCGGTGCTCGTGGTGGCGCCACGGTGGCGGGCGCGGATCGAGCCGCTGGTGGTCTCCTGGGAGCAGCCGACCGGTTTCCCGCTCAACGTCGAGTACCAGGCGACGCTTGACTACTCCGGCTGGCTGGCCGCCCCGGTCGGCATCTTCACCCTGCGCAACCTCGGCGTCGACCGGGTCCGGGCGCACAACGCCGCGCTCGCCGCGTACGGGCAGCGGGTTGTCGGTGCGGCGCTCGGCCTCGGGCCGGCCGACCTGCTCGACCCCGGCGGACCGACGGTCTCCATGCGGCTCCTGCCGCTCCCGGACGGCGTCGCCGCCACCTTCCCGGACGCGCTCGCGCTGCGGCAGCGGGTCGCCGAGACGCTCAACGCCGACATCTTCGTCACCCCCTGGAACGACCGGGGTTGGCTGCGACTGAGCGCCCAGGTCTACAACCGGGCCGAGGAGTACGACCGGCTCGCCGAGAGCCTCCCGGGCCTGCTCGCCGCCTGACCACCCCGGCCGGTCGCCGGGGTGAGCCGAGTAGGCCCCGGGTGAGCGCCGGCAGCAGCCGGACCCGACCGAGCCCGAGCAGCGCGAGAGGGTCGAGGTAGCGTTCGTCCCGGCGCAGGCCCCAGTGCAGGCACGCCGGCTCGGGGCAGCCCGGGTGGCCGGGGACGAGCACAGCGAGCGGGTCACCGGCGGCGAGCCGGTCACCGACCCGCACGGTCGGGCGGACCGGTTGGTAGGTGGTACGCAGCCCGACCGGATGGCTGACGCTCACCGTCGGCGTGCCGGCCACGTCACCGGCGAAGAGCACCACCCCGGCTCCGGCCGTGTGGACCACCGCACCCGGCGCCGCCGCGAGATCCACCCCCCGGTGGCCGGGTTGCCACGGCAGCGGCGGCGGGTCGAATCGGCGCGTCACCCGGGGTACGCCCGCCAGTGGCCAGCGGAAGGTCGGCCGGACCGGCGCCCCGGCCAGCGGCCACAGGACCACCGCCTCGGCGCCCACCGACCGGGGTGCCGGCGCCCCGAAGCCGACCCGCCGCACGGTCGGCGTCCCGGCCGCCGGGCGGGCCGGTGGTGGCGGCGCGGCCACCGTGATCAGCACGGCGAGGGCGACCCCGCGCAGCGGATGCAGGTAGGTCCTCATGGCGGGGAGCCTGGCCGGCGGCCGGGTGCCTGCGCAACCGGTCCGGTCCCGGGTTGTGGACGGGCGGGACCGCTGTGGAAAACGTCCGCTGAGCCACTTGATCTGCTATGGGCGCCAGCCCGCCGGGGCAGCTCGCCTAGGCTTGCCCCGGGTACGCCCGCCGACGACGACGCGCGGCCCGAGCAGGGAGAGGCCAAACTGATGAGCACCGTGGACGAGGTGAGTCGCCCCTCGCGGCTGGCGGAGCCGGGCGAAGGCATCACCGCGGAGGAGTTGCAGCTCGCGGCCCGCAACCACGGGTTGCCGTTGGAGGCGCTGCGCTACGACGTCACCCCGGTCGGGCTGCACTACCTGCTCACCCATTACGACATCCCGGAGACCGACGCGGCGCGCCACACGCTCACCATCGAGGGCCGGGTGGACCACCCGCTCGTACTCGACCTGGCGGAGCTGCGGCGGCGTCCCCGGGTCACCCACCGGGTGACCATGGAGTGCGCCGGCAACGGGCGGGCCCTGCTGGAGCCACGCCCGGTGAGCCAGCCCTGGCTGGTCGAGGCGGTCGGCACCGCCGACTGGACCGGCACCCCGCTGGCACCGCTGCTGCGCGAGGCCGGCCTGTCGGCGGACGCGATCGAGGTCCTCTTCACCGGCGCCGACCACGGGGTCGAACGCGGGGTGGAACAGGACTACCAGCGCTCCCTGCCGGTGCCGGAGGCGCTACGCGAGGACGTGCTCCTGGCGTACGAGATGAACGGTGCCCCGCTGCTGCCGCAGCACGGCGCCCCGCTGCGGCTGGTCGTGCCGGGCTGGTACGGCATGACGCACGTGAAGTGGCTGCACCGGATCGAGCTGCTCGACCGGGAGTTCGACGGCTACCAGAACGCGGTCGCATACCGGGTCCGTCAGCACGCGGACGACCCCGGGGTTCCGGTGACCCGGATCGAGCCGAGGGCGCTGGTCCAGCCTCCGGGTTTCCCCGACTTCATGTCCCGGACGCGGGCGGTGCGCCCCGGCACGGTTCCGGTGACCGGGCGGGCCTGGTCCGGTCACGCCCCGCTGACCGGGGTCGAGGTGACCGTCGACGGCGGCGTGACCTGGGAGCCGGCCACGCTCGACCCGGCGGTCGAGGCCACGGATACCGGTCTGACCGGCGCGGAGTGGGCCTGGCGCCGTTGGCGGTACGACTGGGCGGCGACCCCGGGGCGGTACACGCTGAGCGCGCGGGCGACCGACGCGTCGGGGCGTACGCAGCCGGTGGAGCAGCCCTGGAACCGGGGCGGGTTCGCGAACAACCTGGTGCAGCGGGTCGAGGTCCTGGTGCTCGCCGACCGGTAGACGAATCACGGCGCCGGTAACAGGGTTACCGGCGCCGCCGTTCGTAGCTCAGTACGCGTCCGTGCCGCGAAGGCTCAGTTACCGAAGCCGGAATCCGCTGGAAGGGAGATCTCCGGCTTTTCCAGCTCTTCTACGTTGACGTCCTTGAACGTCATGACCCGGACATTCTTCACGAATCGCGCGGGTCGGTACATGTCCCAGACCCAGGCGTCGTGCATCTCCACCTCGAAGTAGACCTCGCCGTCCGAGTTCCGTACGTGCAGGTCAACCTGGTTGGCGAGATAGAACCGGCGTTCGGTCTCGACCACGTAGGAAAACTGGCGGACGATATCGCGGTACTCCCGGTAGAGCTGCAGCTCCATCTCGGTCTCGTACTTCTCGAGATCTTCCGCGCTCATCGCACTCCGCCTTCCATGGCCACATCTTCCCCCACCGACGCTGGCGGCCGAGGCTGCTCCCCCAACGCCACGCCGACGGTACTCCCTAGCGGGGTCGTCCGCTTCCTTGACTCGACCCGGCCGACCCCGATCGGGCGCCGGGCCCGTGGCGGGCTCCCCGCACGACCGGAGATCGACGCCACGTTCACGTACGAGAAGCGGTGCTCCTCGCACGGTCCGTGCCGTTCCAACGCGGCGGTGTGCTCCGCCGTGATGTAACCCTTGTGCTCGGCGAAGCCGTAGCCGGGGTACCGGCCGTCCAGCTCCACCATGATCCGGTCCCGGGTGACCTTCGCCAACACGCTCGCCGCCGCGACACAGGCCGCAACCTGGTCACCCTTCCACACCGCCAGCCCCGGCACCCCGAGGCCGTCCACCCCGAACCCGTCGGTGAGGACGTACTCCGGCCGGGTGGACAGGGACGCCAGGGCGCGGCGCATCGCCGCCAGGTTGCACACGTGCAGCCCACGGGCATCCACCTCGTCGGCCGGGATGACCACCACCGCGTACGCCAGCGCCTGCTCGACCACCGCCCGGTAGACCCGCTCGCGCGCGGCCGGGGTGAGCAGCTTCGAGTCGGCCAGCTCGTCGATCTCGCCGCGCCGCCCCTCGGGCAGCACCGCCGCCGCGGCCACCAGGGGGCCCGCGCAGGCGCCCCGACCGGCCTCGTCCGCCCCGGCGACGTACCGGAAGCCACGCCGTTGCAGCGCCCGCTCCAACGCGTACAGGCCGCCCTCACGGCGGACCACGGTCCGTGGCGGGGTCAGCATCAGCGCTCACCGCCCAGCAGCCCGCGCAACAGCACGGGAAGCTCCGCCGGGTAGAACCGCTCCGGGGTGACCTCCAGCTCGGCCACCGACCACCACCGGTGTTCGTCGATGGAGTCCCGCTCGATCTGGTCGAACCCGGTGGTGTCCACCTCGAAGGCGGACGGCCCGGCCGGCAGCCGGAACAGGAAGAACTCCTGCTGCTGGCGGTACCACCGGCCACCGAACGAGAACTCGGTGGTCTCCTCCCAGACCGGGGCGCCGAGCTGCTCCGGGGCCAGCCGCAGGCCGGTCTCCTCGGCCAGTTCCCGGACGGCCCCGACGACCGACGACTCACCCGGATCGAGCCCGCCACCGGGGCTGAACCAGTAGCGGTGTCCCGGACGGGCCGGGTCCCAGCCGTGGAACAGCAGCACCCGGTCTTCGGCGTCGAGCAACAGCACCCGGGCGGCCTGCCGAGGGGTGAAGACAGTCACCGGATCAGCCTAGACGCGCCCGGTGGGACCGGGTACGACCGGCCGCCCCGGGATCCGGCGCAGCGGTGACCGTACGGTCGGTCGTTACGAATTGGGAACCCCGTCGTACGTGTCCGGCACCGAGAGCCACTTCGCCCGGTCGAGCGGCCAGAAAACGGTGAAGGCCCGGCCCACCGCGGAGTCCACCGGGATGGTCGCCAGGTTGATGTCCCCGTCGGGGTTGGTCGCCTTGGACTGCTCCCAGTGCTCCAACGAGTCACCGGAGGCCGAGCGGTGGTCGCCCATCACCCAGAGCCGTCCCTTCGGCACGGTGATGTCGAACTCCTCGTCGGCGGCGCGGTCCCGTATCCCGTTCTCGGAGAAGATGTACGGCTCGTCCAGCGGGTGCCCGTTGACCATCAGCCGGTCCTGCGGGTCGCAGCAGACCACGTGGTCGCCGCCGACCCCGATCACCCGCTTGATGAAGTCCTCGCCGTCGGGGTTGTTGCTCCACTCGAACGGCGCCCGGAAGACCAGCACCTCGCCCCGGTGTGGGTCACGGAAGTCGTAGACCAGCTTGTTGACGAGCACCCGGTCGTTGATATCCAGGGTGTGCTGCATCGACGGCGAGGGGATGTAGAAGGTCTGCAGCACGAAGGCCCGGACCAGGACCGCGACCAGCACGGCCACGCCGAGCAGGATGGGAAGTTCCCGCCAGAAGGAGTTACGTGGCTTCGGCTTGTCGGTCTGCTCGTCAATCACGGGTGGAGCCTACGACGCGGAACTGGGAGCCATCGCCGGGAACGCGCGGAAATGAACAACGGCCCCAGAATCGGGAGTACGAGCGCGAGTCCGGCCCCGCCGTCCGATGTGACCGGCGGGTGCGCTCCGGCTGGTGCCGCGACCGTCTCCGGTAGTTTCTCGAAGGTCTCCGGCACCGAGAGGTCGTTCCAGCGGCTGTACGGCCAGACGACCACGAAGGCCCGGCCGACCACGTTGTCGATCGGCACCGGCCCCTGACACCGGGCGTCCTGCGAGACCAGCCGGTGGTCCCCCATCACGAAGAGCTGACCGGCCGGGACCACCACCTCGTCGAAGCGGCGGGAGCGGCATTCCCGTGGGTCCGGCGGGATGTCCAGGGGGGAGTCCTCGAGCACGTACGTCTCGTCCAGGGGAACGTCGTTGACCGTGACCCGACCCTGCTCGTCACAGCACTTGACCCGGTCGCCGGGGACTCCGATGACCCGCTTGATGAAGTCCTTCTCACCGGGGCGGCTGACCCCGACCAGGTCGCCGACGGTCCGGCCCAGCTTGCCGACGAAACCCGGCTCGGGCTCGTCGCTCTGCTGTGGCGCCCAGCGGTCGGTGCCCCGGAACACCACGACCTCGCCCCGGATCGGGTCGCGCATGTCGTAGACGACCTTGTTGACCAGCACCCGGTCGCCGATCAGCAGGGTGTCCTCCATGGAGCCGGAGGGGATGAAGAACGCCTGCAGCAGGAAGCTGCGGATCAGCACCGCGAGACAGAACGCGACCACGAGGAGCAGTGGAAGTTCCTGCCAGAGCGGCATCTGTCTGCGGACACGGCGGACACGTCGACGCCAAGGCTCGACGTCGTCCTCTTCCTCCACCCTGCGTACCACGCGGCTCCCCGGTCCCGAGATACGGCGCTACCGCCCGGTCAGGCCAACGATGTCGGCCTCGGGCGGTAGCGCGGACGCGTCACGCCCCCGCGGCCGTAGCCGCGGGGATGCGTTCCGCTTCTGCCCGTGCGGCCAGCGTAGTACCCGCTGACCCGGACGGCACCCCACGACAGGAGGCGTCGCCGCAGACGGTCAGCTGGTCGCCTTTTCGCGCTTTTCCTTGATCTTCGCCTTCTTGCCACGCAGCTCACGCAGGTAGTAGAGCTTGGCCCGCCGGACGTCACCACGGGTGACGACCTCGATGCGGTCGATCGCCGGGCTGTTGAGCGGGTAGGTCCGCTCGACACCGACGCCGAAGCTCACCTTGCGGACGGAGAAGGTCTCCTGCAGGCCCCCACCCTGGCGACGGATGACCACGCCCTGGAAGATCTGGACCCGGGAACGGTTACCCTCGATGACTCGGGCGTGCACCTTGACGGTGTCACCGGCGCGGAACGCGGGGATGTCGGTCCGCTGCGACTGGGCGTCGAGAACGTCCAGGGTGTTCATCGCTGCATCCTCGTAAGGTCACGGCGCACCGGGCGTCGGCGCGCACATTGGTGATTCTGATCCTCGGCCCGCCGATACCGGCCGGGTGGCCGGGCACGGAAACCGGGGATCCTCGTACCCGTCCGCGGCGCGGACGAGCACGGCAACCTCCCTACTTTGCCATATCGGCGGGCGGCACCTGAAATCCGGCCTCGCGCAGGGTCGCCACGTCCCGTTTGTCCAGCTGCTCGGTCGACAACCGGGCGAGCATGTCGGGCCGGCGGGCGGCGGTACGCCGCAACGCCTCGTCCCGCCGCCAACGGGCGATCCGGCCGTGGTCACCGGAGCGGAGGATCTCCGGTACGTCCTGCTCCCGCCAGGTCGGGGGCTTGGTGTACACCGGCGCCTCGAGCAAACCGTGCGCGTGCGACTCCTCGTCGAGCGAGTCGGCGTTGCCGAGCACCCCGGGCAGCAGCCGGGTGATCGCCTCCAGCATCACGATCACCGCGACCTCGCCGCCGAAGAGCACATAGTCGCCGAGGGAGACCTCGGTCACCGGCATCCGGGTCTCGGCGTGCGCCAGCACCCGCTGGTCGATGCCCTCGTACCGGCCGCAGGCGAAGATGAGGTGCGGCTCGGCGGCGAACTCGTACGCGAGCGCCTGGGTGAAGGGCACCCCGACCGGGCTCGGCACGAGCAGCCGTGGCGGCGGCGTCGCGCCGGGCGGAACCAGGGCGTCCAGCGCCTCGCCCCACGGCTCGGGTCGCATCACCATGCCCGGCCCGCCGCCGTACGGCGTGTCGTCGACGGTCCGGTGCACGTCGTGGGTCCACGTCCGCAGGTCGTGTACGCCCAGGTCGAGCACGCCGGAGGCGCGCGCCTTGCCGATCAGGGAGAGATCGAGTGGGGCGAAGTAGTCCGGGAAGATGGAGATCACGTCAACGCGCATGCCAGTCACCGCTCAGCTCGAAGACCAGCCGGTCCGTCCGAGGACCGGCTGGTCGGAGGTTGGAGAGCCGGTCAGAGGTCGAAGAGACCGGCGGGAGCGTCGACCACGACCCGGCCGGCGGCCAGGTCCACCTCGGGCACGATCGCCTTGACGAACGGGACCAGCGCGGTCCCGCCCTCCGGGCGGCGCAGCACCAGCAGGTCGGAGGCGGGTGCGTGGTCGATCCGGGTCACCTCGCCGAGCGTCTCACCGCTCGGGCTGACCACGGTCAGCCCGACCAACTGGTGGTCGTTGAACTCGTCCGGGTCGCTCGGCGGCGCCATCTGCGCGCTGTCCACCCAGAGCAGGGTGCCGCGCAGCACCTCGGCGAGATCCCGGTCGTAGAAGCCCTCGAAGAGCACCAGCGGGTGCCCCTGGTGCCAGCGGACGGTTTCGATGGTCAGCTCCTCCGGCACCCGTACCGGCTCGCCGGGACGGGCCACCGGGGCCGGGTTGGAGGCGGAGGAGGCCGTCGCCGGGTCGGTGCGCAGCACCGACCCGGCGACGAACCGTGCCTCAGGCTCGTCGGTCCGCACCTCCACGGTCACCTCACCGTGGACCCCGTGCGGCCGACCGATCCGGCCGACGATCAGGAGCATCAGTACGAGTCGACGATGTCGACCCGGACCCCGCGACCACCGATCGATCCGATCACCTGGCGCAGCGCCTTGGCGGTACGCCCGGACCGGCCGATCACCGTGCCGAGGTCCTCGGGGTGCACCCGCACCTCGAGTCGCTTGCCCCGACGGGAGTCGACCAGCCGGACCCGAACGTCATCCGGGTGGTCGACGATGCCCTTGACCAGGTGCTCCAGTGCCGGCCGGATAGCCATGTCAGGCCTGCTCGCCGGAGGCGGCACCAGCTTGCTCCTCGGTCTTCGCCGGCTCCTCGGCCGGAGCGGCCTCGGTCGGCGCAGCCTTGGCCGCCTTCTTGGCCGGCTTGGCCGGCGCCTCGGCGAGGCCGGCCGCTGCCTTGGCCTCAGCCTCGTAGACCGCCAGGCGGTCGGCCGGCGCGTCCTTCACCAGCAGCGGCGGCGGGGCCGGCAGGCCCTTGAACTGCTGCCAGTCGCCGGTCTTCTCCAGCAGACGCTGGACCGCCTCGCTCGGCTGCGCGCCGACGGACAGCCAGTACTGGACCCGGTCCGACTTGACCTGGATCACCGAAGGGTGCTCCTTCGGCTGGTAGATCCCGACGAACTCGATCGCGCGACCGTCACGCTTGGTGCGCGAGTCGGCGACGACGATGCGGTATTGCGGGTTGCGGATCTTACCCATCCGCAGGAGCCGGATCTTTACGGCCACAGTGTGTTCGCTCCTGTTGCGATTCTCACCAGCCCGGGAGGGCGGTGGGCGGGTGAGCGCCGACCGGCACAGTGGGGTTTGGGCCGGAGACAACTCGGTGGACTGGCGACACGCCCGGGTTAGAGGGCGCCGGACGCGTGCCGGATACCAGCGACCCATTGTGCCAGATCCAGTACGGAGATCTCACCTCGGACCCGACCAACTCACCTATCCGCCCTGATTGTCCTATTCAACGCTCCTCCGGGCGCTGCCCATGATGCCCCACGCCGCTCGGCCCCGACAGCCCGGAAGGCGACCCGGATGACGACTCGGAAGGCGGCCCAGGGCGGGCGGGGGCGGCACCGGTGACCGGAGGTTCGGCCAGCCGGTGCAGCAGGTCGCGGGCGGGCCCATCCGGAACCCGGGCAAGCGCCTCACGCGCCCGGCGCGCGTACTCGTCGCGGACCCGGGTGATCTCCGTCGACCGCCCCGCGTCGCCGTCACCGATCGCGGACCCCAGTTCCCCGGCCAGGGCCCGGCTCACTCCGAGGTTCCGGCCGTAGCTGGCCAACGCGTTCACCACCGACCCGCTCGCGCCCCCCAGCCGGGCGCCGAGCCGGCACGGCAGCTCGAAGGAGATCGCCATCCGGCCGGCCAGTGCCTCGCCCCGCGCCGACCAGTCGGTCCGCCCCGCCGGGTCGCCCCACCCGGACACCGCGTGGTCGACCACCAGCCCTCCCTGCCGGTCCTGCCGCCACTGCCCCGCCCGTGCCTCACAGCTCGCGGTCAACGCCTCGGCGAACTCCGCCACCATCGCCGCCCCGCCCTGCGCGGCCAGCTCGTACGCCCGCGCCAGCAGATAGTCGGCGGCGAGGATGGCGAACCGGCTCCCCCAGGGCACCGGGCGGGGGTTCGGCGACCAACCGCCCGCCCCGACCGCGGAGATCGGCCCGGACCGGGGCACCGGCACCCTCGCCCCGGGCAACCCGGCGGCTCCGACCCCGGACCGTACGCCGGCCCTTCCGGCCCCGGGCGGCGCGCCGGCCGATCCGGCCCCGTCCATCGCCAGCCCGGCGAACATCCCGAGATCCACCGCCGCGGCCAGCGCGTGGCTGAGTGGATGGCGACGCCGGCCGACGTACCCGGCGAGGAGCAGCAGCACCGACGGGCGCAGCGCGACCGCGGCCAGCTCCTCGTCCGGCGCGGCCAGGCCGACGAACATCGGCCAGTCGTCGCGTACGCAGCCGGTGAGCAGGTCGGCGACGGCGTTCAGGTCCCGCCGCAGCACGCGGCCCAGCGCCGGGTCCAGCGCCGGCAACGGACCCAGCAACCGCTGCGCGCGGGCGCCGTCGGGGAAGAGAACAAGCCGGCGACAGAGGTCGAAGATCGGCCGGTCGTCATCGAAGGTCGACTCCAGCACCCGCCAGGCGAGCAGGTAGCGTCGCGCCGTTTCACGGCCCGCCTCGAAGTGGCCGGCGTGGCGGTCGGCAAGCGCCCGGGCGTACGGCGCCGGGTCGATCGGCCCGTCGGCGGACTCGTGCAGCGCCTCGTCGATCCGGGCCGCGGCCAGCACCCCGGACTCCAGCGCGAGACTGATCCCCTCGCCGGTGAACGGACTGGCCAGCCCGGCGGCGTCGCCGACCAGCAGCAGCCCCGGCACCCCGCAGCGCTCCGGGTCGAAGTCGAGCCGCAGCGGCGCCCCGCTCATCCGTCCGACCGGCCGGGCCCGGTGGAACCGGGGATCGTCGCGGGTCAGCTCGCTCAGGAACCGCTCGTAGAGACCACGGACGCTGTCCCGGTGGGCCGGGTCGAAAAGGCCGACGCCGACGTTCACCACCCCGCCGCCGACCGGGAAGACCCAGCCGTACGACGGAAGCAGGTGCCGCTCGGTGACGTCGAAGAGCGGCAGGTGGATCTCCAGCAACGGGTCGACGCCGGTCACGTCGGCGAAGTAGCCGCGCGCGGCGAACCCGGTCCGGTCCCGCTCGCCCGAGCGGAGCCCGGCCTGCCGGCCCAGTCCCGAGGCCGCGCCGTCGGCGGCGACCACCACCGGGGCCCGGACCGCCATCCGCCGTCCCTCCCGCTCGATCTCCACCCCGCGTACCGCGCCGGGCTCGCCGAGCAGGTAGGTGGCGCGGGCGTCGGACCAGAGCGTGGCGCCGGCCCGGACCGCCCGGTGGCAGAGCTTCGCGTCGAGTTCCAGCCGGGGCACCACCATCCCGTACGCCAGCGGACCGTCCCCGTCGTACCAGAAGTCCCGGCTCCCCCGGCCCCGCATCCTGATCCGGACCCCACCTACCCGGGCCGCCCCGGTCAGCTCCTCGAGCACCCCCATCTCGCCGAGCAGCCGGACCGCCCGGCGGGTCAGCCCGTCGCCGCAGCTCTTGTCCCGGGGAAAGTCCCGGCGGTCCACCAGCAGCACCCGCCGTCCCCGTCGGGCCAGGTGGTACGCGGTCGCGGAGCCGGCCGGGCCGGCACCGACCACCACCGCGTCGAGCCGGTCCGGACCGGCCGCCCTGGCCATCTCAACCGGCCCGGGCGATGGCGTGGTCGGCGAGCCGCCACAGCGACTCCCGGGCCGGTCCGGCGGGAAGCACGCTCAGGTGGCCCCGGGCGCGGGCGGCGAGTTCGCGGGCCTCGCCGAGGACCTGGTCCACGACACCCGAGCGGAGCACCAGGTTGCGTACCTCGGCCAGTTGGGCGGCCCCGGGGTCGAGCACGCCGAGCAGTTCGCGTACCCGCTGCGCGGCCGGTGTCCCCCGGGCCAGCAGCCGCAGTACGGAGAGCGTGTAGACGCCCTCCCGGACGTCGCCGAGCGGGTACTTGCCCAGCCGTTCCGCACTGCCCCACACGTCCAGCGCGTCGTCCGCCAACTGGAACGCGACACCGAGGTCGTGGCCGTAGCGGGAGAGCGCCGTCACGAACCGGTCCGGCGCCCCGGCCAGCCGGGCACCGAGCCGGCAGGGCAGTTCGAACAGGGTCGCGGTCTTGCCCGCGATGATCCTCATGTACTCCTCCTCGGTCAGCCCGGTGTGGAACGCGTTCTCCGTCTCCCGTAACTGCCCGGTGCAGAGCGCGACCAGGGCGCGGGCCACCTCCCGGCCGTAGCTGTCGTCGAAGGTCGCGATCAACGCGCTCGCCCGGGCCACCAGGAAGGTGCCGGTGACCAGGGCCGCCGGCTCGCCCCACTCGGCGTTGGCGGTCGGCCCGTGCCGGCGGGAGACCGCCCGGTCCAGCACGTCGTCGTGGTACAGCGTGGCCAGGTGGAGCAGTTCGAGGGCGGCCGCCGCATCCAGCAGCCGATCGGGCCGGAAGGTGCCGAACTCGCCGGCCACCAGGAGCAGCGCCGGCCGGATCCGTTTCCCGCCCCGTTCCAGCAGCGCGGTCGCCATGGTCCAGAGGCCCGGGTCGCGCGACGCCACCGCGTCCTTCATCCGCTGGTCGAGGTCGGCGAGGGCGGTCCGGGTGCGCGCACTGGTCAACCAGCGGTCGTCCACCGTCGCCGCCCCGGCCACGGTCATCGGAGCCGCTCCGTCCCGGCCGGCGGCGGCCCGGCCGCGTACGGGTGCCGACGCAGATTTGTCATGGTGGACCTCCTACTCGTCCCGAGTGGCCGGGTGGCGACCGGCGGCCAGGGGCGGGGGCGGGGCGGGGCGGCCGGCACGGTCAGCCACGCCAGCCCCGTCCGTACCCGCCCGGGGTGTCCGGCGACGGCGGTGCCGCCACCGGGTGAATCGGTTCCCGTGGGCCGGGCAGGACAGGGGTGTCCAGCACGGCACGACAGCGGATCAGGAACGCCTCCGCACCCCGGCCGTCGATCCTGACCGCGACGATGCCGGGTCCGGTCAACACGGCACCGGCCGGCAGCGCCGGGCTGGCCGGTGGTAGCTGGGCCCGGTCCCGGATGTTGCCGGCGGCGTCGACGGCGCTCAGCGACAGCGGCCGGCCACCCGTGTGGAGCAGGGTGACGACGATCCGCTCGGCGGGGCGCGGCGGTCGGAGCACCAGGCCGAGGCCGAGCCGGAGCGCGGTGCCGCTGGCCGGTGGTTCCAGCGCCACCACCGCCCGGCCGGCGCCGTCCGGCGTACGGAGGAAGAAACCCTGGTCGGACCACTCAGGCGGGAACTGGGTGCCGCGGCCCCGGGCGCCGAAGTCGAGTTCGACCTCGGTGGGCGGTGGCGGTGCCGGCGGGCAGTACGGCTGGGCGGCGAGCAGCTCCACGTCGTCGAACCAGACCCGCTCGGCGCCCGCCGCCGGGTCCCGCCCCTCGGGCCGGTACGCCTCCAGGAAGACCGTGATCGCGGCGGCGCGGGCGACGACCCGTACGGTCAGCGGGCTCCACCGCTCGCTCGCCGTACCGTCGCTCCAGACGATGGTGGCGGCACCCGGGTCGTCCCCGCCGGCCGGGTCGACGCCGAGCCGGGCGGTGCCGGGGCGGGCCTGATCCAGGTCGTACCAGGCGGTGACCTGGTAGGACCAGTCCGGGTTGGCGCCGATCCGCTGGTACACCCCGACCCGTTCACGGGCACCGACTTGGAGCCCCTGCGCCCTCCGTCCACCGTGCACGACGAAGGTGCTGGCCGTGTGCCGGGGGGCGGCGTTCGTCCCCGGTGGGGACGAGCGGGGGTACGGCTCCCAGCCGAGCGCCACCGCGCCGGTGCCGCGCTGGGCGAAACCGTCCTCGAAGTGCCGGTTCACCACGTCGATGGCCCGGATCACCACCTCGGCGCTGCCCGTACCGCCGTTGTCGTCGACCACGGTGCAGCGGGCCAGGAAGGTGCCACCGTCCGGGTAGCGGTGCGCCGCCACCGCCGTACCCCGGCTCGCCGGTGCCTGGTGGGTTTCGGTCACCACCGCCGGGATGGCCCCGGTGCGGTCCCCGAACGACCAGGTGGCGGTATGGGTGTCACACCAGCCCGGGTCACTGAAGGTGGCGGTGAGGGTGAGCACCGTACCCGGATAGGTGAAGAGGTCCGGGCCGGCATCGACGGTCGGCGAGACGTTCCGGACGGTCACCAGCCGGGTGTCGCTGGCCATACCGCCGTTGTGGTCCCGGACCCGCAGCGTCACCTCGTACACCCCGTCGTCGCACCAGGCATGCCGGGCGGTGCTGGTGCCCTCGGCCCGGGGTGGGGTGTGCGTCTCCGCCACGGCGCCGGGCTCGATCGACGACGCGTCGCCGAAGTTCCAGCTGGTGACGTGTGAGCCGGTCCATTCCAGGTCGCTGAAGCGGCCGACCAGGGTCACCAGTTCGCCCTGGTCGACCACCAGGTCCGGGCCGGCGTCCACGGTCGGCGGGACGTTGGCCACATACACCAGGGCGTAGTTGTGGCTGGTGGCGCCGCCGGGGCCGGGGACGGTGAGGCAGTGCTCGGCGAGGTAGACGCCGCTGGCGGCGTAGGTGTGGGACAGGTCCCGGGCGTTCACCGCCGGGCTGCCGTCCCCGGGCCACCAGCGGTAGCGCGCGACCGGGTCGGTCTGCCCGGCGGTCAGGGTGAGCGGCGACCCGGTGGTGCCGGTGTACGAGCCACCGCCGCGGGCGGCCCGGACCGGCGTCTCGGCGTAGGAGCTCTCCACCTCGAAGTCGCCGGCGACGACGAGGCCGTCCGGTTGGATGGTGACCGGGTTGTGGAAGACCGCGCGGACCCGGCCGATCCGGGCGAGTTCGGCGGGCCAACCGGCGATGCCCCGGATGGTGCCGCTCGTCGGGTCGACCAGTTTCGCGGCGCCGGTGTTGGCGGCGATGCCGGCGACCAGGGCGGCGACCACCACCACGAGGATTCCGATCAGGATGCTGCCCGCACCCCAGCTGACCACGGCGAGGATGGTCGCGATGAGCCAGAACGCGGCTGAGCGCTCCGGGTCCAGTTCCGGTTCGCCGATCACCTGGCACTCCAGCGTCTGGACACCGTCGTCGTCGGCCCCGCCGTCGGGGTGCCAGCGCAGTCCGACCTCGGACCGGAAGCCGGCGTCGACGTCGACACAGCCGAGGATCGCGTCGACCACGGTCAGCGTGCCGGTCATCCGGATCGCCCCGTCGGTCAGGATGAGGTCGAGTTCGCGTACGTCAGCCCGGGTGTCGTCCTGTTCGACCCGGCGGGGCAGGTCGCTGTCGGCCCACCCGTGGTGGCTCCGGGCGGCGTCGATACCGGCGCGCAGCACCGGTCCGGGCACCGCGAGGGCGAACTCCCGCCCGTACGGCACCAGGTGCGCGATCGCGGCGATGTCCGCGTCGGGGCCGGCGTTGACGGCGATGGTCAGTGACTGGGCGCCGACCCGGGTCGCCACGTCGCGTGCCGCGAAGAGTTCGCCGCCGGCCTCCGGGGTCCAGAGCGCCAGGAAACCTCGGCCGGCCAGGTCGGCGTGGAACAGGTCACCGATCATCGACTCGATCTGGCCGGCGGTCGGCACCGGTACGCCGCACGGGCCGAAGCCCTGGACCAGCGCCGTCCCCTGTTCCGCCAGCCAGGTACGCAGCCCGCCCTCCAGCAGTCCGAAGAGGCCGCTGTTGTTGAGCGTGTAGTGGGTGCCCTCCAGCCCGGTGGCGGCGGTGAGGCGGGCAACTGTCACCTCCGCGGTGTCGAACCGCAGCGTGTACGCCCCCGGTGATGTCTCCAACCGGACCAGGATCTCCAACCGGGCCTCGACCGCCATCGGGTCGGCGAGCACGGGCGCCGGACCGATCCCGTCGACGTGACAGATCCGCAGGTAGCACGGCACGCTGATCAGTGCGGTCCCGGAGTCGGGCCGGGTCACCTCGATCCGGTACGCGGGCTGGCTCTGGTCGTCGTAGATCTCCAGGTGGGTGTCGAGGGTGTAGCTGCCGGCGCCGAAGGAGAACCGTTGCCCGGTGTCGTCGCGTTCGTGTGGCAAGGCGGGTACGCCGGGGTGCGGCGGCCCGCCGGGACCGCCGTTGCGGTAGGCGAGGTGGACATACTCGGCCAGGATCTGGTCGAGTTTGCCGATGGTCGGGTCGCCGGTGACGGTGACACCGACGGCGCCCCGGGGCAGTCCGTCGAAGCGGACGCCGACGTCGCGGGAGTCCGGCAGCGGCCCGATCGGCGCCTGTGCCCGTACGGTGGCGGTGAGGTCGAGCAGTTGGGCGGAGGGAACCGGCGGGTCGGCGAGGGTCACCTGGACGACCAGGCCGAAGGAGAGCCGGCAACCGTCGATCGTGGGCACCAGTTCGGCGTCGAGCTGGTGCGCCGGGATCTCCAGCTGGCCACCGGAGGTGGTGTGACCGCCGAGGTCGAGCCCGGCCCCGATGGCGAGGTACTGCGGGACGCTGCCGGACTTCCAGGCGGCGCGCAGCGCCTTGCGCAGCACCGCCGGCGTCGCCTGGATCACCACGTCGAAGCCGTGTGTGTCGATCATCCCGCTCCTCCCGCGCTACCGGTCGACGCTCGGCGGCGCGCCCCGCTGGAGGCGACCGACCACCTCGGTCACCGGTGCCCGCCCCTCCCCGTCGAGCAGGGCGGTGAAGACCGGCTCGGGTGCGAACCGGGGTCGGGAGGCGGAGATCCGGCGGTAGTCCAGCAGCGGCGCCAGCACCGGGTGCTGGTCGCGCAGGCGGCGCAGCGGGTCGGGGCCGGTCCCTCCGGGTCGCCACGGTGGCGGGTTGGTGTCGAGCACCGGCCCGGGTGCCACGGGGACGATGCCGAGTTCGACCAGGAGGTGCCGTACGTCCTCGGCGTCGTCCGGGTCGACGGCCCGGCCGGCCAGGCCGGCGACCTCGCGACGAAGGTCGGCGAGGCGCTCGGCGGCGGCGGGACCCAGTCGGAGCCGGTCGGCGATGGCGACCCGCGCCTCGGGGTCGAGGGTGTAGTCGAGCCGCCCCAGCGTGAGCATCGGGTTGGCCGCGGCGGCGCGGCCCAGCCGGGGATTGGCGTTGACCCGGGCGAGGATCTCGGCTGCGCGTGCCTGCAGGTCTGCCCAGGAGGTGATCTGGTCGGCCACGGGGACCTCCCACCAGGGGAACGACTTGCCCGGAGCCTAGGTCCCTGACCTGGGGTTTTACGGCTTCTGTCAGGAGCACGACACCGGGATCAGCGCACCGGTGGTCGGTCCCAGCCGGGCGGCAGCGTCGCCGGAATGGTCCACGCCGGATCCGGTACGAAGTCGCACCAGGTCCCGTCGAACGGGAACCCGCCCGACTCGATCGTCGCCACCACCCGCAGCCCCTCGGCGCGAACCGCCGCCTCGTCCGGCACCCAGTAGCCCTCCGGGTAGGCGAGGCGCTCGACGAACTCCTCCTCGTCCTTCCAGCACCAGCCCAGGTCGGGCTGAACCAGGATGTCGAGGTCCTGGTCGACCATGTCGACCCCGGCCAACGCACCGTCGTCCCAGCGCAGAGCGTGCTCTTCGAGGTTGACGTACCAGTGGGTGAACCGGTCGGTGACGCCGTCGCGGAACCACCAGACCGAGTGGTCGGCACCGGCGGGCAGGAACATGAGCAGCGGCGGTCCCGCCCAGACGCCGGTGACCAACCGGTATGACCGGGCCAGCCACTCGGCGAACGGCATCGACCGCATGCCCCGGCCGTCGTCGGCCACCTCGTTCGCCACCGCTGTGCCGCGCCCGATCCAGAGCAGCAGGCCCCGCTCGTCGTCGCTGACCACGGTTGCCGGCCGGACCCAGCCGATCCGGCCCCGCCGTACGTTGCGGTGCACGATCAGGCGTCCCGGGGCGAACCGGGGCTCGATCGCCCCGGTTCCCCGAAGATGGCGCGCGCCGTTGCGCACCGTCAGTAGGAGCGGGCCAGGATGGCGATCAGGTCGGGCTCGTCCTCGGAGTCCGGCACCGAGCCGTCGGCGCGGACCAGGCAACGTACGGTGACGCCCTGCCCGTTCGCCTCAGCCTCGCCCTCGACACCCACGGCCGACCAGGGCACCCGGGCCCAGCCGGTCGCCGCCGCCTCGAGCGCCTCGGCGAGCGTGGCGACCTCGACGGTGCGGGACTGGCGCAGCGCGAGCGCCTCGTCGTGCAGCGCCTGCTGGTCGGCGTCGAGCGCGGCGAGCACCGCGCCGACCGTGTCGGCCACCGGCACCGGGGTCTTCGACCCGTCGGTACGCCGGACCACCACCGCGTTGCCGGCGGCCAGGTCACGCGGGCCGACCTCGACCCGTACCGGGTAGCCCTTGAGTTCGGCGTCGACGGCCCGGCGGCCGAACGGGGTGTCGACCCGCTCGTCGAGCGCGACCCGGACACCCGCGTCACGGAGCGCGTCACGCAGCTTCGCCGCCGCCTCGGCCACCCCGTCGCCGGCCTTGACCACCATCACGTACGCCTGGATCGGGGCGAGCCGGGGCGGCACGCGCAGCCCGTTGTCGTCACCGTGGGTCATGATCAGGCCACCGAGCATCCGGGTCGAGGTGCCCCAGGAGGTGGTCCACGCGTGTTCCATCCCGCCGGTGGCGGCGGAGTAGGTGATGTCGAACGCCTTGGCGAAGTTCTGTCCCAGCTCGTGGCTGGTGCCGAGCTGGAGCGCCTTGCCGTCGCCCATCATGCCTTCGAGGGTGTACGTGCTGGTGGCGCCGGCGAACCGTTCCCGGGCGGTCTTGCGCCCGACGACCACCGGGATGCCCAGTACGTTGACCATCATGTCCTCGTACACCTCGTGCAGGATGCGGCGGGCGTAGGCCCGGGCGTCCGCCTCGTCGGCGTGCGCGGTGTGCCCCTCCTGCCAGAGGAACTCGCTGGTACGCAGGAAGATCCGGGGGCGCAGCTCCCAGCGGACCACGTTCGCCCACTGGTTGAGCAGCAGCGGCAGGTCCCGGTACGAGTCGACCCACTTGGCCATGAACTCGCCGATCACGGTCTCGCTGGTGGGGCGGACCACTATCGGCTCGGCGAGGGGCTTGCCGCCACCGTGGGTCACCACGGCCAGTTCCGGGGAGAAACCCTCGACGTGCTCGGCCTCGCGCTTGAGGTAGTTCTCCGGGATGAAGAGCGGGAAGTAGGCGTTCTCCGCCCCGGCCGCCTTGATCCGGTTGTCCATCTCGGCCTGCATCCGCTCCCAGATGGCGTAGCCCGCTGGTCGGATGACCATCGTGCCACGCACCGGGCCGTTGTCGGCGAGTTGCGCTTTGGCGATCAGGTCCTGGTACCAGCGGGGAAAGTCCTCCGCACGGGGAGTGAGCACGCGTGCCATGACCGCATATCCTATGCGCCCCCCACCGCCCCCCATCGCTCGCCCACCCCCACCCACGCCCGTTGATCATGAAGTTGGCGCAGGTTCGATCTTCTCTGCCCGCGCCAACTTCATGATCAACACGTCGGGGTCAGCGGACCACCCGGCCGCGCAGCACGATCCGTCTCGGAGTGCGCAGCACCCGCAGATCGACGCGGGGGTCGGTGTCGTACACCACCAGGTCGGCGAGGCCCCCCTCGACCAGGCCGGGGAAGCCGAGCCAGGCCCTGGCCCCCCAGGAACCGGCGGCGAGAACGTCCAGGGTGGACATGCCGGCCCGCTCGTGCAGCAGCAGCATCTCCTGCGCGGCGAGCCCGTGGTCGATCCCGCCACCGGCGTCCGTACCGACGTAGATCGGCACCCCGGCCTGGTACGCCGCGCGGACCACCTCGGGAAAACCGTCGCGGAGGGCGAGCATGTGTTTCGCGTACCCGGGGAAACGTTCGGCGGCCCGCTCGGCGATGCCACCGAAGGTGTCGATGTTGATCATCGTGGGGACCAGGGCGGTCCCCCGCCGGGCCATCTCGTCGACCAGATCCACACTCAGGCCGGTGCCGTGCTCGACCGAGTCCACCCCCGCCCGGACCATGATCTCCACGGCCGACTCGGAGAAGGTGTGCACCGCCGCGCGTACCCCGGCGGCGTGCGCGGCCTCGACCGCGCCGACCAGGTCGGCGGAGTCCCAGGTCGGCGCCAGGTCCCCGGCGTCCCGGTCGATCCAGTCACCGACCAGCTTGACCCAGCCGTTGCCGGCGCGGGCCTGCTCGGCCACCGCCGCCCGCAACTCGTCCCCGCCCACCTCGACCGCGATGTCCCGCAGGTAACGCCTCGGCGGCGCGAGGTGCCTGCCCGCGCGGGCCAACCGGGGCAGTCCCGGCTCGTCGTCCAGCTCCGGATAGGGGTACGGCGAACCGGCGTCGCGGATCGCCAGCACCCCCGCCTCCCGGTCCGGTACGGCGAGCGCCCGGGCCTCGTCCAGTCCGGTGATCGGGCGCCCGCTCGGTGCGATGCCGATGTGGCAGTGCGCGTCGACCAGACCGGGGAGCACGAACCCGCCCTCGGCCACGGTCACCGCCCCGGCCACCGGCTCGTACGTCACCCGGTCGCCGTCGAGCCAGAGGTCACGGACCTCGTCGTCGGGGAGCACCACCCCGCGTACGTGCAGTGCCCGATCCGGCACGCCGGCCGGGGTCACTTGTCGTCGGGGCGCTTGGTGAACTTGTTGAAGTCGATGTTCGGCAACTTGAAGCCGGGCGGCAGACCCTGCTGGGCGCCCGGGTCCAGCCCCGGCGGGAGCTGCGGCATGCCGGGGAAGCCGCCACCGGGGAAGCCACCGGCGGGACCGCCGACCCGGGGCCGGCCGCCGCCCTTGGTGCCCTTGCGCTTGTTCTTCGGCGACTTGGTCGCCTTGCGCCGGCCACCGGGCAGCCCCATCATGCCGCCCATCTGCTTCATCATCTTCTGCGCTTCGGTGAAGCGGTTGAGCAGTTGGTTGACGTCCATCACGGTGACCCCGGAGCCGTTGGCGATCCGGAGCCGGCGGGAACCGTTGATGATCTTCGGGTTGGTGCGCTCGCCCGGCGTCATCGAGCGGATGATCGCGGTGACCCGGTCGAAGTGGCTGTCGTCCAGGTCCGCCAGCTGGTCCTTCATCTGCCCCATGCCGGGCATCATGGCCAGCACGTTCGCGATCGGACCCATCCGGCGTACGGCGATGAGCTGGTCGAGGAAGTCCTCCAGGGTGAACTGCTCGCCGCCCATCAGCTTGGCGGTCATCTTCTCCTTCTGATCGGAGTCGAAGGCCTGCTCGGCCTGCTCGATCAGAGTGAGGACGTCGCCCATGCCGAGGATCCGGCTCGCCATCCGGTCCGGGTGGAAGACGTCGAAGTCCTCCAGCTTCTCGCCGGTGGAGGCGAAGAGGATCGGCTGTCCGGTGACCTCGCGTACGGAGAGCGCCGCACCACCGCGGGCGTCACCGTCGAGCTTGGAGAGGACCACGCCGGTGATGCCGACGCCGTCACGGAACGCCTCGGCGGTCCGTACCGCGTCCTGACCCACCATCGCGTCGATCACGAAGATGACCTCGTCCGGGTCGACCGCGTCCCGGATCGAGGCGGCCTGGGCCATCATCTCGGCGTCGATACCGAGCCGGCCGGCGGTGTCGACGATGACGATGTCCCGGGCGGCCCGCTTGGCGTGCTCGATCGACGCCCGCGCCACCTGTACCGGATCGCCGACGCCGTTGCCCGGTTCCGGGGCGTAGACCTCGACGCCGGCCCGACCACCGAGCACCTGGAGCTGGCCGACCGCGTTCGGCCGCTGAAGGTCGGCGGCGACCAGCATCGGCTGGTGCCCCTGCGCCTTGAGCCAGCGGGCGAGCTTGCCGGCGAGGGTGGTCTTACCGGAACCCTGGAGGCCGGCCAGCATGATCACGGTCGGCGGTTGCTTGGCGAACTGGAGCCGCCGCCCCTCGCCGCCGAGGACCGCGACCAGCTCCTCGTGCACGATCTTGATGACCTGCTGGGCCGGGTTGAGCGCCTGCGACACCTCGGCGCCCCGGGCCCGCTCCTTGAGGCTCGCGATGAAGCTCTTGACGACGGGCAGCGCGACGTCGGCCTCCAGCAACGCCAGCCGGATCTCCCGGGCGGTGGCGTCGATGTCGGCGTCGGTGAGGCGGCCTTTCCCGCGGAGCTTGGTGAAGATCCCGGAGAGGCGATCGCTCAAGGTGTCAAACACGGCGCAACATCCCGTTTGTCTAGTTTCCGCGGGCAGGACTCGGGCCGGCATGAGACACCCGGCCACCGTTAGGGTAGCCGCCCACCACCCCGACCGCCGCGTCGCTGCCGGCCCCGCCGACCGTACCCAGCACCGGCGACAACACCCCGGCGGTCACGCCATCGCCGCCGAAGCGACACCCGCCGTACGCCCGTCGACGTACGGCGACCCGGTTCAGGGGGAGACGGCGGCGAGTACGGCGGCTTCGACCCGGTCCCGTTCAGCCGGCTCGGACCAGTCCCCCACCAGGTAGAACGCGTCTACGACGTCACCGCCGAGGGTCGAGATCCGGGCCGCCCGGACCAGCGCGCCCGCCTCGTCCAACGCGCTCGCCACCCGGTAGAGCAGGCCACCGGAGTCGGCCGCACGCAGCTCCAGGACCACCGCGTCGGTGGCGACCGCCCGGTGCCAGACCACCTTCGGCGCCGCCCCGGCCCCCCGGTTCGCCAGCGCCCGACCGCGCAGCCGCTGGGTCACCGAGACGTCGCCGGTGACGGCGCGGCGCAGGTCGGCGGTGAGCGCGATCGGGTCCGGTGGGGTGCCGTACCGGGGCTGGACCTGGAACTCGACCAGTCCCCGGTCGGCCACCGTGGTGGCGTCGGCGGAGAGCACCTCCAGCCGGTGCAGGGCCAGGCAACCGGCGACCGCGGCGAGCAGGCCGCGTCGGTCGGCGGCGGCCACCGCGACCCGTGAGCCGTCCAGGTGTACGGCCGGCAGCGGCCCGTCGAGCAGGGCCGGGTCGGGAGCCGGTGGGTCGGGCAGCTCCCCGGTGTCCAGCGCGGTGTGCACCCGACCGACGAGTTCGGCGATCAGCCGGGACTTCCAGTCCGACCAGGCGGCCGGCCCGGTGGCCTGGGCGTCGGCGCGGGCCAGCCCGTGCAGCAGGCTGAGGGTGGTGCTGTCGCCGACCGCGTCGGCGACGTGCGAGATGGTGACCGGGTCGCGCAGGTCGCGGCGGGTCGCCACGTCCGGCAACAGCAGGTGCAGCCGGACCAGCTTCTCGATCAGGTCCACCTCGGCCGGCGGCAGGCCGATCCGGGCGGCGACGCCAGCCGCGATCGGGGCGCCGACGGTGCTGTGGTCCCCGGGCAGCCCCTTCCCCACGTCGTGCAGGAACGCGGCGAGCAGCAGCAGGTCGGGCCGGTCGACCTCGCGGGCGTACGCGGTCGCCTCGGCGGCGGCCTGCACCAGGTGCCGGTCGAGGGTGTACCGGTGCACCGGGTTGTGCTGCGGCAGGCTGCGCAGCCGGGGCCACTCCGGCAGCCAGCCGTCGATGAGGCCGTACCGGTCGCAGGTCTCCCAGGTCGGCACCAGGCCGGGGCCGGCGCCGAGCAGGGTGATCAGCGCGGCGCGGGCCGGCGCCGGCCACGGGGTCGGCAGCGGCGGGCAGTAGGCGGCGAGCCATTCGCAGGTGGCCCGCGCGATCGGCAGTCCGGTGCTGGCCGCCGCGGCGGCGACCCGCAGCGACAGGCTGGCGTCGGGTCGGGCGCCGATCGCGGTCCGGGCCAGGACCAGCTCGCCGTCGTGTTCGACCACGTCCCGGGCGACCGGGCGGCGCAGCAGCCGGCCGTCCGCGCCACGGCCGTCGGCGCCGCGCACTCGACCGGAGCGGAGCCGGTCAGCGGCCCGGAACGCGTCCGCGAGGGCGTGGCTGACGGTACGGGCGTCACCGGCGACCCGGCGCAGCACCGCGTCGCCGTCGTCGAGCCCGAGCAGGGTGGCGACGGCTTCGCGCTCCTGGGCGACCAGGCGGTCGACCCGCCGGCCCCGGGAGACGTGCAGCGCGTCGCGGGTGTCGAGCAGTCGCAGGTGCGCGGCGCGTACGGCGGGGCGCAGGGCGTCGCTGATGCCGGCGTACGCGATGGCGCGCAGCAGCCCGACGTCGCGCAACCCGCCGGCGGCCTCCTTGAGGTCGCCTTCGAGCAGGAAGGCGAGTTCCCCGTGTGCCTTCCAGCGGGCGGCGGTCACCTCGCGCAGCACCGGTAGCTGCCGCACGGCGGTACGCCGCCACTGGTCGCCGGCGGCGACGCTGAGCCGGGTGGTGAGTGACTCGTCCCCGGCGATGTGCCGGGCGTCGAGCAGGCCGAGGGCGACCTTGACGTCGTCGTGGGCGACCGAGAGCGCCTCGGCGATGGTGCGGACCGAGTGGTCGAGGCCGAGCCGGGCGTCCCAGACCGGGTACCAGACGGCGGCGGCGAGTTCGTCCATCCCGGGCACGCCGTCGTGCACCAGCACCAGGTCGAGGTCGCTGTAGGGGGAGCACTGCCGGCGGCCGAGGCCGCCGACGGCGACCAGGGCGACCCCGGTCAGTGCGGTGCCGTCCGGTCCGGACGGCATGAGGGTACGCAGCCAGGCGTCGAGCGCCGCCGCACGGTGTTCCCGTGCGGCGGCGCCGATCCCGGCGGTGAGCAGTGGTGCTCCGGTGTCGGTGAGTTCTGCTGCCGGCCCGGTTCCCCTGGTCATCGCCATCTGCTCAGAGCGCGTCGAGGCCGCGCTCACCGGTCCGGACGCGGACGACATCCTCCACGGCCGTGACCCAGACCTTGCCGTCACCGATCTTGCCCGTACGGGCCGCCGTGACGATCGCGTCGACGACCTTCTCGACGTCGATCTCGTCGGTCAGCACCTCGACCCGGATCTTCGGCAGGAACTCCACGGTGTACTCGGCACCCCGGTACACCTCGGTGTGGCCCTTCTGCCGTCCGTACCCCTGGACCTCGCTGACGGTCAGGCCGGCGACGCCGAGGGCGTGCAGGGCCTCCTTCACCGCGTCCAGCTGGTACGGCTTGATGACCGCGGTCACCAGCTTCATGTCCAAACCCTCCATCGCAGAGACGTTAACCGGCGACCTTTTCGCTGACCGGGGCGGCCGGCTCGGCCGCGGTGTTGCTCGGGGTGCCGATACCGGCCATGGCGAACGCGCCGCCACCGCCGCTGCCGCCACCGGTGGAGAGGTCGTAACCGCTCTCGGCGTGCTCCGCGATGTCGATCCCGTCGACCTCGGCCTCGGTCTTGACCCGGAAGCCGATGGTCTTCTCGATCACGAAGGCCAGCACCCAGGCGACACCGAACGACCATACGGTGACGATCAGGCCGGCGAGGGCCTGCCGGCCGAGCTGGGTCGCGCCGCCGCCGTAGAAGAGACCGTCCGAGGCACCGACCACGTCGCCGATCGCGGCGTTGACCGAGTTGGTGGCGAACAGGCCGAGCCAGAGCGACCCGATCCAGCCGCCGACGAAGTGCACACCGACCACGTCGAGCGAGTCGTCGAAGCCGAGCTTGTACTTCAGGCTGACCGCGAGGGCGCAGACCACACCCGCGACGATGCCGAGCAGCACCGAGGCCCAGGGCGCGATGAACCCGCAGGCGGGGGTGATCGCGACCAGACCGGCGATGGCGCCGGAGGAGGCACCGACCATGGTCGGCTTGCCACCCTTGATCCACTCGACCACGATCCAGCCGAGCACGGCCGCGGCGGTGGCGAGCTGGGTGTTGATGAAGGCCAGGCCGGCGACCGAGTCGACGGTCAGCTCCGAGCCGGCGTTGAAGCCGAACCAGCCGAACCAGAGCAGGCCGGCACCGAGCGCCACCAGCGGGATGTTGTGCGGCTTCATGCCCTCCTTGGGCCAGCCGAGCCGCTTGCCGAGCACCAGCGCCACGGCGAGCGCCGCCGCACCGGCGTTGATGTGGACCGCCGTACCGCCGGCGAAGTCGAGCGCGTGGATGTCGGCGCCGATGATGCCGCCGCCCCATACCCAGTGGGCGACCGGGAAGTAGACCAGGGTGGCCCAGCCGAAGGCGAAGAGCAGCCAGCCGCCGAACTTGGCCCGGTCGGAGATGGCACCGCTGATCAGCGCGACGGTGATCACCGCGAAGACCATCTGGAAGGCCATGAAGACGTAGAGCGGGACGCCGATGCCGCTGGGGTTCTCCGCGGTCGCGCCCCAGAGGTCGGTCTCCGCGAGGAAGGTCTTGGTGCCGAGGTACGCGGCCGGGTCACCCCAGAAACCGTTCACGTCCGCGCCGAAGGCGACGCTGAAACCGTAGAACCACCACAGGATCGAGATGAGCCCGATGGCCGAGAAGCTCATCATCATCATGTTCAGTACGCCCTTGGACCGGTTCAGTCCGCCGTAGAACAGCGCCAGACCGGGGGTCATGAGCAAAACGAGCGCCGTCGAAACCAGCAGCCACGTAGTGTTGGCGCCGTCGATCGTCGGTGCTTCAGGCACGCTGGCCTCCTAAAATTGAGTTTCCTCCCCTCGAAAGCTCCGATTCGTGGCCCGGTACTGTCCCCGCTACCACGCGGCCCGAGTCGAAACTTCCACCGACTCGGAGGCAGCGCTGCCCGCCGCGCCGGTTGGGCGGAAGCTTCCCGGCTGGCTGTTTCACCCAGGGTCTCCGTCAGGTTTCCAGGGCGTGACCAGTTGTTTCGGACGTGTGACGAATTCCTCACAGTCGATAGAACGGGTGGGGGCATATCAGCCGAAAGGGCCGTCCGAGCTATACGGAAAGCGACGCGGATCAGCGGAGCGCGTACTCCAGCGTGTGCCGCTCGTAATCGAGCAGTCGAAGATCACGCATTGGCCGGCGTAGGTGTCCCTTGTGCACGATGCGCACGAAAGCCGGCTCGCCCGCGGCGGCCATCCGACGAATTCCCTCGACATGATCGACAATTCGTTTCCGGATGGTCCGGACCAGCCGGTGCCGGTCGCGCGGGATCAGCCCGTACGCGTCCGCGAAGAGCCGCAACCGGCGCGGCCGGTTCGGCCGCTTCCAGCCCAGCGTGTACGAGTCCCGGTCGGAGAAGAGCGGCACCCAGGTCCAGGCCGCGTACGCCACGTCGTAGATCCGGGCCCCCGGCGAGGCGAGGTCGAAATCGATCAGCGCCAGGGTGCCGTCCGGCCGCCAGATCACGTTGTGCGGGGCGGCGTCGTGGTGGCAGATCACCTCGGTGTCCGGCGGCGGCGGCCCGAACGACCGCCAGACCGCCCCGGTCACCGGGGCGAAGCCGTACTGGGCGTCATGGAACATCCGCAGCATGGTGGCGACCGTGACCAGCGCCTCGTCGGTGACCCAGTGCGGGGCGAGCGGATACTCGCCGCACTCCCCCTCCAGGTACGACAACACCTCCCGGTTGCGCTCGTCCATGCCCAGCGCCCGGGGAGAGCCGGTGAACCCGACGTACTCCAGGTGCCGCAGCAGGGCGTGCACCGACGGGGTCCACGGACCGGCGTTGCGCCGTACGGTGTCGCCGACGCGCACCACGGTGCTCACGTTGCCGCCGTGCAGTGGGATCTCCTGCGAAGTCACGTACGGTCTCCCGATGCGCGGCGGCGGTTCACGGTAGGTCACCGAGGTTACGCCCCGGCTCCCAGTGGATCGACACCGATGAGCGCGTCGACGAACTGGGCCGGCTCGAACGGGGCCAGATCGTCCGGACCCTCGCCGAGGCCGACCAGCTTCACCGGCAGGCCGAGCTTGCGCTGCACCGCGATCACGATGCCGCCCTTGGCGGTGCCGTCGAGCTTCGTCAGCACCACCCCGGTCACGTCGACCGCCTCCATGAACACCCGGGCCTGCTCCAGGCCGTTCTGCCCGGTGGTGGCGTCCAGGACCAGCAGCGTCTCGTCCACCGGGCCGTGCTTCTCCACCACCCGCTTGACCTTGCCCAACTCGTCCATCAGACCGACCTTGTTCTGCAACCGGCCGGCGGTGTCGATCAGCACCGTGTCCACACCGAGCTCGATCCCCCGACGGACGGCGTCGAACGCCACACTCGCCGGGTCGGCACCCTCCGGCCCCCGAACCACCTCGGCGCCCACCCGGGAACCCCAGGTGGTGAGCTGTTCGGCGGCGGCGGCCCGGAACGTGTCGGCGGCACCGAGCAGGACCGTACGCCCGTCCGCGACCAGCACCCGGGCGATCTTGCCGCAGGTGGTGGTCTTGCCGGCGCCGTTCACCCCGACGACCAGCACCACCCCGGGCGTGCCGTCGTGCGGGGTCGCCCGCAACGACCGGTCCATCCCCGGATCGAGCGCGTTGACCAGTTCGACCGCGAGCAACGTACGCAGCTCGACGGCGGTACGGGTGCCGAGCACGGCCGTCCGCTCACGCAGCCGGTCGACGATCTCGCGGGTGGCGTCGACCCCGACGTCGGCCCCGATCAGGGCGTCCTCGATCTCCTCCCAGACCTCCTCGTCGAGGTGGTCCCGGGAGAGCAGGGTGAGCAGTCCCTTGCCGAACACGTTCTGCGACCGGGAGAGCCGGGCCCGGAGCCGGACCAGCCGCCCGGCGGTCGGCTCGGGCCGCTCCAGCGTCGGTGCCGGCTCGACCGGGGGCGCGACCGGGGGCGCCACCGGCTCGGTGGGCGGCGGCGCGGTCACGGTGCCGGTGCCGGCCCGGTCCGTCTCCGGGGCCTCGACCGTCGGTCCGGGCACCTCCCCGGTCGGGCGGGTCCGCACGCTCGTCTCCGGCAACGGCGGCTCGGGCCGCCGGCGCAGCCGTGGCACGACCAGGCCGACCGTGCCGAGCAGCAGCACACCTAGCAGGATCAGCGCGAGAACGAGGTACTCCATGCGGGAATCCTGACAGATGCCGTCTCGGCCGGCCCAGCCGCCGCTCCCGACAGGCGCGACGGAGATCACCGGTACGCTCCGCCGAAACCCGGGTGGCGGCCCGGGCCGCCGGGTAGGAAGGATGGATCCACCCACCCCTCGGAGGTCCAGCCATGCCCGAATCCCGGTTGCTGATCGGCCCGCTGCTGCGCCGAGTGGTCGGCACGCGGGCCACCGTCTGGGTGGAGACGAGCGCGCCGACCGTGGTCCGGGTCGAGACCTCGGACGGGGCCAGCGGTACGGCACCCACGTTCAGCGCCTTCGATCACCACTACGCCCTGGTCGTCGTCGACGGACTGCCCCCGGGGGCCGCGACCCCGTACGAGGTGTGGCTCGACGAGGAGCTGGCCTGGCCGCTGCCCGAGTCGACGTACCCACCGAGCCTGATCCGTACCCGCGCCGCCGACGACGCGGCGCAACCCGTCCGCCTGATCTTCGGCTCGTGCCGGGAGACCACCCAGCACTCCACCGCGCGGCGGCTGCCGCCGGACGCCCTCGACGCGTACGCCCGGCGGTTGATGGCCAGCCCGGACGCCGCCGCCGAACTGCCCGACCTGATGGTGCTGCTCGGCGACCAGGTCTACGCCGACGTCACCTCACCGACGGTCCGCAAGCTGCTCAGTCGGCGTCGGAACCGGCCCAGGAATGCGCCGGCCGACCAGGTGGTCAGCTTCGACGAGTACACCAAGCTCTACCTGGAGTCGTGGCGCGACCCGGAGATCCGCTGGCTGCTGGCGACCGTGCCGAGCGTGATGATGTTCGACGACCACGAGATCATCGACGACTGGAACACCTCCGCCCGCTGGCGGGCCGAGGTCGCCCAGCAGCCCTGGTGGAACGAGCGGATCGCAAGCGGGATCGCCTCCTACTGGGTGTACCAGCACCTGGGCAATCTCGACCCGGACGAGGTGGCGGCCGACCCGGTCTACGCCAAGGTGGTCGCCGCCGAGGACGCGACCTCGTTGCTGCGGGAGTTCGGCGCGCAGGTCGACGCGCACGTCTCGGAGGCCGCCGAGGACACCAGCGCCACCACCGGTCCCGGTGCCGACCCGCTCGGCGGGCCGGTCCAGGTCGGGCGCTACCAGTGGAGCTACGGGCTCGACATCGGCCGGACCCGGCTGGTGATGCTGGACAACCGGTGCGGTCGGGTGCTCGACCGGGCCCGCCGTTCGATGCTCTCGCCCGAGGAGTGGGCCTGGTTCGTCGACCGGGCCCACGGCCGGTACGACCACCTGGTGGTCGGCTCGTCCCTGCCCTGGCTGCTGCCGCCCGCGGTGCACCACGTCGAGTCGTGGAACGAGCGGCTGGCCGACTCGCGCCGGCCCCGGGTCGCCGGGCTCGCCGAACGACTCCGTCGCGCCTTCGACCTGGAGCACTGGGCGGCCTTCGACCGCTCGTTCGAGGCGCTCGCCGCCCTCTTCGCCCGCCTCGGCACCGCCCAGACCAGCGGTGTGATCAGCGACGGGGCCGACACCGGTGGAAACCGTACGGGCGACGACGGCACGGGCGGAAACCGGACCGGCGACGGCGGGGCGGTGCCGGTCGGGGCCGGTCCGGCGTACCCGGCACCGGCGTCGATCAGCGTCCTCTCCGGCGACGTGCACCACTCCTACGTGGCCCGGGCCCGGTTCGCCGACGAGGTGCAGACCCCGGTGCACCAGCTCACCTGTTCACCGATCCACAACCAGGTGCCCGCCTTCATGCGCCCGCTGCTGAAGCTCGGCTGGTGGGCCGGACCGATCGGGGCGGCGCGGGCACTGGCGCGTACCGCCGGGGTGCGCCGGCCGAGCGTACGGTGGCGGAGGCTGACCGGGCCGTACTTCGGCAACGCCATCAGCACCCTGGCGCACACCGGCCGGGTCGCCGACGTACTGATCGAGGGAACCCGCAAGGACGGGACCCTGGTGACGGTCGGGCGGAAACGACTCAGCGCGTCGCGTTAGCCGGGCGACGGGCGGCCCGGCCTAATCCCCTGCCGGGAAGGCGTAGCTCGACGGCGGGTTGGCCTGCTGGGCGGCGGTGCCGTAGACGATCGCGATCTCGTCGTGGGCGTGCATGATGATGCCCGCCGGGTTGCCCGTGACCGCCTTGCCGTTGACGTACGCCTGGAGCACCTTGCCGTCGCCGGCGTGGAGCCCACCGATCTGGTTGTCCGAGAGCGCCACCTGCCACTCGGTGAAGAGCTGCCCCAGGCTGAAGTCCGCCTGCACCGGCGACTCGATGTGCAGCACGCCGGTGGTGTCGTGGGTGTGCAACGGGCTGATCTCGCCGGTGGCCTGGTCGATGCCGAGTTGCGCCGGCACCACGACCGGCTTGCCGTCGACGATGACGTCGAGGTGGGCGTGGATGTGCTCCACGGTGCCCTCCGCGTCGAGCATGGGCAGTCCGGCGGCGCGTACCTGGGTGGTCGTTTCCGCCGGTGCCGACCAGGGCGGCTGTTCCGTACGCCCCTGCGCGGTCGTGAGCGGTGTGGCCGGAATCGACCGGGCCGCCGACCGGGCCGACGCCGGGCTGCCCGGGTGGTCGAACGAGACCACCAGGCTGACCGCGACGATGACCGCCACGGCCAGGCCGATGGCGGCGCCGAAGATCAGCCGGCGTTGCCGACGCTCCTGCTGCCGCGCGCGTTCCATCGCCTTCCGGGCGGCGGCGGCGCGTGCTTTGCGGCTCTCACTCGGCATGGTGGCGGTTCCCTCCGTACAGGTCTGCGAGACGACACCGGGCGGTGTCCCGCCGCACGTCAGGAACGGTGCGCGGCTCGTCCAACGATGCGCGGTGCGGCTGGGAGGCTCCGGGAAGATCGCTGAGGGTTGGTTGAAGGCCGGGCACGGGCGGACCGGGGTCGGGCCGACTGATCGGCGTCGAGCAGGTGGTGCCCACCCGGGCCGTAGGCTTTTTGCCGGGTGGACCGGAGCCGGGTCGAGCGAGCCGGTTCTCCACCTGGGCGGGACGAGTCGAGGGAGACAGGTGACGGGCGAGCGGGACGACCACGACGGTGGGGGCGCGGATCGGGACCCGGTCGGGCCGGACGCGCTGCGGGCGGTCGAGCACGAGCTGACCGTGCTGCTGCGCCGGGCCCGGGCGGTCTCCTGGGAGGTGGCCCGCGAGGTGCACCCACACCTGGAACCGAACGCGTACGGCCTGCTGCTCCTGCTGTTCCGGGCCGGGCCGACCCGGCTGACCGACCTCGCCACCGAACTCGGCATCGGCAAGGGAACGCTGAGCCGCCAGATCACCGGCCTGGAGGGGTTGGGGCTGGTCCGTCGGCAGCCCGATCCGGTCGACGGGCGGGCCGCCCTGCTGGACCTCACCGAGGAGGGGCAGCGCCGGTTCGGTGAGGCACGCGGCGCCCGGCAGCGCCAACTGCACCGCACCCTGGCCGGCTGGCCCACCGCCGACCAGCGGGAGTTCGCCCGCCTGCTCTCCCGGTACAACGCCGAGTCCCGCTGAGCACCCTCCCACGTCGGGCCAGCCGCACCGGTGGCACGACTGACCGGTCACATCCGGCCAAATTTAGTTGCCCCAGGCAACCAGTCTGGCTAGCTTGGGTGTCGGCAACGAGCCGGTGGGCAGCGGCGGAACCCGCCGGAGACAGCTATCCGCCAAGGGAAAAACCATGACCCAGGCAACCGTGGCGCCAGCGGGTGACGCCGGCTCCGGAACCGCGATGACCCACCGACAGATCCTCGAAGCCCTCTCCGGGCTGCTGCTCGGCATGTTCGTGGCGATCCTGTCGTCGACCGTGGTCTCCAACGCCCTCCCCCGGATCATCTCCGAACTGCACGGCAGCGAGTCGTCGTACACCTGGGTGGTCACCGCGACGCTGCTGGCACTCACCGCGACCACGCCGATCTGGGGCAAACTCGCCGACCTGACCAGCAAGAAACTCCTCGTCCAACTCGCCCTGGCGATCTACGTCCTCGGCTCCGTGCTCGCCGGCCTGGCGCAGAACACCGGGGAGCTGATCGCCTGCCGGGCGATCCAGGGCATCGGCGCGGGCGGCCTCACCGCCCTCGCGCAGGTGATCATGGCGGCGATGATCTCGCCCCGGGAACGCGGCCGGTACAGCGGCTACCTCGGCGCCGTCTTCGCGGTCGGCACCATCGGCGGCCCGCTCATCGGCGGCGTCATCGTCGACACCTCGTGGCTCGGTTGGCGCTGGTGCTTCTACGTCGGGGTGCCGTTCGCCCTGGCCGCGATCGTGGTGCTGCAACGGACCCTGAACCTGCCCACGGTCACCCGGAAGACCACCATCGACTACCTCGGCGCGACCCTGGTCACCGCCGCCGTCTCGCTGCTGCTGATCTGGGTCTCGCTCGCCGGCAACAGCTTCGGGTGGGCCTCCTGGCAGACCCTGGTGATGGTGGTCGGCGCGGTCGCGCTGGCCGGGCTCGCCCTCCGGGTCGAGTCCCGGGCCACCGAACCGATCATCCCGCTGCACCTGTTCCGCTCACGAACCATCGCGCTCGCCACCGCCGCCAGCGTCGCGGTCGGCGTCGCCATGTACGGCGCCTCCGTCTTCCTCGGCCAGTACTTCCAGATCAGCCGGGGCGAAAGCCCCACCCGCGCCGGTCTGATGACCCTCCCGATGATCCTCGGCCTGCTTGTCGCGTCGACCGTCACCGGCCGCCTGATCACCCGCACCGGCCACTGGAAGCGCTACCTGGTGACCGGATCGGTCCTGCTCACCGCAGGTTTCGCACTCATGGGCACGCTCCGCTCCGACACCAGCTTCCCGCTGCTGGGCGTTTACATGGCGCTGCTGGGTATCGGAGTCGGCATGACCATGCAGAACCTGGTGCTCGCGGTGCAGAACTCGGTGGCGCCACGGGAACTCGGCGCGGCCAGCTCACTGGTGGCCTTCTGCCGCAGTCTCGGCGGCGCGGTCGGGGTCTCCGCACTCGGCGCGCTGCTCGGCCACCGGGTCACCACGTACCTCGCCGACGGGCTCGGCCAACTCGGGGTGACCGCCCCGGCCGGTGACGGAGCCATCCCCGAACTCGCCACCCTGCCGGCCCCGATCCGGGCGGTCGTCCAGATCGCGTACGGTCACGGAGCAGGGGACATCTTCCTCACCGCGGCCCCTTTCGCCCTGATCACCCTGATCGCGGTCGTCTTCATCAAGGAGGTCCCGTTGCGGCAACAGAGCGGCAGCCAGCTCTCGGCATCCGGCTCCGGGCGCCCCCAGGACGCCCCGGCCATCCCCGCTACCGGTGCAGAAGGAGCGATCCGATGACCGTCGAACCAACCGACCCACCGGCGTACGACCCGAGCCGCACCGACCCGGAACCCCAGCGGTACGACCCGGCCACCGCCCCGGGCCCGTTCGAACGCGGCACCGACGGGCCGAAGGTCGTACTCGCCGGAGTCGACGGCACCGTCACCTCGATGCGGGCGGTCGCGTACGCCGCCGGCCTGGCCCGCCGGCAGGGCAGCCGACTGGTGGTCGTCTTCGTGGCGGCGCCGCCCGTACTCGCCTCGCTGACCCCGGGCGTCGGTGGGCAGGTGCAGGACGCGCTCGAAGAACTCGGCGCGGAACTGCGTACGGAGATCGGCAGCGTCGTCGAGGAGCTGGGCGTACCGCTGACCTTCCTCGGCCGTCGCGGCGACCCGTACGCCGAACTGCGCACCGTCGCCGACGAACTGCGGGCGGACATGGTGGTGGTGGGCGCCTCCACCCAGGCCGGGCACCGGCTGGTCGGCTCGATCGCCGCCCGGCTGGTGAAGTCCGGTCACTGGCCGGTCGTCGTCGTCCCGTAGGCCACCCCGCCCGCCCGGCCGGGTTCAGTCGGCGAGCGCGGCCCGCAGGTACGGCAGGTCGGCTGGCCCGCTCCAGCGGTACGCCGACAGCCCGGCCGCGCGGGCACCGCGTACCGAACGGTCGTCGTCGTCGACGAAGAGCACCCGTCCCGGCGGGCTGCCGAGCGCCTGGCACGCCAACTGGAAGAACTCCTTCGCCGGCTTGTGCACTCCGAGCGCGGAGGAGTTGAGCACCAGGTCGACCTCGTCGACCAGCTCCAACGTGGCCAGGTCGGTGTCGAGCCGGTCGGTGGCGTTGGTGGCCAGCCCGACCCGGTGACCCGAGGCGCGCACCTCCCGGACGAAGGCGAGTACGTCCGGGTCGACCACGCCCCGGTACGCCTGCCACTGGTCCACCGCGGCCACCGCGCGTTCCCGGCCGCCGGCCGGCTCCGCCAGCGCCTCCGCCACCCCGGCCATCCAGTCCAGGTGGCTGATCTGGCCGGTGACCGCCGGCTGGAGCAGCGACCATCGCATCGCGGTCTCCAGCAACGCGCCGGCCGGCAGGCCGAACTCCCGCTCCACCGCCTCGGTGACCGCCGGATCCCACTGTCGCAGTACGCCGTCCAAGTCGACGAGCAGCGCCGTCGCCCGCTCCCGAGCCATCAATCCTCTTCCCTGCTGAGCCGCTGGCTGATCACCTCGGTGACCCCGTTGCGCATGGTGACGCCGTAGAGCGCGTCCGCCACTTCCATGGTGCGCTTCTGGTGGGTGATGATAATGAGCTGGCTCTTCTCCCTGAGCTGGGCCATCAGGGTGATCAGGCGGCCGAGGTTGACGTCGTCGAGGGCCGCCTCCACCTCGTCCATGATGTAGAACGGGCTGGGCCGGGCGCGGAAGATCGCGACCAGCATCGCGACCGCGGTCAGCGACCGCTCGCCACCGGAGAGCAGCGACAGCCGCTTGATCTTCTTGCCCGGCGGACGGGCCTCGACCTCGACACCGGTGGTGAGCAGGTCGTCCGGGTCGGTGAGGATCAACCGACCCTCGCCGCCGGGGAAGAGCACGGTGAAGACCTGCTCGAACTCGCGGGCGGTGTCGGCGAAGGCGCTGGCGAAGACCTCCAGGATCCGCTCGTCCACGTCCTTGACCACGGTGAGCAGGTCACGCCGGGTGGCCTTGAGGTCCTCGAGCTGCTCGGAGAGGAACTTGAAGCGTTCCTCCAGGGCGGCGAACTCCTCCAGCGCGAGCGGGTTCACCTTGCCCAGCAGGCCCAGCTCCCGTTCGGCCTTGGCGGCCCGCTTCTCCTGCACCGGGCGCTCGAACGGCACCGGCTCGGGCAACGGGGTGCCGTCCCGCTCGGCCGCCGCCACGTCCGCCTGGGTCGGCGGTACGAGCTGCTGCGGCCCGTACTCGCTGATCAGCGTCTCCACGTCGAGGGCGAAGTCCTCGGCGGCCTTGATCTCCAACTGTTCGATCCGCATCCGCTGTTCGGCGCGGGCCACCTCGTCCCGGTGCACCGCGCTGGTCAGCCGCTCCAGGTCGGCGCCGAGCCGCTTCGCCGCGCCGCGTACCTCCTGGAGTTCGGCCTCCCGGCCGGCGCGGGCGCGGGCGATCTCGTCCCGGGTCCGTTCGGCGGCGCCGAGGGAGACCACCACTCTGGTCAGCGCCTCACGGGCGCCGTACTCGACGGCGCGGGCGATGGCGGCACCCCGGGCGCGGGCGGCCCGGCGGGCGGCGGCGCGCTCGCGGGCGGCCCGCTCGGCGTTCGCCTGGCGGGTCAGCGAGTCGGCCCGGCCGGCGATCGCGGCGACCCGTTCCTCGGCGGTACGGACGGCGAGCCGTACCTCCATCTCGTTCTGCCGGGCCGGCGGCAGGTAGCTGGCGAGTTCGTCGCGTTCCTCGGTGGAGGGTTCGGCGTCGATCGGGGTCGCCTCGGCCAGCCGCAGCCGCTCCTCCAGTTCGGCCAGACCGGCCAGGTCGGCGTCGCGGGCCTGCTCGGCGCGGGCCCGGGACTCGGCCAGCCGGTCGGTCTCCGCCTTGGCGGAGCGGGCTGCGGCGCCGAGCTCGGCGAGCCGGCGGGCGGCGGCGTTGCGCTGCCCCTCGGCCTCCCGCTTGATCGCGGCGGCGGCGGTCACCGCCTCCTTCCGTTCGGCCACCTCGGCGCGGGCGTCGACGAGCTGTCCGGCGAGCTCGGCGATGGTCGCCTCGGCCGTGAGCCGGTTGGTGCGGGCCTCCTCGACAGCGGCCTGCACCTCGATGAAGCTCGGCGCCTTGGCTGACCCGCCGGCTGCGGCGTAGGCGCCGACCACGTCCCCGTCCGGGGTGACCGCGCGCAGCTCGGGGTTCGCGCCGACCAGCCGGGTCGCCGCCTCCAGGTCGTCCACGAGTACGACGTCACGCAGCGCCCGGTGCACCGCCGGGCGGATCTCGTCGGGGCAGCCGACCAGGTCCGGCGCCCAGCGCGCCCCCTCGGGCAGCGCGGGTCGGAGCGCGTCCAACGAGCCGATCATGCCGGGACCGGCGGCACCGCCGACCAGCAGGCTGGCCCGTCCGGCGTCCTGGATCTTGAGTAGCCGCATCGCCTCGGCGGCCTCGTCCACGCCGCTGACCGCGACCGCGTCGGCGAGCCCGCCGAGCGCGGCGGCGAGCGCCGCCTCGTTGCCGGGCGCCACGGTCAACATGCCGGCGAGCCCGCCGAGCAGTCCCGGGACCTGGTCGGCGCGGGCGAGCAGGGCTCCGGCGCCGTCCTTGCGGCGCAGCCCCATGGCGAGCGCCTCCTCGCGGGCCTTCCAGGTCGCCGCGTCCTTCTCCGCCCGCCGTTCCGCGTCGGAGAGCGCCCGTACGGCGGCGTTGGCGGCCTCGTGCGCGGCCTGCGCCTCGGCGTGCCGGGTGTCCAGGTCGGCGTTGTCGCGTTCGGCCTCGGTCGACTGTGCCGCCACCGCGTCCACCTCGGCCTGGGCCCGTTCGGCCCGCCCCTGGGCGTCGTTGTGCGCGGCGGCGAGCCGGGCGATCTCCTCGGCCGCGGTGCCGGTACGGGCCCGCGCCGAGTTGACCTGCCCGGTGAGCCGGGCCAGCCCCTCCCGCCGGTCGGCGATCGCCTTCGCGGCGGTGACCAGCGCCCGCTCCGCCTCGGCGAGCTGGCGTTCGAGTTGCTGGCGGTTCTCCACCGCCTCGGCCAACCGGACCTGGTCGTCGGTGAGGGCGGCCCGCAGTTCCTCCTCGTGCGCCCGGACCGACTCCGCCTCGGCGGCGAGCTGTTCGGGGTCGCGGCCGGGCCGCTCGTCGTCCGGGGTGCCGCTCAGGTGCCGCAGCCGCTCCCGGGCGAGTTGTTCGGTGGAGCGGAACCGCTCCTGCAACGCGGAGAGCTTGTACCAGGTCTCCTGGGCCCGGGTGAGCAGTGGCGCGTCCTCGGCGAGCGCCTCCTCCAGCTCGGCCAACCGGTGCTGGACCTCGGTGTGCTCCGCCTCGACCTGCTCCCGCCGGTCCCGCAGGGCGGCCTCGTCGGCGATTTCCTTGTCCAGGGTGGTGCGCAGGGTGGCGAGGTCGTCGGCGAGCAGGCGGAGCCGGGCGTCCCGCAGGTTGGCCTGGATCGCGGCGGCCCGGCGGGCCACCTCGGCCTGCCGGCCCAGCGGTTTGAGCTGTCGCCGCAGTTCGGCGGTGAGGTCGGTGAGCCGGTTGAGGTTGGTCTGCATCGCGTCCAGCTTGCGCAGCGCCTTCTCCTTGCGCTTGCGATGCTTGAGTACGCCGGCCGCCTCCTCGATGAACGCCCGCCGGTCCTCCGGCTTGGCGTGCAGTACGGCGTCCAGCTGGCCCTGCCCGACGATGACGTGCATCTCTCGGCCGATGCCCGAGTCGGAGAGAAGTTCCTGGATGTCGAGGAGGCGGCAGGAGTTCCCGTTGATCTCGTACTCGCTTTCGCCGGAACGGAACATCCGGCGGGTGATCGAGACCTCGGTGTAGTCGATCGGCAGGGCGCCGTCGGTATTGTCGATCGTCAGTGTCACCTCGGCACGACCGAGCGGCGCCCGACCGGCGGTGCCGGCGAAGATGACGTCCTCCATCTTGCCGCCGCGCAGTGCCTTGGCACTGTGCTCGCCGAGCACCCAGGCGATGGCGTCGACGACGTTCGACTTGCCGGAGCCGTTCGGCCCCACCACACAGGTGATGCCCGGTTCCAGGCGGAGCGTCGTCGTGGAGGCGAAGGACTTGAACCCCTTCACCGTCAGGCTCTTCAGATACACGTTGCCGATCCTCGCCCGGCGCGAGCGCCGGTCTGTCGGGCGGCCGTGACGCGATCCGGCCGCCGGGACTCGTCGCCACCTTGGTCGTCTGGGCCGGCCGGCCACTCCCGGCCGCGGGGACCTGGTCAACCCGCAGCGTAACCCGAACCGGTCTCCCGACCGACGCGGCACGCACCCCTGGGCCGGTCCGCTACCTGGCCGTGACCCTGCGGCCCCGATCACACCCCACCAAGATCACTACCGTGGGTGACCTCAGGGCCGGTACGAACGGTGCCGAACGCCCGAACCGACTACCCAGGTTCGGACAAAAAGCTGCGCGCCGCCACAAATGTGTCGGCGCGCGATCGGTGCTGGTGCGGTTCAGTGGTACAGGCGGTGGGCGCCGGTCCCCGGCGCCCCCTCGATCAGGTCAGTGCCGGTTCGGCGAGCCGCAGCAGGTCGTCTGCCTCGGCCACCGCCGCTTCGAGCCGATCGTTGTCGGCACGCAACCGGGTGATCTCGAACTCGAGTGCCTGAACCCTGGAACGCAGTCGGGTGACCTCGTCGAGCAGGCGCCGGTCGGGCGCCGCACCAACGTGGCCGTAGAGGGCCTTCGCCATATTGCGTCTCCTTGTAATGCGCTGCCGGAAAGGCCGGCCAACGCGCGCCCAACTCGTTCGCGACTACCTACCCGCAGGAACACGCGGGCATGATCGGGCGCGACTGGCGACACCTCTATAGTGTGCCGATGTCCCCGCTTCGTCAAGTTGGACCGGGCGCAGATCACTCTCATGTCAACCGGTTTGCTTACCGAAGGCCGCCACAAGGCACGAACAAGATCGCTGTTCGGACACTCAAAGTTTAACTCTGGCTGGTCATCCGGATACCAGCCGCTGTCTTAGATCTTCCTTAGCCACGTTGCCCGCCCAACCTGCCCACGCGTAGCGTCCGCACCGGCCAGCACTCCCCGAAAACCAGCCGGAGGCGTACGCGTGCACGGGCGAACCGAGCGGAGGGCGAGCGGCGGCAGGGCGCAGCGGCACTCCGCCCCGGAACGCTTCACCGGTCGGCACCGCGGCCCCGGCCGCCTGCTGCCGGGGCCGGTCGGCCTCGCCACCGCGGTCACCCTGCTCCTGGTGATGCTCGGGGTCGGCGCCGCGGTCATGCCGATCGGCCTGGCCAGCTCACCGGAGGCGGCCCCCGCCGACCCAACCACCGCCCCGGCCGAGCCCGAGGGCATCGGGATCCTCGGCAACGCCCCCACCCCGAGCGCGACGCCCAGCCTCCGACCGACGCCGAGCGGCAGGGCGACGCCTTCGTCCCGTCCCACGCCGTCGCGTACCCCGAGCAAGGCGCCGAAGGAGGTCAGCAAGGCCGACAGCCGCGAGGAACAGGTCGTGGAGATCGTCAACCAGGAACGGGTCGCCAACGGCTGCGGCACCGTCTCGATCAACACGAAACTGGCCGAGGCCGCCCGGCTGCACAGCGAGGACCAGGCCGTACACGACAAGATGTCGCACGACGGCAGCGACGGCAGCTCGTTCGTCGACCGGGCTCGGGAGGCCGGCTACGCCAACCCGATGAGCGAGAACGTCGCCATGGGGTACGCCACCCCGGGCGCGGTGATGGACGGCTGGATGAACAGCCAGGGCCACCGGACGAACATCCTCAACTGCGACGCGAAGGCGATCGGCGTCGGGATCGCGGCCAACTCGGCCGGCCGCCTCTACTGGACCCAGGTCTTCGGCGCCGTGGTCTGAGCGCCCCAGTGCTCTCTGAGCGCCCCAGTGCTCTGCGCGCCCGGGAGTGGGTCGGGCCGGGAGCCGTGCCGTACCGGCGGCTGGATCGTTGAGCCCCCACGAGGGGGTGTGCTGCTCTTGACAACCGCGGCCCACTGATCCATGCCCGGGCGGGCACCCGGACACCGGTTCCGACCGCTTCGATCGGCCGGAACCGGACGCTGCGCGGCCCGGCACGACCCATCCCGCGCACTCGGCCCGCGCCCACCAGCCCCTCCGGCACTCCTGCTGCTCGTGCTGCTCGTGCTGCTCGTACCGGCGGTGTCCGGATGCGTACCGCAGTGGGCCCGACCGGTGGCGATTCCGCCCTGGCCCGCCGGACCCACCCCCACCTGGCAGTGGCAGCTACGCGGCGAGTTCGACCCGAACGTCGACGCCGAGGTGTTCGTACTCGACGCCTTCCGTACCCCGGTCGAGGACATCCGCCGGCTACGCGAACGCGACCGGCGGGCGGTCTGCTACGTCAACGTCGGCACGTACGAACCCGACCGCCCCGACGCCGAGCGCTTCCCGGAGACCGTGCTCGGCGCCGCCGCGTACACCGAGGGCGACCGCTGGCTGGACATCCGGCAGTGGTCGGTACTCGAACCGGTGCTCGCCGACCGGTTCCGGCTCTGCTACGGAAAGGGCTTCACCGCCGTCATGCCGGCGAACATGGACGGATACGCCCGTGAGTCCGGTTTCCCGCTCACCTTCGACGACCAGCTCGTCTTCAACCGCCGGCTCGCCGCCCTGGCCCGCTCGGCGAAACTCTCCCCCGGCCTGACGAACGACCTCGAACAGGTGGTCGCCCTGGAGCCGTCCTTCGACTTCGCGGTCAACGAGCAGTGCTTCCAGCGGGCCGAATGTGATCAGTTGCTGCCCTTCGTCGAGGCGCGGAAACCGGTCTTCCAGGTCGAATACGACGAACTCGCCGACGAGACCTGCGTGGCGGCCCAGGGCTACGGCTTCGCCACCATCCGCAAGGAACCCGATCTCGGCCCCTGGCGTGACCTCTGCCTGACCGCCCCGCCGGCACGCTGACCCACCCTTTGGGTCGGCTGCCTACCCTGAGCGCGGCGACCGGGCCGGATCCGCTCCCCGGCCCTTCTGTCGTTCGGTCCGGCGGTGTCGTCGTCCGACGTGGCCGCCCGCTGTCGTGCCCGCCCGCTGACGCGCCCGCCCGCTGTCGTGCTGGCGACACCCGGGGTCCGGGGGCGCAATCACCCGACCCCGGCGGGCGTGACCAGTACGAGCCCCGGCAGCCGGGGCCGAAGCGGGGGGAGACGAGCATGGGGGAGAGACCGGTGCGAGCCGGTGCGACCGATCCCACCACCACGATCGGGGTCCGGTCCGGCCCGCCGGTGGTCGACATCGCCGGACGTGCCGGATTCGACAGCTTCTTCGAAGGGTCGTACCGCCGGCTGGTGGCTCAGATCCACGCCTATCTGGGCGACCAGGCCGAAGCCGAGGACGTGGTCCAGGAGGCGTTCATCCGGGCCTGGCAGCGATGGCCGGCGGTCTGCCGGTACGACGAGCCGACCAGCTGGGTACGCCGGGTGGCCTGGAACCTGGCGACCAGCCGGCTGCGTCGGGTGGCCACCGCCGCCCGGATCATGCGTCGCCAGCAGCCACCGGCCACCAGCCCGGCGCCGAACCCGGATCATGTCGCCCTGGTGGCGGCCCTGCGCAAGCTGCCCGACCGACAGCGCCGGGCGGTGGTGCTGCACTACCTCGCGGATCTGCCGGTGCTGACCGTGGCCACGGAACTCGGCGTACCGAAAGGCACCGTGATGTCCTGGTTGCACCGAGGTCGCGCCCAGCTCGCGGTCCACCTCGCCGAGTCGGGCCCCGGCACCACCCGGGGGCAGAACTCCCACGACGACCTACCGAGGCGGTGACCGTCATGCCCAACATTTCCCTGGAAACCGGCCCTGATCCCGATCCCGCTTCGCACGCCCTGCTGATGTCCTACCGGGACACCGCTCACGAGGCCGTCAGCGCGCCTTCGGTGGGCTGGATCGCGACGGCGGCCCGGCATCGGACCCGACGCCGTACGGGCGTCGCGGCGGCCTTCGCCGTCGCCCTCGCGGCGGCCGGCGGCACCCTGCTCGCCGGGCAGCTCGGCACTCTCGGTCCGCAGCCCGCGCCGGTGCCTCCACCGCCCTCGGCGCCGGCCACCACCGGCATTCCGAGCCCGACCGGCGCCCCGGTGCCCACCACGCCGAGCGTCACCCCACCGACCCCCAGCGCGCCGAGCAGTCCGGCACGGACGAGCGAGCGCCCCGCCCTGGACATCCGCGAGGTCAACTGGCAGCGGGCCACCATCCGCCTCCCCACCGACCGGGCCGGTTCCACCTGCCCGACCGGCCGGTTCACCAGCCGGGGCGAGGTCACCGTCGTCGGCGCCCGCACCATCAAGGTCGATGACACCGCGCTCGCCCACGGCGACCTCGACCGCGACGGGCGGGTGGAGGCCGTCATCCACTTCCACTGCGAACACACCGAGGGCGACAGCGGCGACGGCTCGGGTCAGCTCCTGGTGGTCACCGAACGGGGCGGCGAACTCGTGGGCCTCGGCTACGCCGGCCCGGTCGGTGAGAACTACGGCACGGTACGGGTACGCGACGGCATCCTCGTCGCCACCGTCATGCAGCGCTACAGCGAGCAGCCGGTGTCACAGGAGCGCGGCTACCGGTGGAACGGCACCCGGTTTGTCCAGGTCAGCGGGCCCACCGCCTTCCCACCACGCTAGGTGCGAACGCGTCCCGGGCGCAGGTCCCGGCCCCGGCTGCCCCGTCAACCGACGGCGGTTCCCCGGGGCCGGGGCTGACAGCGGGGGCAGCTGTACGACGAGCGGTTCATGAACGACTCCCGCCGGATCGGGCTGCCGCACCGGTTACACGGCAGCCCCTCCCGGCCGTACGCGTTGAGCGACCGGTCGAAGTAGCCGCTCTCGCCGTTGACGTTGACGTACAGCGCGTCGAAGCTGGTGCCGCCCTGGACCAGGGCCTCACCGAGGACGTCCCGGACATGACCGAGCAGCCGTCGGGCGGCCGGCCCGGTCAGCGCGTCCGCCGGCCGGGCGCCGTGCAGCTTCGCCCGCCAGAGCGCCTCGTCGGCGTAGATGTTCCCCACCCCGGAGATCAACGTCTGGTCGAGCAGCGCCCGCTTGATCTCCGTACGCTTTCGCCGCAGCGCGGCCACGAAGTCGTCGTCGGAGAAGGCCGGGTCGATCGGGTCCCGGGCGATGTGGGCTATCTCCGCCGGCAGTTCGGCGCCGCCCTCGGAGACCGAGAGGCCACCGAAGGTGCGCTGGTCGATGAAGCGCAACTCGGGGCCGTCGTCGTCGAACCCGAACCGGATCCGCAGGTGCGTCTCGTCCGGGGCCGTCGCCGGTTGCACCAGCAACTGCCCCGACATGCCCAGATGTCCGATCACCGCGTCGCCGCTGTCCAGCGGCAGCCAGAGGTACTTGCCCCGGCGGTGCGCGTCGAGCACCGTCCGACCCGCGAGTACGGCCGCGAAGTGCGCGTCACCGGCGAGGTGCCGGCGTACGGCACGCGGGTGGCGCACCTCGACCGTGGCGATCCGCCGCCCGGTCACCCACTTGGCCAGGCCCTGCCGGACCGTCTCCACCTCGGGCAGCTCAGGCATTTCGCAAACCTCACCTCGTACGGCGCGATCAGGATGACGTCCGAGGCAACCTGACTGGCCGTCGGCTTCCTCGCGGCGGCAGCGGGCGGCTACGGCACGCGAACGTCGAGCGTACTCAGGAGACGTCGCGGCCGCTGTCCTCGTCGCCCGAGATCGCGGCTGTCGACCCGCTGGTCGCCGCCGGTCCGCCCGGTTCCGCGGTTTCGGTCACCGCCGCCTCGGTTCCGCTCGGTCCGGTTTCGGTCGTTTCGGAGAGGACCCGCCAGGCGGTCTCCGCGGCCCGCTGCTCGGCTTCCTTCTTGCTCCGCCCGTCGGCGCCGCCGTACCTGCGACCGGCGACCACCACCCAGGCGGTGAACGTCTTGGCATGGTCCGGACCGGTGTCGTCGATCCGGTACTCCGGCACCCCGAGCCCGAGCGCTGCGGTCAGCTCCTGCAGGCTGGTCTTCCAGTCCAGGGCCGCCCCACGTCCGGCCGACTCCGCCATCAGCGGGTCGAAGAGCCGGTGGATCACGATCCCGGCGGTGTCCAGCCCGTACTGCAGGTAGATCGCGCCGAGCAGGGCCTCCAGCGTGTCGGCCAGAATGCTCGCCTTGTCCCGACCGCCGGTGGTCTCCTCCCCCTTGCCGAGCAGGAGGTAGGGGCCGAGCCCTTCCGGCCCCAGGCCACGGGCGACGTCCGCGAGCGCGCGCATGTTCACCACGCTCGCGCGCAGTTTCGCCAGTTGCCCCTCGGGCAGGTCCGGGTGGTTGTGGAAGAGCGCGGCCGTGATCACCACGCCGAGCACCGAGTCGCCCAGGAACTCCAGCCGCTCGTTGGTCGGCAGGCCACCGTTCTCGTACGCGAACGAGCGGTGGGTCAGCGCCCGCTCCAGCAGCTCCGGGTCGAGGCTGACGCCGAAGGCCGCCTCCAGGTACCCGATCGGGGCGCGTCGGCGCTTGTCGTTGCTCATGCGGCTACCTCGGTATCGGTCATGGAGTCTCCTCGGTCCGCTCGTCGGCGCCATGATCCGTACGACCGGGTCCGTCAGCGGCCGTACCCGGGCCGGTCAGGTGACCGTCCCGGGCGTGGTCGGCGAGCAGCCCCGAAATCGCCGCGGTCGCCCCGCGCCGGTACAGATGGGCGGCGAGTGCGATTCCCGAGGCGAGGTCGTCGTCGCGGGCCGCGCCATGGCAGACGACGACCGTACCGGCCACGCCGAGCAGGGCGGCGGCCCGGGGCGCCCCTCCGCTGGCCGGCGGGCCGCCGGCCATGGCGTACGCGCCCTCGATCCCCTTGAGCAGGATGTTGCCGGTGAAACCATCGGTGACGATCACGTCGGCGCGGTCGCCGGAGGTGATGTCGTACCCCTCGACCAAACCGACGTAGTGCGCGCCCGGCGGCAATGGTGCGAGCGTGAGTACGGGGTCGGCTGCCCGGCGGGCCCGGTCGCCCTTGCCCGCCTCGGTTCCGACCGAGAGCAGCCCGACCCGGGGGTGTGCCACCCCGTGCACGACGGTGGCGTAGGCGGCGCCGAGCACCGCGTGCCGGGCCAGGGTGCCCGGTCGGGCCTCGAACGAACCGCCGACGTCGAGCAGCACCACCGGCCCGGCGAGCGCGGGCATGGTGGCGATCAGGGCCGGCCGGCGGACATCCGGCCAGCGTCCGAAGCCGAGTACGGCGGCGGTCACGGTGGCACCGGTGGCACCGGCGGAGACGACCGCGTCGGCGGTCCGGTCGACGACCGCGGCCACCGCCGCGCGGACGGTGGTGTCGGCCCGGCTGAGCCGCCGAGGGTCGTCGGTCATCGCGACGCCCCGTTGGACCGGACGGACGGAGATCCGCTCCCGATCTGCCGGGTGTACGACGCCCAGCAGCTCGTCGGCCGCCTCAGGGGGGCCGACGAGCAGCAGGTGCAGATCAGGATCGGCGCCGAACGCCCGCAGAGCGCCGTCAACCACGACGGCGGGAGCACCGTCCCCGCCGAGGAGGTCGACGGCGATCCGCACGGTGCCCGGCTCCACGGGAACACCGGCCGTCATGTTGCGGCTGGTGCCGGCGGGAGCCGGTGCACCGGGCGATCGCCAAGGCGTGGGCGCGACCCGACCCGGGGTCGGGAGCGTCACTCCGGTGTCAGACCTCGAGGACCTGGCGGCCGTTGTAGGTGCCGCAGACGCTGCACGCCGCGTGCGGCAGCTTCGGCGACTTGCACTGCGGGCACGCCACGGTCGCGACCACCGTAGCCTTCCAGTTCGCCCGGCGGGACCGGGTGTTGCTGCGCGACATCTTGCGCTTCGGGACGGCCACGGTTCCTACTCCTCTTTACGGGTCAGTTGCGACAGGCCCGCCCAGCGCGGGTCGACCTGCTCGTGACTGTGGTCAGCCGGCAGTTCGTCCCAGTGCACCCCACACTCGATGCACAGTCCTGGGCAGTCCTCCCGGCACAGCGGGTTCGTCGGCAGTGCGAGCACCACCGCGTCCCGCAACGTCGGCTCCAGGTCGATCAGGTCGCCCTGCATGCGGCCCACCTCGTCCTCCTCGGTCGTCTCGTCCGTGGTGCTGTCCGCGTACGCGTACAGCTCCTGGATCTGGACGACCAACGAGTCGTCGATCTGGCGCAGGCAGCGACCACACTCGCCCTGCACGGCCCCGGAGACGGTCCCGGAGACGTATACGCCCTCGGACACCGACTGGAGACTCAGATCGAGGCTCAGGTCCGTGCCCTCCGGCACGCCGATCATCTCCAGGCCGAGGTCCGCTGGCGCCGGTACCACCCGCGTGACCGTACGCAACGCACCAGGCCGACGCGGCAGTTCCCTCGTGTCGAGGACCAGCGGCGACCTGGGATCGAGTTGGCTTGGCAAGTGTTTGGGCATAATCAGACTCCGGCCTGTTGGAGGCCGACGAAACAGGTTACCTGGACAGGGGCTCGGCCGTCGAACCGGGGCACCCCTCGGGCGCGCTCCAGCCCTGGCCGGCGGTGCCCGTCCGGGTCCGTACGTCGGGTCAGAATGGTCACGATCAGAACGGCAACGGGCGTTCGCTCTCTTCGCCGGCGAAAGTGCCGATCTCACGCAACGCGTGCATCTTGTCCCGACCCCGTTCGATCGAGGCGAGCGCCCGTGTGAGGAACTGCTCGAAGTTGGCCAGCGCCGTGTCGACGTAGTCGTCGACCTCCGCGCGGAGCCGCTGCGACTCGGCCCGCGCCTCGGCGATGATCCGGGCACCCTCGTGCTCGGCCGAAACGGTGATCTCGTTCACCGACACCAGCCGGGCGTGCTCCGCCTCGCCCTCGCTGATGATCCGGTCCGCCTCACGCTTGCCGGCATCCATGATGTTATCCCGCTCCTCGAGCAGCGCGGCCGCCCGGCGCAGGTCGATCGGCAGCTCGGCGCGGAGCTCGTCCAGCGCGGCGATGAACTCCGCCCGGTCGACCATGCAGTTCGTGCGCGACATCGGGACGGAGCGTGCCGTCTCCACGATGTTGATGAGATCGTCGATGCGGTCGAGCGGGTCCACCGGTACCTCACTCCTGTCGTTCGTCTGCCGACCTACATGATGCGGCGTACCACCGGGTCGCTGCTCAACCAATGATGCGGTGCCCGGAGGACAAGGGGACCAAACTGCCCGGCGCGGCGCGTCAGACAACCGGAGCCGGTGCGGTAGGCACGCTCAGTAAAGCGCACGCCGCGATCCGTTGCCTGCCGGGGAGTACCCCCACTGGCCAGGCGGCGGTCAGGCCGGCGCGGTGGAGTTCAGCCGCTCCCGCAGCGCCCGGCGGACCAGGTCGGGTACGTGCGGGGAGACGTCACCACCCCACTTGGCGACGTCCTTGACCAGACTCGACGAGAGGAAGGAGTAGGTCGGGTTCGTCGGCATGAAGAGGGTCTCGACCCCGGCCAGCCCGATGTTCATCTGCGCCATCTGCAGCTCGTAATCAAAGTCACTCACCGCCCGGATCCCCTTGACCAGGACCGATGCGTGCTGGGCCCGACAGAAGTCCACCAGCAGTCCGCGGAACGACTCGACCCGGACGTTGTCGTAGTCCGAGGTCACCTCGCGCAGCATCGCGATCCGCTCGTCGACCGTGAAGAGCCCGCTCTTGGACTGGTTGATCAGGACGCCGACGATCACCTCGTCGAAGAGCCGGCTGGCCCGTCCGATGATGTCGAGATGGCCGTTGGTGACCGGATCGAACGAGCCGGGACAGACCGCACGTCTCATGATCGACGACCGTACCAAAGAGTGGTCTCGCCGTAACGCCTGCCGCGCTCGGCAGTGATCCCCTGCACCCACTCGACCGGGCCGGTACGGGTGGACCGTTCCACCACCACCACCGCGTCCGGAGCCAGCCAGTCCCGGTCGACCAGGGCGGCCAGCATGGCGGTGATCTCCTCGTCCGGCACGGCGTACGGCGGGTCGGCGAAGACGATGTCGTACGGGCCGCCGTCCGGGCCCGCCGCGAGCACCTGGGCGACCTTTCCGGTGACCAGTCGGGCGGCCGGGGTGGCCCGCAGGGTGGCGAGGTTGTCCCGGGCGATCCGGGCCGCCTTCGGGTCCCCCTCGACCAGCAGTACGTGTGCCGCGCCCCGGGAGAGTGCCTCCAGGCCGACCGCGCCGGAGCCGGCGTAGAGGTCGGCGAAACGGGCGCCGTCCAGGTCCAGTTGGCTGTCCAGCGCACTGAACAGTGCCTCACGTACCCGGTCCGAGGTTGGCCGGGTGGACGCGCCCGACGGGGCGACGATGCGCCGTCCGCCGAGGGTGCCGGCGACGATCCGGGTCACGACGACCTCCCGCTCTCCACGCCAAGACGGTACGCCGATGGTCAGCGGGGGCTCCGCGACACCACCCGTCGACCGAGAGAGATCTTCCGGATACGACTTGTGGATCAAATATCTCAAGTCAGTAACAGCGAGGGCCGAATGATCTCAAGACTGTCTCAATACTCCCGGAATCAGTAGTGTCAGGCGCTGTGCCGGCTCTGCCCTGCCGGCACACGGTGCGGGGTGGTGCCCCCGCCGGTCGCGCCGCACTCGCGGCGATCGCCCCGGGCACCACGTCTCCCGCGCGAAAACGTTTTAACCCCCTCAGGAGTACGCGTGTCCCTTCCCAAGCTGTCGCTCCGGCGACCGCTCGCCATCCTCGGGGCCGGCTTCATCGGTCTCGCCGCGACGCTGGCCGTCGCGGGTCCGGCCAGCGCTCACCACTCTGAGGTCAAAGGCCAGTTCGCCTGCGACGTCAAGACCGGTGAGTACGTCGGCCACTGGACCATCGACAACGTTGGCACCGAGGGGGTCGACAAGTACAGGTTCATCCTTGTCGACGCCAAAAAGTCGGTCGGGGACATCACGTCGAACGTGACCATCCCTGGCGTGTCGGTGACCGAAAAGGGTCAAGACCCGCAGTACCCGCGCACCGTCGGGAAGTTCGACACCGAAGAACTCCGCTACCCGGGCGACACCACCCAGCTGTCGCTGACGGTGCAGGCGGAGTGGAAAAACACGTACACGGAGAAGGAGCCGAAGGGCGACGTCGTCGACCTGGCTGGCAACTGCAAGGCGCCGGAGCCCGAGCCGGAGCCGACGACCCCGAAGCCGGACGCGACCGTCAACCAGGAATGTGACGGGATCGTCGAGGTGGTCGTCAGCAACGGCAAGGACGCGACCGCTCCGGCGAAGTTCACCATCGTCGCCGCTGGCGACTACAAGAAGACCGTCACCGTGGCGGCGGGCAAGTCCGAAACCGTGAAGGTCCCGGCCGAGAACGCCGGCGACCTCAAGGTGACGGCCGAGGGCGTCGAGAAGCCGCTCTTCGACGGCAAGCCGGCCGAGCCGGCCGACTGTGTCGCGCCGGGCGAGCCGACGGGCAGCTACCAGTCGACCTGTGACGACCTGGTCTTCGAGATCGTCAACCCGGCCGACGGCGAGAAGGTCGAGCTGACGCTGACCCCGAGCAAGGGTGAGCCGCAGCAGCTCGTCGTGGAGCCGGGCAAGACCGGCACCGTCAAGTTCCCCGCCTCGGAGGGCCTCACGGTCACCCCGAGCGGCAAGGGCCTGGACGACACCAAGCCGATCGCCTGGGAGAAGCCCGCCGACTGCACCAAGGGTGAGGCGGGTGGCTCGGGCGACGAGTTGCCGCTCACCGGTGCCGCCGCCGGTGGCATCGCGGCCACGGCCGTCGCGCTGCTGGGCATCGGCATCGCGCTCTTCGTGGTGGCCCGCCGCCGCAAGATGCGCTTCACCGCCTGAGTCGAATCCACGGCCAGTCGGGAAACAAACCCGGATAGCTAACGGATCCGGGCCTGCGCCAAGAGTCTGAGGGCGCGTCGACCAACCGGTCGACGCGCCCTCAGCGTTTTCATCCGCACATGCATCCGCACACACTTTGGACATACGTCACGACTACTTGCCGCAATTCCTCGGAGTACGGCGAGCAACCGAATGTTGCCCGGCAAGAACTTCCATGGAACCCGAGGCATATCAGTTATCTCGAATGTATAACGGAATCCTTAACTCCCGCTCAAGGCTGTTCCTCGTCGGCTGATATCGCTAAGGTCGGGCGCTGTGCCGGTGCGTTGTCGCCGGCGTACGACGGCGGGGAGGCGTCAACGTGGGTCGCGCCTATGTGGACAGCGGCCGTTCACGTCACCCCAACGCCGTGCCCTGAAGCTTTCACCCCTCAGGAGTACCCGTGATCCGTCCCAAGCTGTCGCTCCGGCGACCGCTCGCCGTGCTGGGAGCCGGCGTTGTCGGCCTTGCCGCGGCGCTGGCCGTGGCCGCCCCGGCGAGTGCCCACCACAGTGAGGTCGTCGGCAAGGCTGAGTGCGACACCACCACCGGCGAGTTCGTCGTCGAGTGGACCGTCAAGAGCATCGCCCCGGCGAACGTGAAGCAGTTCAGGCTCACCGACGTGATCGCCAAGAAGTGGGTCGGCACCCAGCAGACCCGGGTCCAGGTTCCGGGCATCGAGGTGACCGACGACTACAAGTACGACGCCCAGGGGTCGATCTCCGGGACGCACCGTGTCCCGGGTGACAGCACCAAGGCGTCGCTCCAGGTCAAGGCCGAGTGGGAAAACGGCGAGCACGACGTCCAGTGGAAGCGGGACGACGTACCGCTCTCCGGCCTCTGCGTGATCACCACGCCGCCGACGACCCCGCCGGCCACGCCCCCGGTCACGCCGGAACCCTCCACTCCGCCGACCACTCCGCCGGCCACCCCGCCGGTGACTCCCCCGGTGACGCCGCCGACCCAGCCGAAGGCACCCAAGCCGACGGCGGACGTCGAGACCGACTGTGACGGCGCGGCGATCGTGACCCTGGCGAACGGCGACGACGCCACCGCTGCTGCGGTCTTCGTCGTCACCGACGGCGCCGGAACCGCCGGCGAGCCGATCACGCTCGAGCCCGGCAAGGACAAGGTCGTCGAGATCCCGGCCGAGAAGGCCACCAGGGTCAAGGTGACCGTCGAGGGCCAGACCGAGCCGCTCTTCGACGAGGAATTGACGGCAGACGCGAGCTGCATCGAGGCGACCTACGAGGCGACCTGCGAGGACCTCACCTTCACCATCAACAACCCGGCCGAGGGTGAGACGGTCAACGCGATCTTCACCCCCAACAGCGGTGACAAGAAGACGCTGACCGTCGAGCCGGGCAAGAGCGGAACCGTCACCTTCGCGGGCAGCGAGGGCCTGGTCGTGACCGGTGACATCGAGGGCTACGAGGCCGGCGAGCCGATCGCCTGGAACGACGAGAAGCCGGAGAACTGCGGTGGCGGCGGGGGTGGCCTGCCGGTGACCGGTGCCGCCGCCGGTGGCATCGCGGCCGGTGCCCTGGTCCTGCTCGGCATCGGTGTGGCGCTCTTCGTGGTGGCCCGCCGTCGCCGGCTGACCTTCACCGCCTGAGCCTGAACCGCTCCGCCAGTAACAACTGATCCGCCAGAGGGCGGGCCGACCAACCGGTCGGCCCGCCCTCGACGCTTTGCCACACCCAAAAACTGGCGACACACCTACAGACGCGGTGACACAACCCGTCCGGGGCGCTGCGACCGCGCCCCACGCGTCGCGACTGCCGTCAGCCCTTCTCCAGGTACTCCGCCCGCTCCTCGTCGACCAGCGCGGCCACCGAGGCGGCCAGCGCCGGATGCCCGGTCAGCTCCGGATCCCCCTCCACCAGCGCGATCGCCTCGGCCCGCGCGTCCCGGATGAGGTCGGTGTCCCGCAGCAACGAGAGCAGCCGCAGGTGCGAGCGGCGGCCGGACTGGGTGGCGCCGAGCACGTCCCCCTCGCGGCGCTGCTCCAGGTCCAGTTCGGCGAGGCGGAAACCGTCCGAAGTGGAGGCGACCGCGTCCAGCCGCTCACGGGCCGGCGTACCCTCCATCGCCTCGGAGACCAGCAGGCAGAGGCCGGCGGCCGAACCCCGACCCACCCGGCCGCGCAGCTGGTGCAGTTGGGAGACGCCGAACCGGTCCGCGTCCAGCACGATCATCACGGTGGCGTTCGGTACGTCGACTCCGACCTCGACCACCGTGGTCGCCACCAGTACGTCCAGTTCACCCGCGGCGAAGGAACGCATCACCGCGTCCTTCTCGTCCGCCGGCAGCCGCCCGTGCAGCACCCCGATCCGCAGCCCGTGCAGCGGCCCCTCGGCCAACAGCGGGGCCACCTCGGTCACCGCCAGCGGGGGGCGCTTGGCGGACTCGTCCGTCGGCGGCTCCTCGTCCGACGCCGGCCCGTCGCCGATCCGGGGGCAGACCACGTACGCCTGGTGTCCGGCGTTCACCTCCTCGCGCAGCCGGCGCCAGGCCCGGTCCAGGAACGCCGGCTTCTCCGACGCCGGAACGACGTGCGACGCGATCGGCGACCGGCCGCGCGGCAACTGGGCCAGGGTCGAGATCTCCAGATCGCCGTAGACGGTCATCGCCACCGTGCGCGGGATCGGGGTCGCGGTCATCACCAGCACGTGCGGCGGCTGCTCGGCCTTGGCCCGCAACGCGTCCCGCTGCTCCACCCCGAACCGGTGCTGCTCGTCGACCACCACCAGGCCGAGGTCGGCGAAGTCGACCCCCTCGTAGAGCAGGGCGTGCGTGCCGAGCACGATGCCGGCGCGGCCGGCGGCCACCTCTTCCAACGCGCTACGCCGGGCCGCCGCGCCGAGTGAGCCGGTGACCAGCGCGACCCGGGTGCCGTCCGGGTCGCCGTCCAGCTCACCGGCGCGCCCGAGCGGCCCGAGCAGGTCGAGCATGCCCCGGTAGTGCTGGGCGGCGAGCACCTCGGTCGGTGCCAGCAGCGCCGCCTGTCCGCCGTCGTCGACCACCTGGAGCATGGCCCGTAACGCGCAGACCGTTTTGCCGGAGCCGACCTCGCCCTGCAACAGCCGGTGCATCGGGTGGGCGGTGGCCAGGTCCGCCGCGATCTCCTCGCCGACCGACCGCTGCCCCTCGGTCAACTCGTACGGAAGGCGCGCGTCGAAGGCGGCGAGCAGGCCCGCGTCACGCGGTGGTCGGGGTCGCGCTGGCCACGCCGCCGCGCGGTGCTTGCGCTGCACCAACGTCAGCTGTACGGCGAACGCCTCGTCCCACTTCAGCCGGTGCCGGGCCCGGTAGAGGTCCTCCTTGGTGCCCGGCCGATGGATCTCCCGCAGGGCGGTGCCGAGTCCGATCAGGTTCCGGCTGGCCCGCATGGTCGCCGGCAACGGATCCTCCGGCATGGTCACGGTGTCCAGCACGACCCGTACGCAGCGGGCGATCACCCAGGTCGGCATCGCCGCCGCGGCCGGGTAGACCGGGATCAGCGCCCCGGCGAACTCCTCGATCTCCTCCCCCGCCGCCACCTCACCGTCGGCGGCCCCCTCACCGAGCAGCACGTACTCCGGGCCGTTGAGTTGCCGCTTGCCCCGGAACTCGGTGACCTTGCCGGCGAACAGCCCCCACCGGCCCGGACGCAGCTCCCGCTCACGCCATGCCTGGTTGCCGAAGAAGGTGATCGTCAGCACCCCGCCGGAGGAGTCCCCGACGGCCACCTCCAGCAGGTTGCCGCGCCGTTGGCGCATCGGCCGTACGGTCGTGCGTTGCACCTGACCGAGGACGGTGACCTGTTCACCGATCTCCAGCGACCGGATGTCGGTGTGTTCGCCGCGCTCGTCGTACCGGCGTGGGAAGTGGTAGAGCAGGTCGCCGACGGTGTGCAGGTCGAGGTGGCTGGCGAGGGCCTTGGCCGTCTTCTCGCCCAGTGGGGTGCGCAGCGGCGTCTCGGCCGTCAACGGCTCGGTCATGCCATCTCTCGGCTCGGTCATGCCATCTCTCCGCTCGGTCATTCGATCCCCACCAGCAGCGGATACAACGGCTGCCCGCCGGGATAGTCGTGCACCTCCACGAACGGCCAACGACTGCCGACGTGCTCCCGTACGGCCGCCGCGAGTCCCGCCGGCGCGTCGGCTCCGACCAGCAACGTGACCAGTTCACCGCCGCCGCCCAGCATCCGGTCGAGCAACGCTGTGCAGGTCGACACGAGGTCGTTGCCGATCAGGTGCACCTCCCCCTCGACCAGCGCCAGTACGTCTCCGGGCTGGCATCGCCCGGCCACCGTCAGCGCCTCCCGGCTGGCGTAGCAGACCTCGCCGTACCGGCACGCCCCGGCCGCCTCGGCCATCGCGATCACGTCGTCCTCGAAGCGGCGGGCCGGGTCGCGTACGGCGAGCGCGGCGAGCGCCTGCACCGGCGAGCGGGTCGGCACCACGCTGACCTTGACGCCGAGTTCGTGTGCCTCCTTGGCGGCGGCGTTCGCCACCGCCTGGGTGTTGGGGTCGTTGGGGAGGACCACCACCCGGGTCGCGCCGGTCGACCGGACGGCGGCGAGCAGTTCGCCGGTGGACGGGTTGCCCCGGACCACGGTGGCGCCCTCGCCGACGAGGAGTTCGGCCAGCCCGGCACCGTGTGCGACCACCACCGCCGCCCGGCTCGGCGGTTCGACCGGCTCCGGCAGGGCGGCGGTGCCTCCGACCGGCCCGGCACCGGGCTCCTGGTCGGCGAAGCGAACGACCGAGATGTGGTACGGCCGGCCGGCCACCACCCCGGCCTCCACCGCCGCCCCGACGTCGTTGACGTGAATGTGCACGTTCCAGGTGCCGACCTGGCCGGCCGTGGCCCCGTCGCCGACCACCACCAGTGAGTCACCGAGCCCGGCGAGCACCGCCCGCATCCGGGTCACCGCCTCGGGTACGGCGTCGAGCAGGAACTGCACCTCGTAGGCGTACGTCTCGGCGCCGGTCTCGCGGGCGACGGCGCGCGGCGGGCGGGGCCCGGGTGACGCCGTCCCCGGCCGGTTCGGCGCTGCGCCGGTGATCACCTCGACCAGTGCGTCGAGCAGCACGCAGAGGCCCCGGCCGCCGGCGTCGACCACCCCGGCGCGGGCGAGCACCGGCAGCAGTTCGGGGGTGCACGCGAGGGCGTGCGCGGCACCGCTGGCGGCGGCGGTCGCGACCACGGCCAGGTCGTCGGTGTCGGCCCGTTCGGCCGCACCCGCCGCCGCCGCGACAACGGTGAGTACGGTGCCCTCGACCGGTTCCGCCACCGCCGCGTACGCCGCGGTGCTGGCCGCCCGCAGCGCCCGTGTCAGTTCCCGACCGCCCACCACGGGCTCGTCGGCGAGCACGTCGGCCAGGCCGCGCAGGATCTGGGAGACGATCACGCCAGAGTTGCCCCGGGCGCCGAGCAGCGCCCCCCGGGCGATCAGGCGCAGCACCCGCCCGTGCGGGGCCGGCCCGGTCGGGTTCGGTTCCGGCGTACCGTCGGGGTCGAGGGCGAGCGCCTGCTGTGCCGAGGTCAGGGTGAGCACCAGGTTGGTGCCGGTGTCGCCGTCGGGCACCGGGTAGACGTTCAGCTCGTCGATCTCGACCTGGTGTCGTACGAGTGCCGCCAGCCCACCCGCGCACCACCGCCGGATGGCGGCGGCGTCGAGGGTCTGCAGCACGGCGTGAAGCCTACTGAAGACCACCGACGCCTGCCGTACGCCGCGGCCCGTTGCCGCCTCGGCGCAGGCCGGAGCCGGTGGGTGGGGTGGAGCCGATTCGCCCGACGGCGGAGGCATCGGGTAGCCTGGCCAGGTTGCCCGGACAGCACCCTGCCGGCGACTTCATGAACGATCAATCCCAGGAGTATCCCGTGGCTAGCGTGTGCGACGTTTGTGGCAAGGGACCGGGCTTCGGCCACAACGTTTCCCACTCGCACCGGCGGACCAACCGCCGCTGGAACCCGAACATCCAGACTGTGCGCACCCCGGCTGGTGGCGGCAACACCCGCAAGATGCAGGTCTGCACCTCCTGCATCAAGGCCGGTAAGGTCGCCCGCGCCTGACGCGTTCGTCGCGTCCCGCGATCCGGCGGCCCAGGCACGCCGGTCCAGCTCGCATCAGCCGTCGGGTCCTCAGGACCCGACGGCTACTTGCGTGTCCTCGTGTCCCCCGAGTGGGCTGTCAGAGCGGCCGGCCGTAGGAGAGGCAGTCCGGGGAGTCGCGGTAGTAGCCGAAGTTCTCGATCCGCACGTAACCGCATGACTCGTACATCGCGATCGCCTCGGGTTGCTTGTCCCCGCACTCGAGGATGAGCCGCTTGCGCCCGTGTTCACGGGCCGACCGCTCCACCGCACCGAGCACCGCGCGGGCCACCCCACGCCCCCGGGCCGCCGGCGCGGTGTACATCCGCTTCAGCTCGGCTGTCTCCCCGTCGTCGCCGTGGCTGCGCCAGGCACCGCAGCCGACCGGCTCCCCACCCAGGTACGCCACCAGGAAGGCGCCCGAGGGCGACTCGAAGTCGCGTACGTCGACCGGGGTCTCGTCGCCGCTGCCGCCGTACCGACGCCCCAGGTCGGCCAGGGCGTCGGCGACGAGTTGCTGCGCCACCAGGGAGTCGTAACGCACCACGCGAATCTCGATCTCACTCACCCGTAAAGGGTACGGCGCCAGCAGTCCCTTACCGATCCGGCCGACCGGTCACAACGGCGTCCCTACCTGAAGTGGTCCCAGCCGGCACTTCCCTTGTACGGCTTGCCGTCCACGGTCAACCCGGTGCCGTCGACCACGCGCCCGATCACGCGCCAGTCGTCCGGTAACGCCACCTGGGCCGGGAACGTGGCGGCCAGGGCATGATCGTCCCCACCACCGAGCACCCAGGCGTACGGGTCGATGCCGAGCGCGTGCGCCGCGTCCCGCATCTGCGCCGGAATCTCGAAGGCGCCGCTGCGCAGGTCGATGCCGACCTCGCTGGCCGAGGCGACGTGGCCGAGGTCGGCGAGGAGCCCGTCCGACACGTCGATCATCGAGGTGGCGCCGAGCCGCGCCGCCTGCGGCCCCGCCCGGTACGGCACCTCCGGTCGCCGGTACGCCTCCACCAGCAGCTTCGGCGTACGGAAGCCACGGGAGAGCACCGTGTAGCCGGCGGCGGCGTACCCGATCCGACCGGCGAGGGCGACCACGTCGCCCGGCCGCGCGCCACTGCGTACGACGGGCGCCCGGCCGCCCAGGTCACCGAGGGCGGTGACCGCGATCGTCAGGGTGGGACTCGACGACATGTCGCCGCCGACCACACTCGCCCCGACCAGGGCGGCTTCCGCACCGAGACCGTCGGCGAGTTCCTCGGCCCAGCGCACCTCCAGGTCCGTCGGGATGCAGAGGGCGACCAGCAGGGCTGTCGGCACCGCACCCATCGCGGCGATGTCGGCGAGGTTGGCGGCCGCCGCCCGGTGTCCGACATCGGTCGCCGAGGACCAGTCGCGGCGGAAGTGTCGCCCCTCGACCAGTACGTCCGTCGAGGCGGCCACCCGCGCGTCCGGGGCGCTCACCACGGCGGCGTCGTCACCGGGTCCCAGGAGCACCGTCGCCCCGCTGCCCAGCCGCGCGGTCACCCGGGCGATCAGACCGAACTCTCCGGCGCTGGCCACGCTCACGCGCCGCCCCCGGTACGCCGCTCTCCGGACCCGTACACCGCCACCGCACACCACCCGATCCGCTTGCTCCGCACGCTCACTTGCGCCTCCCTTGACCACCGGTGGGGAACCGACCCACTCCGTACGGTATTTTCACGGTCGAAGCCGCTCGGCGGCGGACGGAGGTCAGGTCGTGGTCCAGGCGTACATCCTCATCCAGACCGAGGTCGGAAGGGCGCGTGACGTGGCCGCGCAGATCACGGATATCTCCGGTGTGGTCCGGGTCGATGCCGTGACCGGGCCGTACGACGTGCTCGTCCTCACCGAGGCGCACACGGTCGACGAACTGGGCAAGATGATCGTCAGCAAGGTGCAGTTGGTGCCGGGGATCACCCGTACCCTCACCTGTTCGGTGGTGCGCCTCTGATGGCGGAGGGCACTTCCACCCCGGTCGAGCAGGACGGTTCCGACGCTGAGCGGACGGTCCCGCCCGCCTCGGACCGGTCGACCCGTCAGGCGGCGATCTGGGCCACCGTGGTCGCGTTGCCGCTGACCGTACTCGTCGCGATCTTCGCGTTCGGCAAGCTCGCCCCCACGCCCGACGCGGCCTCCGCGAACCCGACGCCGTCGGCGACCACGCCCCGGGTCCAGTCCACCGCCCCGGTGACGATGTCCGCCGTACCGCTCGCCGAGCGGCCGGCCACGGTCTGCCGGGCGCTCCTCTCCCGCCTGCCGGCGACCCTCGGCGAACTGGCCCAACGGCCGGTCAGCGCCGGCCCGGAGCAGAACGCCGCGTACGGCGATCCGGCGGTCGCGGTCAGTTGCGGCAGCCCGCTCCCCTCGTTCCCGCCGACCGACCAGGTCTGGGTGGTGAACGCGGTCTGCTGGCACGCCCAGGAGGAGTCGGACCAGACGGTCTTCGTCACCGTGGACCGTGAGGTGCCGGTCCGGGTCGCCGTGCCGCGTGGTTACGACCCGCCGTTGCAGTGGATCGCCCCGCTCGCCGAGTCGGTGGTCGCCGCCGTTCCCTCCTCGGCGACCAAGCCCTACGGCTGCACCGCCTGAGACGACCGGCCCCCGGCTCGGGCCTCCGCCCGGCGCCGGCTAGCGCAGGCCGGTGCCCCGGTGCAGCGCGGTACGGATCAGGCGGTCGACCACCTTGGGGTACTCCAACCCGGCGGCGGCCCACATCTGCGGGAACATCGAGGTCGGGGTGAATCCCGGCATCGTGTTGATCTCGTTGAGGTAGACCTCCAGGTCGGGCGTGACGAAGAAGTCGACCCGGGCCAGCCCGGAGCAGTCGAGCGCGGTGAAGGTACGGCAGGAGTATTCCTGGATCTCCCGGGTGACCCGCTCGGGCAGGGCGGCCGGGATGTCGTACTCGCAGGCGTCGCCGACGTACTTCGCCTCGAAGTCGTAGAAGTCGTGGTCGGCCACCACCCGTACCTCGGCGACCACGGAGGCTTCCGGGGCGCCGCCGGTCTCGCCCTCGAGCACCCCGCACTCGACCTCCCGACCGACGATCGCGGCCTCGACCAGCACCTTCGGGTCGATCTGTCGGGCGGTGACGATCGCCGCCTCCAGGTCGGCCCAGTCGGAGACCTTGGTGACGCCGAACGACGATCCGGCGCGGGCCGGTTTGACGAAGACCGGCAGGCCGAGCCGTTCCTTCTCCGCCTCGGAGAGGTTCATGCCGCTGCGCAGCACCGCGTACGGGCCGTTCGGGATGCCCTCGGCGATGGTGAGCTTCTTGGTGAACTCCTTGTCCATCGCGGCGGCGGAGGCGAAGACACCCGAGCCGACGTACGGGATGCCGGCCATCTCCAGCAACCCCTGGATCGTGCCGTCCTCGCCGTACGCACCGTGCAGGGCGGGGAAGACCACGTCGACATCGGAGAGTGCGGTCGGGCCTTCGGCTGGTTCGAGCACCATCAGACCGTTGGCGGTCGGGTCGGAGGGCGGGACGACGGTCGCCTCGGCGCCCGAGGTGATCGCCGGAAGAATACTTTCCGTGATAGCCAGTCGCTCTGGGTCACCAGTTGTCAGCACCCACTGGCCGGCTTTGGTGATACCCATCGGGACCACCTGGTATTCGTCCGGATCCAGGGCGTTGATGATGCTTCCAGCGCTCACGCAGGAGATCGCATGCTCCGTGCTACGACCGCCGAAGACGACTGCTACGCGGGTCTTCCGTGGGCTCGTCACGCCGGTGACCCTACTCTGCGTGGCCGCCGCGCGGGCCGATAGGCCGAGGATTCGATCAATGTCAGGAACGACCCGACACACGGGTCACGATGGTCCCGCGGACCCGCCCCGGGGCTCTCAGCCGGGCGGGCACCAGCTGGTGCCCCGGGGCGGCGCGGGCCGGGCCACGGTGGTCGGGGACCTCGACCACCGGGACTCCGGCATTCAGTGTGGTTCAGGACATCGCCGGCCAACGGCGATGACTTTGACGCGTTGCCGACCGGCCCGGACCATGCCGAGCGCGGCGAACGCGCCGGCAATCCGGTCGGCGGCGTCACGGCTGGTGGCACCGACCACCTGCCGACGCCGCTCCGGCTCGACCCGTTCGTTGCGTCCCTCGTTGGTGAGTGGACGCACGTCGGTGAGCACCACCAGGTAGCGGGTCACCACCAGCGGCCTGCCGGTGCCTGTGACGCGGGCCGGCGACCTGCCGGTGCCGGTCGCGCGGGCGGGCGACGGTGGTCAGCCGGCATGGCGGGCCACCGCCTCGGGTTCCGCCGTGGTGCCGGCCAGGCCGCCCGAACGGTCACGGCAGACGTACGCCAGGTCGGCGTGGATCCACGCGCCGTCGTTGTCGCGCAGCACCGGCCGCGTACACCATCGGCAGCGTGAAACACGAGGCCAACAGGGGGTCGCTGTCATCCGACACCTCCGGGTCCGCGGCGGTGGGGCACACGGCGGTCGGGTACGGGGGAGTCCCCGACCACCGTGCGCCTCATTCCCCAATCCGTCACTCACCGCCACCGTCGACACGACCACCGGCAGCGAGGACGCCATGACAGGTTGCCATCCGTGAAAGCGTGAATGCAACTCTCACGGGAGATCTCTCATGCACACTTTCTCGCCGACGTATGTCAAACTCGGTCCATGGCACCGAAGACCGCTCGCGCCCGCCGACTCGGCATCGCCCTCCGGACCTACCGGGAGAAGGCCGAACTGACCCTCGAAAAGGCGGCCGAGGAGATCAACAGCACTCGCAGCACACTGTCGCGTTACGAGAACGCGCTGAGTCTGCCCAGCCCGGCGACCGTCCGCGCCCTGCTCACGCACTACAACGTGGACACAGACGAGCTCAAGGGCACGATCGAGCTGGCCAAGGAGGCCAAGAAGCCCGGCTGGTGGGTGTCGTATTCGTACATGTTGGACCGGAAGACGATGGACTTCATCGCGCTGGAGTCCGAGGCGAGCGGCATCCAGTCGTTCGAACCGTCCCTGGTGCCGGGCCTGTTGCAGACCCCGGACTACATCCGGGCGATCATGCGGGGCGGGCCGCACACCCTCACCGACGACGAGATCGAAAAGCGGGTGCAGCTCCGGCTCGACCGACAGAAACGCCTCACCGCCGCACCCGATCCGTTGGTCGTCGTCTCGGTGATCGACGAGGTGGCCCTGATGCGCAAGGTCGGCGGCGAGGCGGCCTGGCGTGAACAACTGGAACACCTGATCAAAATCGCCGAGCTGCCACACATGACCATCCAGGTGATCCCGCTGGACACCGGCTACCACCGGGGCACCAGGGGATCACTGCACATCCTTGAATTCGGCCTGGACGATCAACCCCTGGCCTCGGTCGAGACTGTCGCCGGTCAGCTCTCCTTCGACAGCGCGCCCGAGCTCGACACCTGTATGAAGATCATGCAGCACTTGCGAACCGTGGCCCTGGGCCCGGAGGCGAGCGGCGAGCTGATCTCCAACATCCTGAAGGGACGGTAGACACATGTCCGCTCCAACCACCACCACGATGGCCGCCTTCGCGACCGCCACCTGGCGCAAGAGCAGCCGCAGTGGCGACCAGGGCGCCTGCGTGGAGTTCGCCGTCACCGCCGACGCGATCGGGGTCCGTGACTCGAAGGACCAGGCCGGCCCGGTGCTGCTCTTCCCCGCGACCGCCTGGTCGGCGTTCGCCAGCGCCGTGCCGACCGCCCCGGTGATCGACTAGCTCCTCGCCCGCCCGGGTCGCCGGATCGGCGACACCGGCGCCCGCACGGTCCGGTAGGGACTTCGGCGCCCCGACCGAGCGAGCGGTCTGTCACCCGGAAGCCCCGATCACCTTCGATCGGGGCTTCCGCCATGCCGCATCCGCGTCCCCCGGGGTCAGACGTGCGTCCGGTCCGGACCCGTACGCCGGGCCGCTCAGGCGGACGCGTCGAGCGCCGCCGTGATGTCCGCGACCAGGTCGGCGCCGTCCTCCACACCGCAGGAGAGCCGGACAAAACCGTCCGGGGTGTCGTCACCCCACTGGGCCCGCCGATCCGCGCTGGTGTGCAGGCCACCGAAGGACGTCGCGGCGAAGACCAGCCGGGAGGCGCGCAGGAACCGGGCCACCCGGTCGGCGTCGCCCAGGTCGAACGAGAGCACACCGGGCACCCGGTGCATCTGCCGGCTCGCCACCGGGTACGCCGGGTCGTCCACCAGCCCCGGCCACCGCAGGCCGGTGACGTCGGCCCGCTGGCTCAACGCCGCCGCCACCGCCGCCGCGTTGGCGCTCTGCCGGGCCAGCCGCAGGTCGAGTGTGGCCAGCGACCGGTGGGCCAGCCACGCGTCGAACGCACCCGGCACCGAACCGGTGGTGGCCCGCCAGGACCGCAGCGTGCCGAGCAGTTCGGCGGAGCGGGTCGCCAGGTAACCGAGGAGCAGGTCGGAGTGGCCGGTCAGCGCCTTGGTGCCGGAGGCCACGACCAGGTCCGCGCCAAGATCGAGCGGACGCTGACCGAGCGGGGTGGCGGTGGTGTTGTCGACCGCGACGAGAGCCCCCGCGGCGTGCGCCCGCTCGGCCAGTTCGGCCACGTCGCAGACGTCGAGTCCGGGATTGGCCGGCGTCTCCAGCAGCAGCAGCCGTACCCCCTCGAACGACGGGTACGGTCCGGCCGTCGGCGCGAACTGGACCCGTACCCCCATCGGGGCGAGGGTCTCGGTGGCGAAGGACCGGACCGGGAAGTAGCCGTCGGTGGGAAGCACCACGCCGTCGCCCGGACGCAGCACCGCGAGCAGCAGCGCGCTGATCGCCGCCTGTCCGCTGGAGAAGGCGAGGCAGTCGCCCCCCTCCAGCTCACCGATCGCCGCCTCCAGGGCCCGCCGGGTGGGGTTGTCCGGTCGGCCGTACCCGTTCGGGTTCGTCCCCTGACCGGCCGCCGGGTCGAGGTGGTACGGCGCGGCGAAGACCGGGCCGGGCAGGAACGGCTGGCCCGGCTCGGGCGCCGGCAGCCCGGCGTGCACGCTCCTGGTGCCGTCGCCGTAGCCGTGCCAGGAGCCGGCTTCGGCCCCGGAGCTGTCGCCGGGCCGGGGATCGTGCTCGTCGTTCATCGCCACTCCAGCCGGGGTCGGGGGTTCGGTGCTCATTCGGGCCTCGGTTTGCGGCTCATCAGCGCGGCCATCGCCAGTCGCGGGTTGGCGCCCTCGTGGCAGACCAGCTCGACCTGCTCGGTGATCGGCATCTCGACCCCGTGCATCCGGGACAGGTCCCGGATCGCCAGGCAGCTCTTGACCCCCTCGGCGGTCTGCCTGGTCGCCGTCTGCGCCTGTTCGAGCGTCTCCCCACGCCCCAGGTGCTCGCCGAAGGTCCGGTTGCGCGACAGCGGCGACGAGCAGGTGGCGACCAGGTCGCCCATGCCGGCGAGGCCGGCGAAGGTGAGCGGGTCGGCACCGAGCGCCACCCCGAGCCGGGCGGTCTCGGCCAGCCCCCGGGTGATCAGCGTGGCCTTGGTGTTGTCACCGAGTCCCATCGCGGTCGCCATGCCGTACGCGAGCGCGATCACGTTCTTCACCGCGCCGCCGAGTTCACACCCGATCACGTCGTCGTTGGTGTAGGGCCGGAAGTAGGGGGTGGACACCGATGCCTGGACCAACGTCGCCCGGTCCATGTCGGTGCAGGCCACCACGGTCGCGGCCGGTTGCTCGGCGGCGATCTCGGCGGCCAGGTTGGGGCCGGAGACGACCGCCACCCGGTCCTCGGCCACCCCGGCCGTCTCCACGATCACCTGGCTCATCCGCTTGGTGGTGCCCAGCTCGATCCCCTTCATCAACGAGACCAGGGTGGCGTCACGGTCGATGAAGGCGGCCCAGTCGGCCAGGTTGCCGCGCAGCGTCTGCGACGGTACGGCGAGCACCACCAGGTCCGCGCCGGCGATCGCGGCCGAGGCGTCGCCGGTGGCGGTGACCCGGTGCGGCAACCGCAGCTCGGGCAGGTACTCGGAGTTGCGACCGGTTTCCCGGATGGTGTTGACCACGGACTCACGGCGGGCCCAGATGGTCACGTCCCGGCCGGCGTCGGCGAGCACCTTGGCGAAGGCCGTACCCCAGGAGCCGGCGCCGAGGACAACGGCGTGGCCGCTCACGCGGTGTCCCCACGGCGGTCGTCGGTCTCGCCGACGGCCGGTTCCGCGGCGACGGCGTCGCCCGGGCGGTGGCCGTTGGGCGAGTAGATCGGCGGCGGCGTGCCGCCACGGATCTCGGCCAGCTGGTCACGCAGGCGCAGCATGATCTCGTTGGTCATCTCGTCCAGCACCGTTCTGGTCGGCGCCGCACCCGCCCAGCGGCTCAGGTCGACCGGCGGACCGGCGTGGACCGAGACCGGGATCCGGGGGCGCAGGCTGAGCTTGCCGCTGCGCGGGTCGAACAACCGCTGTGCGCCCCAGATGGCGATCGGCACGACCGGGGCACCGGTGGTGAGGGCGAGCCGGGCCGCGCCGGTCTTGCCGCGCATCGGCCACAGTTCGGGTTCCCGGGTGGTGGTGCCCTCCGGGTAGATCACCACTGCGCCGCCGTCCTTGACCGCCGCGACCAGGGTTTCCAGCGACCGGGCGGCGTCGATGCTGCCGCGCTCCACCGGGATCTGCCGGCACCGGAGCAGGATGTAACCGACCACCGGTACGCGGAAGATGCTGGCCTTGCCGAGGAACTGCGGCCACCGTCCGGTGTCGTTGATGTAGTGCGCGACCACCAACGGGTCGGCGTGCGAGATGTGGTTCGGCACGATGATGACCCCGCCGGAGGTCGGCACGTGCTCCATGCCGGTCCAGGTCCGCCGGGTCCAGACCCGCATCGCGGGCTTCACCAACGCGATGGCGAACCGCCGCCAGAACCCCAGCCTCCGCCGTGCCACTATGCCCTCCTCGTTGTACCCGGGCCCTCGGGCACCAGCCGCCCCGTTGCCGCCACCACCCCGGCCCGCAGCGAAATCATGCCTGCTCGCCCCGGGTACGGCCAGCGAGGGGCCGACGTCTGCCGGCTGGCAGGATTATCCGGTGACCGAACCGACGTGGACCGTGGTGGTGCCACTGAAGCGGCTGAGCGCGGCCAAGAGTCGCCTGCGTGGCGCCCTTCCCGGGGTGCCGCACGAGCCGCTGGCGCTGGCGTTGGCGCTCGACACGGTGAGCGCCGCGCTCGCCAGCCCACCGGTGCGCGAGGTGCTGGTCGTGACCGACGACATAGTCGCCGGTCGGGCGCTGCGCGCGCTCGGTGCCCGGGTCACGCCGGACCCACCGGCCGGCGGCCTGAACCCGGCCTTTTCCCGTGGTGCGTCGCTGGTCGACGGCGGCGTGGTGGCACTCACCGCCGATCTGCCGGCACTGCGCCCGGCGGAACTCACCGCCGCGCTGCGGGCGGCGGCGGCCGGCCCGCCCCGGGTGCGCCGCTTCGCCGCCGACGCCCCCGGCACCGGCACCGTGCTGCTGCTCGCCCCGGCCGGGGTGCCGCTGGATCCGCGCTTCGGCGGCCCGTCGGCGGCGGCCCACGCCGCGTCCGGGGCGCTCGCCCTGGCCGACGTCGGTCCGACGGTGCGCCGGGACGTGGACACCCGGGCCGACCTGCTCGCCGCCGCCGCGCTCGGCCTCGGCCGGTACACCGCCGAACTCTTCGCCCCGGCCGCCGCCGCGCTGGTCGCCGCCGACCCGGACACCGCCTGAGCGTCGCGGCGTACGCGCAGTTGCGGGTTCGCGCGGGCCGACCCCGGTGTACGGTGCTGGGCATGCAGGGCACGGTGGCGACGTACGACCCACAGACGCGGTCCGGCACTCTCCTCCTCGACGACGGCACCGAACTCGCCTTTCCGGCGGTGGCGTTCGACGCGTCGGGGCTGCGCCTGCTCCGGCTCGGCCAGCGGGTGCGCATCGATCACGGCGAGTCTGGTGAGGTAGTCCGGATCACCCTGCCCGGCCTGGTGTGACCAATCCCATGATCCGGTCGGATCGCCGGTCCACCGCGCGCATTGTCCGACTTCTCGTGATCAGAAGACGCCAAGTTCATTTTGCGTTCACCCGGTTCGGGCAATGATGAAGCCGTGAGCACCCCGCCCGCCCACCCCCGCCCCCAGTCGACCCGCCGCGCGAAGAGCAGCCCTCCCCGTACGACGGTGCCGGACGCCGAACAGGCCACTCCACCCGGTTCGCCCCAACGTGGGTCGAACGGGCGGTTCGTCCGGCTGCCCGGCGACGGTGTCACCGCCCCCGACGACACCGTGCACGACAACGGCAACGGCCACGGCGCCGAGACCGGCGGCGACACCGGTTCCGCTACCGGCACCGGCCCTGACGACGGCACCGGCAACGGGGAGCCACCACCACCGGTCGACGGCCCGCCGCCGACGGCCGAGCCCCTGCCCGAGGACCGCTTCCTCAACCGGGAACTCTCCTGGCTGGACTTCAACGCCCGGGTCCTCGCCCTCGCCGAGGACCAGTCCACCCCACTGCTCGAACGCGCCAAGTTCCTGGCCATCTTCGCCAGCAACCTGGACGAGTTCTACATGGTGCGGATCGCCGGCCTGAAGCGCCGGCTACAGGCCGGGCTACCGCTGCGCGGCGGGGACCGGCTGCCGCTGCGTACCCAGTTGGACCTGATCTCGGAGAAGACCGCCGACCTGGTCGCCCGGCACGCTGGCTGCTTCGTCGACGACGTGGTGCCCCGGCTGGCCGCCGCCGACATCCACCTGATCCGCTGGGCCGAACTGCCCACCCCGGAGCGGGAACGGCTGCGCACCTACTTCCGGGAGCACATCTTCCCGGTCCTCACCCCGCTCGCGGTCGACCCGGCCCACCCGTTCCCGTACATCTCCAGCCGGTCGCTGAACCTGGCCGTGGCGGTACGCGACCCCGACGGCGGACCGGAACTCTTCGCCCGGGTGAAGGTGCCGAACAACGTGCCCCGGTTCGTACGGGTCGAACGGGGCGGCCCGGGGATGCGCTTCCTGCCGCTGGAAGACCTGATCGCGGCCCACCTGAACCAGCTCTTCCCGGGTATGACCGTGGCCGAGTGCCACCTGTTCCGGATCACCCGCAACGCCGAGGTCGAGGTCGACGAGGACCGCGACGAGGACCTGTTGCAGGCGCTGGAACGCGAACTCGCCCGGCGCCGCTTCGGCCCCCCGGTACGCCTGGAGGTCGCCTCGTCCATCTCCGACCACGTACTCGACCTGCTGGTCCGGGAACTCGACATGGACGACCAGGACGTGTTGCGGGTGCCGGGGCTGCTGGATCTCTCCTCGCTCTGGCAGATCTACAACGAGTGCGACCGGCCCGAGCTCAAGGAACGCCCGTTCGTGCCGGCCACCCACCCCCGGCTGGTCGAGGGCGAGGTGCCGCGCAGTGTCTTCTCCACCCTGCGCGACGGCGACATCCTGGTGCACCACCCGTACCACTCGTTCGCGACCAGCGTGCAGCGCTTCATCGAGCAGGCCGCGGCCGACCCGAACGTCCTCGCCATCAAGCAGACCCTCTACCGGACCAGCGGCGACTCCCCGATCGTGGACGCGCTGATCGAGGCCGCCGCCGCCGGCAAGCAGGTGGTGGTGCTGGTCGAGGTGAAGGCCCGGTTCGACGAGGTGGCGAACATCGGCTGGGCCCGGGTGCTGGAGCGGGCCGGCTGCCACGTGGTGTACGGCCTGGTCGGGCTGAAGACACACTGCAAGACCGCGCTGGTGGTACGGCAGGAGGGGAACCAGATCCGCCGCTACTGCCACATCGGCACCGGCAACTACCACCCGAAGACGGCCCGGCTCTACGAGGACTTCGGCATGCTCACCGCCGACCCCGAGGTCGGTGCGGACCTGACCGACCTGTTCAACGTGCTGACCGGCTACAGCCGGCAGACCCGGTTCCGGCGACTGCTGGTCGCCCCGGAGGGCGTACGCAGCGGCATCATCGAGCGGATCGACCGGGAGATCGCGCACGCCGCGCTCGGCGTACCGAGCCTGGTCCAGATCAAGGTCAACTCGTTGGTCGACGAGGAGATCGTGGACGCGCTGTACCGCGCCTCCCGGGCCGGGGTCCACGTCGACCTGATGATCCGCGGCATGTGCACGCTGCGGCCCGGCGTACCCGGTCTCTCGGACAACATCCGGGTCCGCTCGATCCTCGGCCGGTTCCTCGAACATTCCCGGGTCTTCCGGTTCGGCAACGGCGGCGGCCAGCTCGCCGCCGGGGCGGCGGCCGGTGGGCGGCCGATCGCGAACGGGGCCGGCTCGGCCGAGTTCTGGATCGGCTCGGCCGACCTGATGCACCGCAACCTCGACCGCCGGGTGGAGGCGCTGGTGCAGGTCACCGACCCGGTCGCGCGGGCCGAACTGGACCAGGTGCTGAGCACCGCGATGAGCGACGAGGTCGCCTCGTTCGAACTGCACCCGGACGGCACCTGGAGCCGGCGGGCCGGAACGGCGGACCGGCCCCTGGTCGACTTCCAGGACGCGATGCTGCGGCGGGTGGCGCGAACCGCGAAATAGGCGCGGCGGCGACCGGCGTGGATAGGCTTGCCGGATGCTGGAGGAGGAGCGCAAGTACGAGGTCGACAAGGATTTCACGCTGCCGGACCTGACCAGCAGCGTGCCGCCCGGTGGCCGGGTGGTGCGACTACCCCCGGTCACCCTCACCGCCACCTACCTCGACACCGCCGACCTGCGGCTGGCCCGCGCCGGTGTCTCGCTGCGGCACCGCAAGGGTGATCCGCTGCCGTGGACGGTCAAGCTCCCGGCCGACGTGCCGGGCACCCGGCACGAGATCTCCCGGGTGGGCAAACGCCGGGAGACCCCGACGGAGCTGATCAGGCTCGTCACGGCCTACTCCCGGTCCGCGCCACTGGCGCCGGCCGCCGTGGTCCGGACCGTGCGGCACGCGTACGAGCTGCGCGACGGTTCGGACCACGTGCTCGCCGAGATCGCCGACGACGCCGTCTCGGTGCTGGACGGGGAGCGGGTACGGTCCCGGTTCCGCGAGGTCGAGGTCGAACGCAAGGGCGGTGACCGGGAACTGCTCGACCGGGTGGAGTCGGTGCTGCGCGACGCGGGCGCGGTCGCGGGTGATTTCACCCCGAAGCACGTACGCGCCCTGGGCAAGGCGGCGGCGGGTGCACCGGATCTGGTCGCCCCGACCGAACTGCCCGGCAAGCCGAGCGCCGCCGACGTGGTGACAAACGCGATCCGCCGTGGCGTCGGCCGGGTGCTGGCGCATGACCCGCTGGTCCGGTTACGCGCACCGGTCGGTGACGACGACACCGCCGTACACCAGATGCGGGTCGGCTGCCGGCGGCTCCGCAGCGACCTGCGGACCTTCCGGTCGCTGCTGCGACGGGACTGGGTCGGCCCGCTGCGCGACGAGCTGAAGTGGCTCGCCGACGTGCTCGGCGCCGCCCGGGACGCGGAGGTGCTGCGGGAGCGGCTGCACGTGACGGCCGCCGCCGACCCGCTCAGCCCGCTCGACTCCGACGCGGTGGAGCGGATCGACGCGGTGCTCGTCCGACGGCACGACCAGGCCCTGGCCTCGGTCGACGAGGCGCTCACCTCGGAGCGGTACACCGCTCTGGTCGAGGCGCTGGTCGAAGCGGCACGTGCACCACGGCTCACCGACGCGGCCGAGGGGCCGGCGACGAAGGTGCTCCCCCCGCTGGTCGCGAAACCGTGGCGCCGGCTGGCCCGGGGCGGCAAGGGTGCCGACGCCGCCGCCGACCTCGACCCGCTCGCCCCGGACCCGCGCTGGCACGCGGTACGGATCAACGGCAAGAAGGCCCGGTACGCGGTCGACGCCGTCGCCCCGGTGCTCGGTGGCGACGCCCGAAAGCTCGCCAAGTCCCTCTCCCGGGTGCAGGAACTGCTCGGCGAGCACCAGGACGCCGCGGTGGCCGCCGAGACCTGGCTCGAGGTGGCGGCGGCCGACCCGACCGACCACGCGCTCGCGGTGACCGCCGGACGGTTGGCCGAACGGGAACGGGCCAGCATCCGCGCGGTCCGGGCGGCCTTCCCCGCCGCCTGGCGCGACACCACCAAGGGAAGCCGGACGAGTTGGCTGTGATGAGCGAGATCCGGGCGGCGGGCGGCGTCGTCTGGCGCCCGTCCGACCGGGGCGTCGAGGTCTGTCTGGTGCACCGGCCCCGCTACAACGACTGGTCGTTGCCGAAGGGCAAGTTGGAGCCGCACGAGCATCCGCTGGCCGCCGCCGTACGTGAGATCGCCGAGGAGGCCGACGTACGGGCGGTGCCGCAGGCCCGGCTGCGCAGCGTGCGCTACTTCAGCGACGGCCGGCCGAAGGTGGTCGACTACTGGGCGATGCGGGCGGTCGGCGCGGGCGGGTTCGAGCCGGAGACCGAGGTGGACGACATCCGCTGGTTGCCGGTGGAGGAGGCGATCGGGCTGGTGACGTACCCGCACGACGTGTGGGTGCTGCGCGAGTTCGCCGACCTGCCACCGGTGACCGCGGTACTGGCCGTGTTCCGGCACGCGCGGGCCGGCAACCGGGCCACCTGGTCCGGACCGGACACCGCCCGGCCGCTGGACCCGGCGGGGCTGGTCCAGGCGGGGCAGGTGGCGACGCTGGCCGCCCTGCTACGCCCGGAGGGGCTCTGGTCGGCGTCGGCGCGGCGCTGCGTGCAGACGCTGGAACCGCTGGCCGCCCTCCTCGACCTGCCGATCGAGGTCGACTCCCACTTCGACGAACCGAAACCGGGGCAGGACGTGTCCGAGTGCGCACTGGCCGGCGCGGCCCGGATGGCCGAGTTGGCCGCGACCGGCCGTACGGTCGTGATCTCCGGCCAGGGCAAGGTGATTCCGGGCGCGCTGGAGCACCTGACCGGCGCCTCCGACGACTACCGCACCCCCAAGGGCGAGGGCTGGCTGCTCGCCTTCACCACCGACCACCTCACCAGCGCCACCCGCCTGTAAGGAAGGGCCCCTTATTAACGCTATAGCGTTAATAAGGGGCCCTTCCTTCACCCAAGGGGGAGGGTCAGGGTGAGAGCGACGGCGAGGTGGTCGGAGGCGGTGCCGGGTACGGCGGTGATGTCGCTCGGGGCCAGCCCGTCCGAGACGAGTACGTGGTCGATCTGCTCCACCGGGCGGTCGGCGGGACTCGTCGGCAGTGGCCGGTCGGCGGCGAGCGCGTCGGTCAGTCCCCGCTCCAGCAGGGCCTGGAACGCCGGCTCCCCCGGCTGGGTGTTCAGGTCCCCGGCCAGCACCAATGGCCTGCCAGCGGCCAGCTCAGCGGCGTAGCGGGCTACCGTACGGGCCTGCTCGACCGGGCCGCCGTCGGGTGGCGGCTGTAGGTGGGTGGAGACGACCACCAGTTCACGGTCGCCGACCCGGAGCACCACACCGAGCGCCTGCGCCCCGGTCGGCGCACCCACGGCGGGCAGGGCGACCGTACCGGCGGAGTCGACCGGCAGCCGGGTCAGCACGGCGTCGCCCCAGACCGGGTCGGCCGCCGGGGCGAAGTGGTAACCCATGTCGAGTCGCGCGGCGAGCAGGGCGAGGGTGTCGTGCCCACCGTTGAGCAGCCAGGCCCGGTCGACCTCGCTCAGCACCACCACGTCGGGGCGCTGCCCGGCGATGGTCCGGGTGAGGTCGGGCAGGTCGAACCGGCCGTCGAGACCGAAGCCCATGCGGATGTTGTAGGCGACCAGGCGTACCCGGTTGCCGTCGAACGGGTCGGCGGCGCCGGCGCCCGACGCGGTCAGCAGGCCGGCCACCACGGCGAGCGAGGTGCCGGCCACCACCACCGAACGGGACCAGGGTCGACGCGGCGTCCGCGTCGGGCCGGCGGCGATCCCGGGTACGGGCCCGACCGGCACACCCTCGACCGGTACGGCCGGCGCGGGGGCCCGGATCGCCAGCGTCGCCACGACGACGGCCACCAGCAGCGGCAACCAGCCGTTGGGGTATCCGAGGTCGTAGGCGGCGTAGTAGCCGATCGCGGCGACCACGAAGACCAGGGTGCCGGCGAGGGTGGCGTACGCCCGCCGCGTGTTGGTGCTGTTCGGCCCAGTGGTCGCAGCGGACCCCCCAGCACCACCTGTCCCGGCCGGGGCGGGTGCGGTCGGTGTGCTGGCGAGGGCGAGGCAGCCACCGAGTCCGGCGGCGGCGAGTGGGATCGCCACGGGCAGCGCCAGTGGCCAGCCGGCGGCGAACAGTGCGGTGCCGAGCACCAGGGCGGCCGGATAGAGCCATCGCGGCGGGCGGTGGCGTTCCGCGGCGAGTCCGGTGACGAGGAAGAGCCCGACGGCGGCGGCGACCAGGACGGTGAGCGGCAGCGCCCCACCCGGTGGCACGACGGCCACCCGGTCGGTGCCGGCGAGCGCACCGGCCAGGTAGGACGCCCCGGTGGCGGCGAGCGCCGGTGAGCCGGCGAGCATTCCCCAGAGCAGCAGGGCGGGGCCGACGAGGAACCAGGGCCGCGCCGGGCCGTCCGGGTCGGGTCCGCCGACCGTACGCTGCGCGGCGACGAAGCCGACCGCGACCGGTACGAGCAGCAGGTACTGTTCCGGCCCGCGCCAGACCAGGTCGTACGTGCCGAGGGCGGTGTGCAGGACGGTTCCGGCCGCGAGCCCCACGACCAGCCCCGGTACGGCGGTCGGGGCGTTGGCCGCGAGGCCGGCGAGCCAGACCAGTCCGGCGAGCAGTCCGACGCTGGCCAGGTAGAGCTGGGCCGGTCCGCCGCCGGTGGCGGGAAGCAGGGCGCGGCTGCCGACCAGGGTGAGCGCCGCGACGAGGGCGATCCGGTCGGCGCCGACGGTCCGGAACAGTGCCGGCGCCGCGAGCGCGAGTACGAACCAGAGCAGGGCGAAGGCGCCCATCAGTTCGGCCGGGGTGGCCGCCGCCTGCCCGAAGGTGGTGATGATCGAGGGAAGGCAGACCCGCAGTACGTCGACGAACAGGAGCACGCCGAGGGCTGCGGCGAGGTACGGGGAAGCCGAACGACGCACCGGTACTCCCGTGGGGGCGGGACGGACGGGTCGGGCCATTGTCCGGTCGGTTCCGCTGGCCGGTCAACGCTTCGCGGGTCACGGTCTGCCGGCGTGGCTTGCCACGACACGCGGTACGGCACCCGTTGCCGCCGTACGTCTGCCGCCGCTGCCGTGTACGTCTGCCGGACACGAAGACGCCCACCGGTCACACCGGTGGGCGTCTCGCAACCGCGTTCTGCTCAGCGTCGGGCGGCGGCCTTCTTGGCCGGAGCTTTCTTCGCCGGAGCCTTCTTCGCCGCTGTGGCGCGGGTGGAAGTGCTCTTCGCCGCCGTGGTCTTCTTGGCCGCGGCGGTCTTCTTGGCCCCGGCGGTCTTCTTCGCCGGTGCGGTCTTCTTCGCCGCCGCCTTGGTGGCGGTGGTCTTGGCGGGGGCGGCCTTCTTGGTGGCCGTCGCCTTCTTGGTAGCGGCCGTCTTCGTGGCGGCCGTCTTGGTGGCGGCTGCCTTCGTCGCGGCTGCCTTCGTGGCCGTGGCGGTGGACTTGGTCGCCGCCGCCGTGGTCTTCTTCGCCGCGGCGGCGGTGGTCTTCGGCACCCGGCCGCTCGACACCATGTCCTTGAAGCCAGCGCCCGGCCGGAAGGCCGGAACGGATGTCTTCTTCACCTTCACCGACTCGCCTGTTCGAGGGTTCCGCGCTGTTCGCGCCCCCCGGACACGCTTTTCGAACACTCCGAAACCGGTGATCGCCACCTTTTCCCCCTTGGCGACCGCCCCCTGAACCTCGGCGAGGACCGCGTCGAGCGCCGCCGTCGCCGTCTTCCGGTCCCCCAGGCGAGCGGCGAGCGCCTCGATGAGCTCGGCCTTGTTCACGACTTCCCTCCCGTATGTGCAACTGGACTCAACGCGAGCCATTCTGCGCGCACGGTATGCCCTGTGCCACCGGGACACAAACATCTGCGGGAAAAAAGCCATTGTGTCGCAACGGATTCGCCCCCACCGGCGGCTCCGTGCTGCCCGGAAGGCGTAGAACAGCAAGGAATCCGTAACTCCGGTGGGGGCGAAAAGGCGCCTCGGGAGGGCTGTGTGGGCTATGCCACCACCGGCAGGAAGGGAAGCCGGTTCTGCTCGTACTCGGTGATGTTGGTCTCGTGGCGGAGGGTCAGTCCTATGTCGTCCAAGCCCTCCATGAGCCGCCAGCGGCTGAAGTCGTCGAGCGGGAACGACCAGGTGGACTCCCCTGCCCGGACCTCCCGGGCGGTGAGGTCGACGTCGATGCGGGTGGTCGGGTCGGCCTCGACCCGCTCCCACAATTCTTCGACGGCCTTCAATTCGAGCTCGACCGGCAGAAGCCCTTCCTTGAGCGAGTTGCCACGGAAGATGTCGCCGAAGCGGGGAGCGATCACCACCCGGAATCCCCAGTCGCGCAGTGCCCACACGGCGTGCTCGCGCGATGACCCGGTGCCGAACTCCGGGCCGGCCAATAGTATCGACGCTCCCGAATAACTGGAATCGTTCAGTACGAATGATGGATCTTCACGCCAGGCACTGAAGAGTCCGTCCTCGAAGCCGGATCTGGTTACCCGCTTGAGATACACGGCCGGAATGATCTGATCGGTATCCACATTGGAGCGACGCAACGGGACCGCGGTACCGCTGTGCAGGGTGAACTTGTCCATGTCTGTCAGGCCCTTCTACAGATCGGCCGGGGCGGCCAGCCGACCCACCACGGCGGTGGCGGCGGCGACCGGCGGCGAGACCAGATGGGTACGCCCGCCACGGCCCTGCCGGCCCTCGAAGTTGCGGTTGGAGGTGGAGGCGGAACGCTGCCCCGGCTTGAGCGTGTCGGGGTTCATCCCCAGGCACATGGAGCAGCCGGCGAAGCGCCACTCGGCCCCCGCGTCGATGAAGACCTTGTCCAGGCCCTCCTGCTCGGCGGCCTCGCGTACGGCGGCCGAACCGGGCACGACGAGCATCCGTACGCCGTCGGCGACGGTGTGCCCGCGCAGCACGTCGGCGGCGGCCCGCAGGTCCTCCAGCCGGCCGTTGGTACAGGAGCCGACGAAGACCACGTCGACCGGGACGTCACGCAGCGGCGTACCGGGGCGCAGGTCCATGTACTCCAGCGCGCGCCGGGCGGCGCTCTGCTCGGCCTCGGTGACGAAGTCCTCCGGGTCCGGCACGGTCGCGCCCAGCCCCGCTCCCTGTCCCGGGTTGGTCCCCCAGGTGACGAACGGGGTGATCTGGCTCGCGTCGAGGATGACCTCGGTGTCGAAGGTGGCGCCCTCGTCGGTGGGGAGCGTGCGCCAGTACGCCTCCGCGGCGTCCCAGTCGGCTCCCTGCGGCGCGTTGGGCCGCCCCTTGAGGTAGGCGAAGGTCGTCTCGTCCGGCGCGATCATGCCGGCCTTGGCGCCCCACTCGATCGACATGTTGGCGATGGTCATCCGGCCCTCCATGGAGAGCGCCCGGATCGCCTCGCCCCGGTACTCGACGATGTGCCCGCGCCCGCCGCCGGTGCCGACCTGGGTGATCAGGGCCAGCACCAGGTCCTTGGCGGTGACGCCGGGGCCGAGTTGGCCGGTCACGGTGACCGCCATCGTCTTCGGCCGCGACTGCGGCAGCGTCTGGGTCGCCAGTACGTGTTCGACCTCACTGGTGCCGATGCCGAAGGCGAGCGCGCCGAACGCGCCGTGGGTGGCGGTGTGCGAGTCGCCGCAGACGATGGTCAGACCGGGCTGGGTGAGGCCGAGCTGCGGCCCGATCACGTGCACGATGCCCTGGTTCTCGTCACCGAGCGGGTGCAGCTTGACGCCGAACTCGGCACAGTTGCGGCGCAGGGTCTCGATCTGCGTACGTGACGTCGGGTCGTCGATGGTGAGCAGGTCACCTCGACGGGACCGGAACTCCGGATCGGCGTACCCGGTCGGGGTGTTGTGGTCTTCGGTCGCGAGCGTGAGGTCGGTACGCCGGACCCGGCGTCCGGCCATCCGCAGCCCGTCGAAGGCCTGAGGGCTCGTCACCTCGTGCAGCAGGTGCAGGTCGATGAAGAGCAGATCAGGTTCGCCTTCGGCGGATCGCACCACGTGAGCGTCCCAGACCTTCTCGGCCAGGGTCCTGGGCGAGGACGGTGTTGGCGTGACTCCCACCATCTGGACATCCTAAATTCTGGGAGGTATGTTTCGGCTTGTGGGACACAGTATGAGCGGTGTCGGCGTTCTCGACAAGGCGGTGGTCATCCTGGCCGCCTGCGTGGACGGCGCCAGCCTGGCCGAACTCGTCGATCGCACCAAGCTGCCTAGAGCCACCGCGCATCGGCTGGCACAGGCCCTGGAGATCCATCGCATGCTGGTACGGGACACCCAGGGGCGCTGGCGTCCCGGTCCGCGCCTGGGTGAACTGGCCAACGCCGCACCGGACGTCCTGCTGACCGCCGCCGAGCCACTGCTCGCCGCGCTGCGCGACGCCACCGGGGAGAGCGCCCAGCTCTACCTGCGCCGCGCCGACGAGCGGATCTGCGTGGCCGCGGCCGAACGTGCGAGCGGACTGCGCGACACCGTACCGATCGGTGCGGTGCTGCCGATGACCGCCGGTTCGGCCGCCCAGGTTCTGCTCGCCTGGGAGCCCCCGGAGGCGGTCATGCCGTTGCTCCCCCGGTGCAAGTTCACCGGCCGCACCCTCGCCGAGGTACGCCGCCGGGGCTGGGCGCAGAGCGTCGCGGAGCGTGAGGCCGGCGTGGCGAGCGTCTCCGCGCCGATCCGGGACCGGACCGGGCGGGTAATCGCCTCGGTCAGCATCTCCGGCCCGATCGAGCGCCTCGGTCGCCGCCCCGGTGACCGGCACGCGATGGCCGTGGTCCGCGCCGGCCAACGCCTCAGCGGCCTCTGACCCCGTCACGCGGCGCACCCCGCCACCGTCCAGACGAAGGAGTGGCTGTCCCGGCCGGGACAGCCACTCCTTCCTACGTTTCAGGCAGGGGTGCCGCCCGATCAGCGAGATCAGGGTGGGGGAAATCCGAGCAAAGTGGCGCCGGCTCGGCGACCCGCATCGCATAATAAAAATAGCCCGCGCCACTTGCGTGACACGGGCTCCGAACTGTGTAGCCCCGACGGGATTCGAACCCGCGCTACCGCCTTGAGAGGGCGGCGTCCTAGGCCGCTAGACGACGGGGCCAGAACCTTTGTCTTACCTGTCTTACTTTGTCCTCCGAGGAGGACCGCTGAACTCTATCAGAGTCCAGCTACCGGCACCATCTGGTGTCGGTAGCTGGGGTACCAGGACTCGAACCTAGACTAACTGAACCAGAATCAGTTGGGCTGCCAATTACCCCATACCCCATCGGCGCTGATTGCCGCGCCGTGAAAAGACTTTACCGGACCGGCTGGGAGAGGCCAAATCGGGTTATGCGATCCGGCCCCCACCAGCGGATGAGCAACCTTGGCGGGTCGCCCGACGTGCCGCGTGGGCGGCTAGTCCAGAGCCACCACCGGGTTCGACAGCTCGCCGATCCCGTCGATCCGCACAGTGACGGTATCCCCGTCGGTGAGCTCGCTAACCCCGGCCGGCGTGCCGGTCAGGATCACGTCACCGGGGAGCAGGGTCATCACATGTGAGATGTAGGACACCAGGGTCGGTACGTCGAAGACCATGTCCTTCGTACGCCCGAGCTGCCGTACCTCCATCTGGGCCGGATTGCGACCCACCTCGCACCGGACCTCCACGTCGCTCACGTCGAGGCCGGTGACGATCCACGGGCCGATCGGGCAGAACGAGTCGAAGCCCTTCGCCCGGGTCCACTGGCCGTCCGAGCGCTGCAGGTCCCGCGCGGTGATGTCGTTCGCGCAGGTGTAGCCGAAAATCGCCTTCGCGGCGGCGGCCCGGTCGAGCCGGCGGGCACCGGTCACCCCGATCACCACCGCCAGTTCGGCCTCGTGCTCCACCTGCTTGGACTGGGTCGGCAACCGGATCGCGTCACGCGGCCCGATCACCGAGGTGGACGGTTTGAGGAAGAGCAGCGGCTCGGCCGGTACCTCGTTGCCGAGCTCGGCCGCGTGGTCGACGTAGTTACGCCCGACGGCGACCACCTTGCTGGGCAGGATCGGCGAGACGAGCCGTACGTCGGCCAAGGCCCAGCGGGCGTTGGTGAACCGGATCTCGCCGAACGGGTGCCCCTCGATCTCGGCCACCGTGAGGGCCTCCGGGCCGGCGTGCGGCTCACCCTCCACGACGCCGAACGACATTCCCTTGGCATGAGCAAAACGAACGATACGCACCTGGCCAATCTAGCCGTACCTGCGCTGATCCAGCCGTACGGCCACCGACGGTAACCAGAAGAACGCCGGCACGATACTCCAGCCTTTGCGGAGTCGGATGCGGTTTGCACCTTCCAACACGATTGACCGACAGGCGGCTTAGCTTCAGAAAAGGGAGGTCTCGTTGTGATTTCTGCATCGACCCGACAACGCCTGGCAGGCACGGTCATCGCCGGCTGTCTGCTCTCCACCGCCCTGCCCGGCGGGAGCGCACGAGCCGCACCGTCCGCGGTGACGGTGGTGATGGCGAGCGGCGGGAGCAGCGCACCGATCTACCAGATCCTGGTGCACAACGGCACCACCAGCACCATCGACACCACGGTCCGCCAGGAGCTGCCCCGGGGCATGTCACCGACCTCGGTCAGCGACGGCGGCCAGACCAGCCAACCCACCGGGCAGACCGGCGGCACCGAGATCTCCTGGCGGCTCCAGCTCCCGCCGGGCGGCATGATGACGCTCAACACCGCCCTCCCCGCGACCGCGAGCGGTGTCCCGGTCAGCGCCCCGGCCTGCGCCTTCGCCGGCACCGGTGACATCCCGTTCGACTGCGCGAGCGCGACCTGGCAGGCCGCCGGGGCGAAGATCGAGGAGGCGGACCCGGCGATCTGGCAGCGACCGGCGTACCTCTTCGGCGCCCTGGCGGTGCTGGTGCTGCTCCTGGTGGCCGGACTCTGGTGGTGGCGTCGCCGGGTCCGCAAGCGGGTCGACCGGGAGGGCGGGCCGGGAGGCGGGCCGGCGCCCGACGGCGGGCCCGTTGCCAGCCGACCCGGTAGCCGCACACCGGATGCCGCGACCAGCGTCGGCGGGCCGCCCTTCCTCGACCGGCCACCGGTGCTGGACCTCCCGCCGCCGGCACTCGCCCGGGGACTGGCCCGGGGTGTGGCCCGGATCCGACCCGGCGGTGACGGCGCCGAGGCGTGGCCGTCCCCGAGACGTACGCCGAGCGGGGCGATGCCGCCCGCGGCCCGACCAGCGACCGGCCGGGCCCCGGTCGACCAGACCCGGGCCGGCGTGGGCACCCCGGCCGCACCCCCACCGGGCTCGACCCCGCCCGCACCGCAGGACCCGTCCTCGGTCTGGGCGCCCGCTCCGCCCGGAGGTGACCGGGAACGGGTGCTCTCCGCGACCGTCCCCGGTTTGCCGGACGGGGTGCCGAACACGTACCTCGCCACCGGGACACCGACCGCACCGCCCCGGGCAGCCGTGCCGGGCCGGGTCAAGCGGCGCAGCGGACCGCCGGTCTGGGTGGTGGTGGGGCTCGCCACGGTGGTCGTCGCACTGGTCGCCGCGGCGGCGGCACTGACCGCCACGGCCCGGGTCAGCGCGATCGACACCGGCAAGCAGCCGACCAGCGGCGCCTGGGTCGGCCGAACCAGCAGCGGAGCGATCGGGGCCACGATGCGGGACGCCACCTTCGAGTTCACCCTCTACCGGGTGAACTGCGGAGCCGCGGTGCAGCAACCCGCCGGTCCCCGCCCGGCCGGGCAACGCTGCCTGGCCACCCTTGCCGCCCGCAACGTCAGCAAGCAACCCCAACGCTGGTACGGCGCCTCACAGCGGGCGTACGGGCCGACCGGCAACTGGGTCACCACCGACGAGCCCGCCACCCGGGCACTCAACGGTGGGCGGGACATCTTCGCCGAGCCGGTGCCACCGAGCGAACGGATGCTCGTTCCGATCGTCTTCACCATGAACGGGCCGGAGGCGCCGACCCGGGTCGAGTTACGCGGCTCGGTCTTCTCCGCCGGGGTCAGCATCCCGGTGACCTGACCCACACCCGGGCCGCCCCGCTGCCTACGCTGACCGGGTGACCGAGTTGTGGGAACCGACCGAGGCCGGTGTGCTGCGGCTGCCCTCCGGTCGTCTGGTCCGGGGGCGGGGCCTGCGCCGGCCGCTACCACCCGGACCGGAGCCGGCGTACGGGCTCTATCTGCTCGGCAAGCCGCCGCCGCCGACGCCGTGGGAGAGCCGCTGGCTGCGCTGGCCCGACTTCCGGCTGCCGAGTGACCGGACGGAGGCGCAACGGGTGTTCACCGAGATCTGGGAGCGGGCCGCCACCGCACGGGTCGAGGTCGCCTGCGGCGGTGGCCGGGGCCGGACCGGCACCGCGCTCGCCTGCCTCGCCGTGATCGACGGGGTTCCGGCCGGCACGGCGGTGGAGTTCGTCCGGCGGCACTACGACCGGCACGCCGTCGAGACGCCCTGGCAGCGGCGTTACGTGCGGGATTTCGCCGCTGCGTAGGCTGGGCTGATGACCGCCAGCACCGACGCCCGTACCGTCGTGCTCGACGCGACGACGTGGCAGGCCCGGCGCGCGGCCCACGAACGCCGGGCGGACGCCTGGCTGGCGCCGCACCTGCGGCGGCGCCGCGACGGCGTCCGGCACCCGGTCGAGGACTTCCTCTTCACCTACTACTCGCACCGTCCGGCCCAGCTACGCCGCTGGCACCCGGGCGCGGGGGTGGTGCTGGCCGACGCGGACCCGGAGGAGTTCGGGCGGGACTACCTCGCCACGTCCGCCGGGGTCACCCTCGACACCGAGGCCGTACGCGCCCGCCGGGGCGACTCGATCGACTGGATCCGTACGTTGCTGCGCCGCACGGCGGGGCGGCCGGCGCAGTTCGGCTGCTTCGGAATGCACGAGTGGGCGATGGTCTACCGCCAGACCCAGCAGGAGGTACGGCACAACGCCTGGCCGTTGCGGCTGAGCCCGGAACAGACCGCGCAGACGGTGGAACGCAACGGGGTACGGTGCAGCCACTTCGACGCGTACCGGTTCTTCACCGCCCCGGCCCGGCCGCTCAACCTGCTCCAGCCGACCCGGGAGAGCCAGCACGACCTCGAACAGCCCGGCTGTCTGCACGGCAACATGGATCTCTACAAGTGGTCCTACAAGCTCTCCCCACTGGTGCCGAGCGAGCTGGTCGCCGACGCCTTCGCCCTGGCCCGGGAGATCCGTACGCTCGACATGCGGGCCAGCCCGTACGACCTCGCCGACCTCGGTTACCCCCCGGTGGCGGTGGAGACCCCCGCCGGACGGGCCGAGTACGCCGCCGCCCAACGCGGCTTCGCGGAGCAGGCGGCGCCACTGCGCGACCGGCTGCTCGCCTCGATCGAGCGCGCCCTCGGCGGCCCCGACACCTGATTCCCTGATCCGATCCGCGCGCGGGTCAGGGAACCCGCCGGACCGGTCTGCGCATCTACCATTCGGTGACTGCGACGGACGGGGACGGGCGATGGTCGGCACTGGACAGACCGATGGCGTGCCCGCATTCAGCGGCAGCGCTGGAACGGTGATCGAACTCGGGGTGGCCCGGGACACCCCCGATGACGAGCCGAGCCAACCGTTGACCTGGCGCCGGCTCCGCCCGGTGGCGCTCACGCTGGCGGTGGCGCTGCTGCTCACCGCCGGCGGATCCGGTCCACCGCCCGCCCCCGACCTGGTGCAGATCGCGGTCGTGCAGCGAACCGTCACCGTCGCGACGAGCTACAACCTGTTCCAGCGGATCCAGCTCACCGACGATCGGCTGGTCACCAGCACCCTCGAAGCTGACGGCGCCACCTGGCTGCTCTCCGCGTACGAATGGGAGGGTGGGCGGCCGGACTGGACGTACCGGTTCCCGATAACCCGCGAAACCCAGCCCGACGTGCAGTATCGGGCCGGTCTGCTCCTGCTCACCGGGGCACGGACCGACGGCACGCCGGGAATGCGTACCGTCGCGCTGGACGCGACCACCGGACGGGAACGCTGGTCGCTGCCGCACCGGGTGCTGGCGCTCCACGGCGACAGGTACGGGCTCGGCGTCGACGAGGTCTTCCCCGCCGACGCCGCGCTCAGTGCGCAACCACAGAACCCGGAGTCGGTCTACACCTCGTCGTGGGGGCAGAACTTCAGCCGCCCACCGTTGGGCGAGCTGGCCACCGGCGTCGAGCTCGACACCGGGAAGGTGCTCTGGCGCTCGGAACTGCTCAGGGCCGTCCGACCCGACCTGAACAGCCTCCCCGGCGGACCTTCGGCGCCGGGCGCCGCCCGGGAGCCCGTCCTGGCCGTGGTGACCGGCGACGGCGCTGTGGAGCTGTGGGACCAGACGACGGGGGCCGTCCGGCACCGTTTCCCCGCTGTTTCCTTTCCTTCCGACTATGGCGTGCAACTGGGCGGTCGCCTGCTGCTGGTCCAACACAAGGTGGCGGAGATGACCGCGTACTCCACCGAGGACTACCAGCCCCGGTGGACCATCCCGACGGACGAACAGCAGGGGTTTCCCTGGTTCTGCGGCCCCTCCGAACTGATCTGCGCGGATGCCCCGACCGGTACCGCGATCGTCGACGCGGCGACCGGCTCACGTACCTGGCGGGTCATGTCGGGACACGGGCTGGCGGCGGTCGGCGGGCACCTGATCGAACTCGCCCCGGGCGCCGGCGCCTCCTACCGACCGCTGCGGACGATCGACCGGCGCACCGGGGAGCCCCTGATCCCGCTCCTGCGCTGGCGCGCCGTCTCGCCCACCTGGGGTGCCCCGTCGCTGCTGCTCGCCACCTCGGACCTCTTTGTCGGGCCGACCTGGCTCGGCCTGCTCAGCCCCGGCGCGGCAGCCCCGGTCCGGCTCGGACTGGTGCCGGTCGGCATCGACGACTGCCAACTGAACGCCGCCGTCATCGCCTGCGTCACCGCCCCCAACGAGGTAAGAATCTGGCGCTACCGTGGCGGCACACCTGCGGACGACAGATGATCGGGCCGGTGGACCAGCGATGACGACCGACAGCCCAGTGATGATCGATCTCGGGGTGGCCCGAGACGTCCCCGAGGTCGAACCCCGCCCGACGTTGACGTGGCGTCGACTCCGCCCGGTGGCGCTCGCGCTGGCGGCGGTGCTTCTGCTCAGCACCGGGGGTTCCGGACTGCCGCCCGCACCGGCACTGGTGATGGTCGCCGCCCTGCCCTACCGGCCGAGCAGCCCGTTCCCCCTCTTCAACCACCAGGGCCTGCTCCTCACCGAAGACCGGCTCCTCACCGCCACCTACGACTCGACCAGCGCGAGCTGGCGGATCGAGGCATACGAGTTGGAGCGGGGACGGTCGGTGTGGACGTACGGCATCCCGGGAGGCCTCGAAAACATCCCGTCGATGCGACACCAGGCCGGACTGGTGCTGCTCACCGGGCCCCGGCCCGACGGGACGGCCGGCATGCGTACGGTCGCGATCGACGCGCTCACCGGCGCGGAACGCTGGTCCCTGCCACACCAGGTTTACACCGTCACCGACGACGACACCGTGCTCGCCGTCGACGAGGTCTATCCCGCCGACGCCGCCATGACCGAGGACTCGGTGCCCGAGGGGGAATACATCTACGTAGCGCCGTGGGGGCAGCGGTTCAGCCAGCCACCGTCGGGAATGCTCGTTGCCAGCATCACGCTGAGCAGCGGCATGGTCCGCTGGCGGTCGGGTCTGGTCGCGAACGTCCAGACCGACGCCGGTAGCCGTTTCGGCGACCGGGGGCCGGGCGGCGCCGACCAGGGGGCGGACCTGTTGGCCGTGGTGACCACCGGCGCGGTGGAACTGTGGGACCCGCGTACGGGTGCGGTACGGCACCGTTTTCCGGCCGCCCATCCCGAGACCTGGCTCCAACTGGACCGGGACCTGCTGCTGGTCCAGCACACGGAGGACGAGGTGACGGCCTACTCCACGGTCGACTATCGACGGCTGTGGGCGGCGCCAGTGTCGCAGAACGGCTCCTTCGGGTTCTGCACCACCACCGGGCTGATCTGCGACACGCCCCCGACCGAGCAGTGGGTCGTCGACCCGGCTACCGGTGCACGTACGTGGCAGATCCTCAGGCAGCATCGACTCGTCGCTGCTCCCGGGCAGCTACTGGAGACCGTCCCGAACGACTGGGGCAATGGGCGCCCGCTGCGGACGGTGGACCCGCTCACCGGCGAGTCCCGGATCGACCTGGCGGACTGGCGGACCGTCTCGTCGGGTCGAAACGGAGCTTTCCTGCTCAGCACCGGGAAGGTCTCTTCCGGGCCGACCTGGTTCGGTCTGCTCGGCCCGGACGCGGCGGCCCCGGTCCCCCTTGGGCAGGTTCCGGTCGGCGTCACCGACTGCGAACTGTCCACAACCGTAATCGCCTGCAACACCTACAGCGACGGCCTGCACGTTTGGCGTTACCGCGCGGGGCTGCGGCGGTAGGACGTATGCCCGGAGCCAGCGGAGTGCGGATGGAAACCGAAAACGCGGTGCTGATCGACCTCGGGTCGGACCGGGGCGAGTCGATCACCGATGACGATGCCGGCACCGGCTGGTCGTGGTCGCGACGGCGCCTGCGTGGGGCCGCGCTGGCGGCCGGGGTGGCGCTGCTGCTCGTAGCGGGTGGTTCGGCGGCACCCGTACCGCCGCCGCTGGTCGAGGTCGCCACCCTGACCGTGGCGCCCGACCGCAGTTTTGTCCTCACCCCGGAGCGGTTGTTCGTCGGACTCACCGGCGCGCACGGGATCGGACAGTACGTCTCCGCGTACGAGCCGGGCCGGGGGCGGTTGCTCTGGACGGTTCCGTACGACCAGGGCGCCAACGCCGGTGGGCTGCTCGAACGGGTCGGCGACCTGCTGCTGATCCGGGTCTTCCGGGACAACGTGCCGAACACGACCGCGATCGACGCCGCCACCGGCGCGATCCGCTGGACGCTCCCGGGTCAGGTGGAGGTGCTGTCCGACGGCCGAACGGGCATGACGGCGGAGGATGTCTTCGCCCCCGACGCCCGGCTGGTGGACCCGTCCCGCCCGGCATCGAACGTCTACTACCACGCCGCCAGCGGAAGGACCTACGTTGATCCGCCGGTGGGGCAGGTGATCCGGCTGGTCGATCTGGGGTCCGGGGCGCCGCTGTGGAGTTCGGCGCCACTGGGCACGGTCGTCTCGACCCCGCTGCCGTCCGGCGCCGGACCGGACGCCGAGTCGATGCTGCTGGTCACGACACCCGAGGGTCGGATCGAACTGCGGGAGGCCAGGACCGGCGTGGTCCGGCGGAGCCTGCCGGCGGCCGGGCCGTGGTTGCCGACGGTCCGGGTTGTCGGAGATCTGCTGTTGGTGCAGCGGGGTGCGACCGACGTGACCGGGTACGCCCTCGACACCCTCAGGCAACGGTGGGCCCGGAAGCTCGACCGTCAAAATGTGGTGATCGACGTCTGTGGTGAGCGTCCCTGTGTGGGCAACGATTCCGGTTCGTGGCAACTGGATCCGGCCACCGGCGCGGAGACCTCCACGGAGACCGGTCCATGGCCCACCTCCATGACGACCACTCTGCGCAGCGGTGGCCAGTGGTTCGAGATGGACATGTTACGCGCGAAGCTGCTTCGTACCGTCGATCCGGCGACCGGTCGGACGTTGGCCGACCTTTCGGGCTGGGAGTCGCTGACGTACGCGGCGTCGACCGGGCCGGTGCTGCTGATGCGCTGGACCGACGCGAAGGGGCCGACCTGGTTCGGGCTGATCGAACCGGGCGCGACCGAGGTGCGACTGCTCGGCCGGGTGCCGGCCCAGGCCCGCGAATGCCAGCTCGCGGGGAACGTCATCGCCTGCCACGTCAGCCCCAGCATCGTCCGCCTCTGGCGCTACCAGCCCTGATCGGGTCGTTCGGGGCGTACGGCGCCTGCCCGGAGTGGTCAGACGCCGTACGCCTTCGACAGCTCAGGAGGGCTAGGGGTGGTGGGTGGTGGCGGCGGGTTTGACCAGGGCGAGCCAGTGCGCGGCCTGGTCGGCCGGGAGCGGGCCCTGCACGGTCAGGGTCGGGCGCATCAGCGGGTACGCCCGACCGGCGTTCCAGGTCCGTTCGTAGGGCGACGGGTCGAGGACGACCACCCGTACCCCGTCCAGCTTCGGGATGTCGGCGGGCCTGCCCTCGTTCCAGATCCACTCGCCACCGGCGCTGACGAGGTTGAAGTTGCCCCGGATGCCGCCCGAGGGGGCCAGTTCCTCGCCGTCCGAGGCGGCGGCGATCTCCTCGGCGCTCGGTCGCCGCCCCGGCAGCATGCCCTGTGACTCGTCGCCGATCAGCGCGGCGGCGAGCAGGGTGTGGAGTTGGAAGTTGTCACCGATGCCGCTGATCTCCACCCGGAAGCCACGCCCGGTCGCCCGGTCCAGCACGATCAGCGGTTCGTCGTCCAGGACCAGCAGCAATCCGTGCAGCCAGTGCGCCGTACCGATGCTCTCGCGCATCGTGTCGATGGCGGCGGTGAGCCGGGCCCGCTCGGGCAGGATGGCGCGTACGTCCTTGCGCTGCGACAGGTACAGCACGGGCTGCACCCACTGACCGCCGCAGAACCACGCCTGCGCCAGCATCGAAGCGTCCCACTCGGTCAGGCCGAGGTCGGCGGCACCGCCGACGAACCGTTCGAGCGTCGGTTGGATCTGCTCCGCGTCCTCGGCATCCGGCACGTCTCCGAACGCCGTCCGGTACAGCTCTTCGAAGCGCTCCGCCTGCTCCATCGCCTCGGCCGCCCGGTTGACGAGGGTGGGCAGCACGATCGTCGGGTCGGTGCCGTACTCCGCCATGCTGCCGGCGACCTGGGCGAGGTCGGCGCCCATTCCGTACGGAATCTGCGCGAGGACCGGCACCAGCTTGCCCAGAGCCGCCTGCACCTTGTCGGGGCGGGTCTGGGGTGTGGTGCGGGTGATTCCTTGCAGCGCCTCGAAGAACCGCTGGTCGTCGCGGGTTTCCACGGCAGCGACGAGGGCATCGACATGGTCGCCAAGATCTCTACCAAACATCCCGGCGAGCCTAGTGCCCACCACGGGTGTGTGCGTGCCCGCTCCGTCGGCTCAGCCGACCCCGGCTGTCTGCCTGCGGTAGGCCCGTGGCGAGAGGCCGGTGGTGCGCTTGAACGCCACGCTGAAGGCGCTCTCCGACCCGTATCCCACGCTGCGGGCGATCACCGCCACGGTCTCCCCGCCCCGCCGGATGCCTTCGGCGGCGAGTTCGATCCGCCATGCGGTGAGATATTCCAGCGGGCCTTGGCCGACGATCCCCTTGAAGCGCGCCGCGAGGGTGGACCGGGAGACCGTGGCGACCCGGGCCAGTTCCGCCACGGTCCACGGGTGGGCCGGGCGGTCGTGCATCGCCCGCAGCGCCGGGGCGACGACCGGGTCCGCCAGGCCGGCCAGCCAGCCCGAGGTGGCACCCCGGGCGAGGTGCAGGCGCAGGACCCGGATCAGCATGACGAGGGCAAGGTGCTCCGCGGCCAAGGTGCCGCCCATGGGCGCCTGCCGCAGTTCGGCGTCGATCTCGCCGACGGCCCAGTGCACGGTCGCGGCCTCGGGCGACGCGGCGGGGACGTGGATGACCGGCGGCAGGCTGGCCAGCAGCAGGGTGCTGGCCCGATCGCCGAAGGTGAACGCGCCGCCGATGAGGAACACGTCGTCGCCGTCGCCGACCCGGGCCACGCCGTCGACTGCTGCGACAAAGAGCGGCGGCGCCGGCTCCGGCCGGGTCTCGGGGTCACTGGCCAGGGTGAACGCGCGCGGAAGGGTGAGCAGGAAGCAGTCTCCCTGCTCCAGGCTGATCGGGTCGGCCACGCCGTCGACCCAGAGCAGGCAGCGACCACGCCGTACGGCGTTGAACTTGACGCCGGTCGGCGGATCGAACCGGACCGCCCAGCGCCCACCGGCGGTCATGGAGGCGGAGATCTGGCTGGTGGCGCCGAGCAGCGCCAGCACATCCTCCAACGGATCCACGAGCACCTCGATCTGGACGTTCACTAAAGAGTGACGGACCCTAGACTATAGGCAGTCCGAGGTTTGCGCTCATACCGTCGAGGTCATGGCAACCACCTCGCGTTTGACGACCCCGTTCACCGCCCGCACCACCGCCACCGAGATCCTCGACGGCGTCGACCTCGTCGGGCGTCGCATGATCGTCACCGGGGGCGCCTCCGGCATCGGCACCGAAACCACCCGGGCCCTGGCCGGTGCCGGCGCGGAGGTCACCGTCGCCACCCGCGCCCCGGGCCGGGCCGCCGCCCTGGTCGAGGAGTTCGCCGGTCCCGGTCCGGGCAGCGTACGCGCGGCAGCGCTCGACCTGGCCGACCTGGCATCGGTCGACTCCTTCGTCGCGACCTGGGACGGTCCGCTGCACGCGCTCGTCGGCAACGCCGGGATCATGGCGATCCCCACCCGGCAGCTCACCTCGGTGGGTTGGGAACTACAACTCGCCACCAACTACCTCGGCCACTTCGCGCTCGCCCGTGGCCTGCACGACAACCTCCGCGCCGCCGGATCGTCCCGGGTGGTGCTGGTCAGCTCCGGAGCGCACCTGCGCGAGGAGGTCGACTTCGACGACCCGCAGTTCGAACGGCGGCCGTACGACCGCTGGGTCGCGTACGGCCAGTCGAAGACCGCCGAGGTCCTGCTCGCGGTCGGCATCGCCCAGCGTTGGGCGGCGGACGGGGTCACCGCCAACGCGCTCAACCCCGGGTACATCAACACCGAGCTGCAACGTCACATGGACGACGAGGCGCTGCGCGGGTTCGGGGTGTTGGACGAGGCGGGGAAACGGATCGACCTGCCGTACTACAAGACGCCCGCCCAGGGTGCGGCGACCACGGTCCTGCTGGCCGCGTCGCCGCTGGTGGAGACCGTCACCGGCCGCTACTTCGACGACAACCAGGAGGCGGAGGTGGTCACCGACAAGGAGGCCCCCGGTGGGGTGGCCGCGCACGCCCTGGACCCGGCCACCGCCGACCGGCTCTGGACGTACGCCGAGCAGGCGCTGGCGTCCCGCTGACCCGTCCCCGCCCGACCCAGGTTAGGAAGGGCCCCTTCCTCTACCGAATGCGATAACAAGGGGCCCTTCCTTACGAGAGCTAGGGGCGGCGGGCGGCCACGTCGGTCACGAACGCCTGCCAGGCGTCCGGGCCGAAGGCCAGGGTGCCACCGTCACGATCCTTCGTGTCCCGCACGAACACCCGCCCCGGCAGGTTGCCCGCCACCTCGACGCACGCTCCACCCTGGCTGTTGCTACGGCTGCTCTTCCGCCACTCGGCGCCGGTCAGGTCCATGTCTCCGCCACTTCCGATATCAACTCAACGGACTGCTGATGGGGCAGGGCCTCGCCCCGGATGGACTCCCACACCTGCACAGCGTGCTTCACATCCTCGGCGCGGTCGGAGGTCTGTCCAGGAAGTTGGCACTCCGCATAGACGACATCCTCTCCGACCGGCGGGGTGACAATCACGAAGGGGCCATCCAGGCCAGCGTACGCACCGACGGACGTCGGGACGACATGGATTCGGACCCGGGGAAGGGACGCCCCGATCTTCGCCAGGTGTTGCAGTTGCTCGCGCATCACGGTGGGTCCGCCGACCATCCGGCGCAACACGAACTCGTCGATGACGACGGTGAGCACGGGTGGCTTCTCCCGGGTCAGGATCTCCTGCCGCTCCAGGCGTGCAAAGACCTGCTGCGCGATCTCCTCCTCTGGGATCAGGCCCGAGGAGGCGAGCACGGCACGCATGTACGCCTCGGTCTGGAGCAGGCCGGGCACGTAGAGCGGCTCGAACCAGCGCAGGGCGGCGGCCTCCGCTTCGATAGCAGCGAACTCGCGGAACCAGGCGACCATCGTGTCCCGGCTGATCAGGCGCTGGATGCGTTCGAAGAGGCCGCCCGTGCCGAAGACGTTGTCGCAGCGGCGGGCGAAGTCGCCGCTCGGACGGCGGTCGCCATTCTCGATCTTGCCGACGAGTGCGGTCGAATAGTTGATCGACTCGGCGAGATCCTGTTGCGACATTTCGGCAGCGGCACGGGCCATGCGCAACTCTTCGCCAAAGTGCTCGAGCATTGGTGATCTTTGCACGGACATCCTCCAGACAAGTAGCCGACGTGTGGATCACACCCCGCTACGCGATTGGGGTCGATGTGTTGCGCCTCCGACGGTAGTGAGTGCGGCACCAAGATGTCACTAGTGGAACCGCTCGAATCCATCGGCAAATGGAAAGGACGGGCGGGACTGCGGGGCCGCCCCCGGGCTCCCCACCCGACTTCCCCGGGGCGGCCCCTTCCACAATCGAGAGAACGGAGAATGCGTGATGCATGTCGAGGACCCCGACCACGCCGAATCTTCCGACGAATCCACGTCGGGAAACGCGCCGCGCGAGATGACCACCGAACTGCCGCCGATGCCCCTGCCGCGAAAGCGCTCGACCAATCGGGGACGGGGGTACGGCACCCCGTCGATCGCCCCGCTGGAACTCTTCGCGGTCGGTGTCTCCGGACGGCGCCGCCGAAACCCGAACCGGCCGGCGTGACGGCTGATCGGCGTACCCGGATGAGAGCGCACCTGCCGATGCGGCCGACCTGACGGTGCCGGGTCTGCGCGGCCGAATGGCCGTGCGGCCCGGCCCGGTTGGCCCTGCTCAACGAGTTCCGGGGCAAACGGGTCGCGCTCTGCCTCTACCTCTCCGGGCAGTACGTCTGCGCTCTCAAGGACCTCGCCGAGTACGCGCCGAACACCTCCACCAAGGGGCTGTACGAACGTTTCGTCGGCTGGCCGCCGGTCCCCCGGCTGTGAACGGGTTGGAACGGCCACGACTGGTGAAGGTGACCTTCAACCTCACCGCCGTGGCGGACACGGCGTTGACGAAACTCGCCATGGTCGACGGCAATCGCACCGACGCGCTCAATCGTGCGGTCAGGGTCGCCGCACTGCTCCGGGAAATCGCACCGGCGGACCGTTTCACCATCACCGAGGCCGATGGCCTGCGGCGTGAAATCTATCTGTTATGAGAAATCACCGGGGAGGGATGCGACGGTGGACGAGGACGATCTCAGCGTTCCGCACCGCCCCGACACCGGATGGTTGTGCGCTGATTGCGCCCGACCGTGGCCGTGCCCGATCTTCCGGGGTCGACTGCGCATTCTCTATCACCGTGAGTCGGACAAACTCGTGACCTTCATGGAGCACTTCCGGGAACGGGCGGCCGAGGAGCTGACCGATCTCAGCCCGGCCGAGATCGAGGCCCGGTTCCTCGGTTGGATTTCCGACCCGCCGCCGCGCCGCCGCCTCCGCTCGATCTGAGTGCCACTTCGGCCGAACCGAGGGCGATCGTGTCGGGCTGTGGTCGTCTGTTACCCCTGGAGGGGCAGTGGACGACCACAGCCTGGTGTTTGCTGGGGGCTTGCGACGCGGTGTGGGTGGGCAACAATGCCCGGGAGAACACCGACAGCCTGGGAGGAAACGTGACCACCCGTCCACCGATGTTCGTCTCCGGGATCGTGCTCGACTCACCCGACGCGCGCGAGCTGGCCGCGTTCTACCAGCGGCTACTGGGCTGGCGCATGGAGCAGGACGAGCCGGACTGGGTGAAGCTGGCCGCACCGAGCGGCGGTGCCGGGCTGTCGTTCCAGACCGAGTCGGCGTACGTGCGACCGACCTGGCCCGCCGGCCCGGGCGACCAGCAGATGATGCTGCACCTCGACATCGAGGTGGACGACCTGGAGAGCGCGGGGGCGCACGCGGTGGCCGCCGGGGCGACCCTCGCGGACTTCCAACCCCAGGAGGACGTACGGGTCTACCTCGACCCGGCCGGCCACCCGTTCTGCCTCTTCGTCAACGACTGACCGGGGCCCCGCCCTGCGCCGGCTGTTGACCCGCCGGCCGCTCCGGAATCCGGGCGATCCGGTTCAGCACCCGCTTGAGTGGAGGTGCCACCGGTCGCTCGACCAGGGCGTGAATCGCGTACGCGAGCACACCCATGACCGCGATCAGCCCCACGACCAGCACCCACTTCATCCCCGCGTACGGCGCCACCTTCGGGCCGAGCCAGGCGAGCACCACGAACCCGATGTGCGCGTGCACGAGATACAGCGGGTACGTCAGCGACCCGGCGACCGAGAACCACGGCCGCCCCAGCGTGGAGGTCGCCTTCAACGCGACCAGCAGCATGATCATGAAGATGGCCCAGATCACGCCGACGATCACCCACTGGTGGAAGTCGGTCTTGTACCGCTCGGCGACGTCGGCGGCGAAGCCGATCCCCCGGTAGACCGCGTTCGCGTACGACAGGATCAGGATCGCGGCCAGCTCCCAGCTCATGCCGAACCGGTAGATCAGGCCCAACGCCATCCCGGCGATGAAGTAGTGCGAGAACGTGGTCTGGAGCAGCAGGTCCGCCGCACCCGGCAGCACCCCGAGTTCCATCAACCCGGTCAGCGCCAACCAGCCCCAGAGCACCAGCAACACCCGGCGCTGGGTCAGCCCGATCAGGGCCATGACGAACACCACCAGGTAGAACCGGAGCTCGGCCCAGAGCGTCCAGTAGACGACGTCGATGTTCTCGACGTTCGCCGCCGCGTTGAACATGGTCAGGTTCGCCAGGTACTGGAAGAGGCTGACGGCGAACTTGCCGGAGACGACGCTGACCACGGCGGTGAGCGTGACCGCGACCCAGAACGCCGGATAGAGGCGGACGATCCGGGAGACGACGAACTGCTGCGGCGTACGCCCCCAGGCGCTCAGCAGCACGACAAAACCGCTGATCACGAAGAAGAGGTCGACACCGAGGTAGCCGTACCGGCTGAACTCCCCGGCCAGCGGGAACTTCACCGGGGTCAGGCCCTGCATCCAGGCCGAGAACGTGTAGTGGAAGACGACAACGGCGACGGCGGCGATGATCCGCAGCAGGTCGACCTCGTAGAGCCGCTGCCTCACGACAGGGCCACAGGGCCGTACCGGGTGCTGTTCGCGCCGGTGCTCAACGCCCAGTAGCGGTCGCCGAACGACCAGTGCCACCACTCCGTCGGGTAGTTGACCATGCCAGCGGCGGAGAGCGCGGCGGAGAGGATGTCACGGTTGACCCGGGCCTGCGCGGAGATGTCCGGCGAGCCGGTGAAGCAGGCGTTGGCGCTGGCCACCGGACTGTCGTTGACGGCCGTACCCATGTCCAGCTCGACCCCGTCGACGGTGCAGAGGGTCAGGTCGACGGTGCCGCCGGTGCTGTGCGGGGCGACGTCGGGCGGGGAGACGTACTTGCTCGCCTCCACGTGCACCCGGGCCGGCTCCCAGTCGGGGTACTTCATCCGCAGCTCGTCCTTGTAATCCTCGAAGTAGGTCGTCTGGAGGTCCAACGGCCGGTAACCCTCGACGATCAGCAGCCGCAGCCCACCGGGGAGGCTCCGCTGGGCGGTCAGCAGCCGCGCCAGGGTCTCCTCCCTAAGGTGCGCGTACGCCCCGGCCGGGTCGGCCAGGCGGTCGTCCACCAGCAGCTCGTCGACCTGACGGAGGTCGATCAGTTGCTCACCATTGTCACCGAGCGGAATGGCCGAGATGCGGGGATCGGAGAGAAGGATCATGCCCCGTACCGCCCGGCGGCGTCGATCAGCGCCGTCGCGACCGCAGCGGCGGCGTCCGGACGGCCATGTTGCCGGGCGGTGTCGGCCATCTGCCGACGGTAGTCGGGGTGGTCGAGCAGCATCATGATCTCCTCACGCAGGCGGTCGGGGGTGGCATCGGGGCCGGCGAGCATCCGGGCCGCACCCGACTCGGCGAGATGCCGGGCGGTACGCCGCTGCTCGTCGCCGCCGGTCGGGATGAGCGGAATGAAGACGCACGCCTTGCCCAGGGCGGTGAGTTCGGCGACCGTACCGGCGCCACTGCGGGCGACGACGATGTCGGCGGCGGCGAGCACGTCCGGCATCTCGTCGTGGACGTAGTCCACCACCCGGTACCGGGCGCGCAGATGCTCGGGCAGCCCGTCGGCCACCTGCCGCATCCGGTCGAAGGAGTACTCGCCGCACTGGTGCAGCACCTGGCACTTCGACAGCAGGTCCGGCAGGATCTCGGCGACCAGGTTGTTCACCTGTACGGCACCCTGCGCGCCGCCGGTGACGTAGAGCAACGGCAGGTTCGGGTCGAGGCCGAACGCGGCCAGCGCCCGGTTCCGGTCCCCGGCCAGGATCTCGGGCCGGATCGGGTTACCGGTCACCACCGCGCGTGACTGCGCCCGCTTCGGCAGGTGGTCGACCGAGGATTCGTGGCTGAGCAGGACCGTGGTGGCGATCTGGGCCAGGATCCGGTTCGCCAGCCCCAGCGTCAGGATCTGCTCGTGCATGACCAGCGGGCGGCGGGTCAGCCAGGCCGCGATGCCGATCGGTACGCAGACGTAACCACCGGTGGAGAGGACCACCGCCGGCCGGGTACGGGCCACAATCATGATCGCCTGGAGCACACCGAACGGGATGCGGAACGCGTCGGTGATGTTGCGCCACAGCTCGTTCAGGTTCGGTGAGCGGCGCAGCTTCCCGGTGGTGATCGCCTTGAACGGGATGCCCTCCTGGCGGGCGATCTTCGCTTCGAGCCCGTGCGAGACACCGACCCAGAGCAGTTCCGGCTCGGTGCCGGCCACGGCGAGCCGGGAACGCAGCGTACGGATGGTGGTCAGCGCCGGGTAGGTGTGCCCGCCCGTACCCCCACCGGTGACCACCACTCGGATCTTGCGGAGACGCTCCGCGGTGTAGATGACCATTGCCTTTACCGTCTGCCCATCTCGATCGACCGTCGGGTGTGGACGGTGCCGCGCCGCTGGGCGCGACACCGTCGAATCACGGCAAGTCCTCGCCGTTCAACGCGGGACCCCGTCATTCACGGCGATGACTCTGCCGGTCACGCTACGGCCGCGCGCAGCGGGGTCTCCTTGCGGGCGCCGGAGATGAGAATGTCGAGCAGGGCGGAGAACTCGACACCGGCCCGCGCCCAGATCTGCGGGTACTGCGACGCTGCGGTGAAGCCGGGGAAGGTGTTCACCTCGTTGAGTACCGGCTCGCTCGGGTCCCCGGTCCACGCCGTGCTGCCCCGGACCGCCACCCCGGCGGCCCCGGATTCCGCCCCGGTCCCGACCTCGGGGAGGAAGAAGTCGACGCGGAGCAGGCCACGGCAGTCGAGCGCGCGGAACGCCTGCACCGCCCGGTCCTGCAACCGCTGGGTGGTCTCGGGGTCGAGCCGCGCCGGAATGTCGAAGACCGCGCCGCCCTCGTACTTGGCGTCGTAGTCGAAGAAGGCCGCGCTCGACACCTTGATCTCCAGCGGCGGGCCGGCCTCGATCCGCCCGTCGGGGTACTGCAACACCGCGACGTCGATCTCGCGACCGCGGATCGCCCGCTCGACCAGGATCCGGCTGTCACTCTCCCGCGCCAACGCGATCGCCGCCGGCAGCTCCGACCAGTGGTCGACCTTCGAGACACCGAGGCTGGAACCGGCCCGTGCGGGCTTCACGAACACGGGCAGACCGAACCGCTCCCGGTCCGCCTCGGACAGCTCGTCGTCCGGGCCGAGCGACACCCCGTCGGCCACCCGCAGGCCCTCGGCTGTCAGCAGACGCTTCGTGATCGCCTTGTCCATGCCGGCGGCGCTGGCGAAGACACCATTGCCCACGTACGCGACATCGAGCCACTCCAACATGGACTGGACGGTGCCGTCCTCGCCGAACGGGCCGTGCAGCGCCGGGAAGACCACGTCCTGCCGGCCGAGTACGTCCAGCGCCCCGCTGAAGCTGACCGGCGTGCCGTCGACCTGCCACCCGCCGTCGCGCTCGATCAGCACCTCGGTCACGTCGTACACGTCGCGGTCCAGGTGCGCCAGGATGCTCGCCGCCGAGCGGCGGGAGACGTCATGCTCACCGCTTCGCCCGCCGAACAGCACGGCCAGCCGAATACTCATTGCGCTCATCGCTCCCCGTCAATGTATGCACGCGCCACCCGGGATCCAACGCCGGTCAGGACCTCGTGCGGATTGGTTCCCGCCCACCGTGCCCATTCCGCGACGGTGGGTACGGTCAAATCGGACGACCCGGGGTCAGCCTGGTCGAACGAATCGGCCCGGTCAAACGGGACATCGGGAGCGGAAGAAGCAGCTCGATTCGACACGCCGGAATCGGGGCCGAAGACGACCACCGGGTCACCGAGCGCCACCGGTAGGTCACCGGCGTCAACGACACACTGGTCCATGGCGATCCGGCCGACGATCCGACACCGCCGACCACCCAGCCAGACCGAGGCCCGCCCCTCGGTCGTACGCGACAACCCGTCGGCGTAACCGAGCGGAATCAGGGCGAGCGTGGTCGGACGGCCGGTCACATGTTCCGGCCCGTACGAGACGCCACTTCCGGCGGGCACCCGCTTCACGTTGATCACACTCGTACGCAGCGTCATCGCCGGCCGCAGACCGAACCGACCCGGCCCGGTCGCGCCGAACGGGTCGACGCCGTACAGGGCCACCCCGATCCGACAGAGGTCGAACCGGGCCGCCGGGGCGGCCAACGCCGCCGCCGAATTGGCCAGGTGCACCAGTTCCGGAGCGAGTCCGGCGCCCCGGGCCACCTGCAACGCCTCAAGGAACGTCGCCGTCTGGCGCGCGGTGCTCGTGATCGGGCTCGTGCTCGCGCTCGCCGACTCGGCGTTGGTCAGCTCCGCCTCGGCGTTGGTCAGCTCCGCCTCGGCGTTGGTCAAATGCGACCACACGCCACGTACCCGCAGGCCCCCCTCGACCTCGTACTTCCGGGCCCAGGCCACGAGTTCCGGCCAGTCGCTGCTGACGGCACCGTTGCGGGAAAGTCCGACGTCCGCCTTGAGCTGCACCATCGCCGGCACCCCGAGGCGCATCCCGGCGGCGGCGACGGTGTGCAGGTGGGCCAGGGTCGACACGGCGATGTCGACATCCGCGCCGATCAGGCGGGTGAAGTCCTCGTTCGGCCGGTGCAGCCAGCTCAGCATCGGCGCGCGGATTCCGGCCGTACGCAGAACCAGCGCCTCGGTGGTCGACGTCACACCCAGCCAGCTCACGCCCGCGGCCAGCGCGGCCCTGGCCACCGGCGCGGCACCGTGGCCGAAGCCGTCGGCCTTGACCACCGCCATCAAACCGGTCCGGGCCACCGCCGAGATGGTACGAACATTGTCGGCGATCGCCGTGAGATCGATGACGGCCTCGGCGAGTTCTCCGCTCACACCGGCCGTCCGGGGCGCCTCGGCGCCGCATTGGCTGGTCGGCGGCCGAGGTGGGTTCGCGGCAGTCGCGGGCGTGACGGGGAGCCCGTGAGGGAGGTCATCGGTACGGGTCCTTCCTCGTGATCCATCGGGCGCTGGAGCGACACCGTTGGAGCGGGCTGGCCGAGCCGACCCCCCGGGCTCGGGCACGGATCACGGTCGGTGTCGGCGCCCTGACGCCGCTCCGCTCGGGCTGGTCAGCGCTGTCCCACCCGAGGCGCCGATCGGCCGCTGCCCGGCGCCATCGCCGAACTATACCCAGCATGTATAGCGGGTCCGGATACGAGGCCGCTGTGGGGTCCACCACGACCGGTCACCCATACCCCGGCAACAACGCGGCCGGCACAAATGCAACGGAACGGACCGACCGGTACGACATCCGCCCCATCATGCCCAACAGCCGTGAGGATCTGATGAAGAACCGGTCATCGCCTCATCTCGGGGCGACAACCGGTTGATCGGTGCGTTCGACAGTGGTTCCGGTCAGCCTCGTCCAGGCCGTTCTCGTCAATCCTGGTCCGAGCGTTCTCGTCAGTCCTCGTCCGAGCGGCGCAGCCGCTTGGTCTGACCGCGTCGCTTCTTGTCCGCGATCCGGCGTTCCTTCGCGCCACGGGACGGCCGGGTCGGGCGACGCGGCGGCGCGGGCGGCGCGGTCGCCTCGGCCAGCAACGCGGCCAGCCGTTCCCGGGCCGCCTCCCGGTTCATCAACTGCGACCGGTGCTCCGAGGCGGTGATGGTCAGCACCCCGTCGACCAGCCGGTTTCCGAGCCGGTTCAACGCGCGTTCCTTCAGGTGCTCGGGAAGCGCCGTCGAGTTGGCCAGGTCCCAGGACAACTCCACCCGCGAGTCGGTGGTGTTCACACCCTGGCCGCCCGGACCGCTCGACCGGGAGAAACGCCAGTTCAGTTCCGCATCGGGAATCGTCGTCCCGGGCCGGATGGGCAACGTCATGACGTCGGCCACCCGGCTCGTACGCACACCACGTCGTCAGCCATGGCTAGAGGTTAGTCCCCTCGCCGCGTACCCTCGCCGGCATTTCAGCCGCCCTTGCCGATGATGGTGTCGGCCACCTGCTGGACCTGCTCGATCGGGATGGCGAAACCGATGCCGATCGAACCCTTGCCGTCGATGGTGGCGATCGCGGTGTTCACCCCGACCACCTCACCCCTCGCGTTGACCAGTGGTCCACCCGAGTTACCCGGATTGATCGGCGCATCGGTCTGGACCGCGCGGTGCCGGTTGTTGCCGAGCTTCACCTGCCGGTCCAGGGCGCTGACGATGCCGGCGGTCACCGTACCGTGTAGACCCAGCGGCGAACCGACCGCGAGCACCGGCTCGCCCACCTTGGTCGCGCCCGGCTTCGCCAGCACCAGCGGCGCCAGGCTGGCGGCCGGCTCAACCTTGAGTACGGCTATGTCGCTCCCCGAGTCCCGCCCGACCACCCGGGCCGGCATCTGCCGCCCGTCCGGGGTCTCGACCATCACCGACGGCTCACCGCCGGAACTGGTGCCGGTGCCGGCCGGGCTGCCGGGAGCCGCCGACGCTGCCGCCGCACTGGCCTGGGCCACGATGTGGTCGTTGGTGATCAGATGCTGCTGGTCGTCGATGGCGAACCCGGACCCGGTCGCCATCCCACCGCCGCTGGCCACGGTCACCGAGACCACCCCCGGTACGACCTGCGCCGCCGCTCCCACCATGTCCGGCGGGAGCGCCGACGGCGAAGCGGACGCCTGCGGGGACACCTCGCCCTGACCGGCGACGTAACCACCGGCGAGCCCACCGGAGGCGATCGAGAGTGCGACCACGGCGAGACCGGTCAACAGGATCCGTCGCCAGCGTCGGCTGGTACGGGACCCGTCGCCGGACCCGTTACCCGGCCCGCCGTACGCAGGGTCAAGATCGGGTGAGATGAACCATGGGCCGCGCGGCTCGCCCAGCCCGCTCTGCTGTGCCATGACGCACTCCTCGTCTGGTCGGTCCCGCTCAGCCCTACCTGTCCCCGTCGCCCTACCTGTCCCGTCGCATTACCTGTCCCGTTGCCCTACCCACCCCTCCCGCCGCACTCCGCGCACCATCCCGAGGCCGCGTTAGGAAGGGGCCCTTCCTATACAAAAAGCGATAACAAGGGGCCCTTCCTTACGGGAGGCGGGAGAACCAGAGCATCGAGCCGCTGGCGGCGGCGAGGGCCAGCAGCAGGCCCACACCGATGAAGCGGGCCGATACGTCCTGCTGCTCCATCCGGTAGCCGACCGACGTGCCGATGTCCTCGTAGACGGCCCGCAGTTCGGCGCTGGTGCCGGCTTCGTGGAACTCGCCACCGGTCTCCTCCGCCACGGTGCGCAGGGTCTGACCGTCGACCGGCACCCGGATCGGGCGCCCGCCCCGGTCGATGTACCCGGCGGCGGTGCCGAAGGAGATGGTGTGCACCGGCACCTTGAGTTTCACCGCGTCGTCGGCGGCTGTCATGGGATCCCGACCGGAGGTGTTCGCACCGTCGGAGAGGAGCACGATCCGGGCCGGTGGTGGCTCCTGCGCGGCCTGCGAGTCGAGTGTCTGGACCGCTTCCAGCGAGGTGCTGATCGCCTCTCCGATCGCGGTTCCCTGCACGCCGGTGCTTCCCTCGGCCAGTCGTTTGATGCCGAGGTGCAGGGCGTCCCGGTCGGTGCCGGGTGGCACCAGTACGGCGGCGCTGCCGGCGAAGGCGACCAGCCCGACGTTGAACTCGTCGGGCAGCGCGTCGGCGAACTTGTGCGCCGCCACCTTCGCCGCCGCCAACCGGTCGGGTTCGACGTCGGTGGCGAGCATCGAGGTCGAGACGTCGACGGCGACCATCACGGTGGCCCGTTCCCGGGGCACGCGTACCTCCGCCGAGGGGCGGGCGAAGCCGACCACCAGCAGCGCCAGCATGGCCAGGAAGAGGCTCGCCGGTACGTGCCGGCGCCAGGCCGGTCGTTTCGGCGCGACCCGGTCGAGCAGCCGCAGGTTGCTGAAGCGGACCGCGTACTGGCTGCGTCGCCGCTGCATCAGGACATAACCGACGGCGACCGCGAGTACGCCCGCGAGCAGCCACAACCGTTCTGGGGACTGCCAGGTCACCGCACACCTCCCGGTCCCGTCAGGGTTGCCGTCGCGGCCGGCTGCCGGGCCGGTGCGCCGGCTCTGGCCAGCCGTCGGCGGGACTGGACGTGCCGGGCGATGTCGGCGATCCAGTCCCGGTCGGTACGGAGCACCAGGTGCGCGGCGCCGGTTCGGCGTACCGCACCGGCGACCAGTTGCCGCTGGGCGGCGGCGGCCTCGGCGAAGCGTTCGCGTACCCGGCGGTCACCGGTCGACACCTCCCGGCGATGGCCGCCCTCGGGGTCGACGAACGTGATCACCCCGACGTCCGGCAGTTCGAGTTCGCGCGGGTCGGTCACCTCGATCACGAGCACCTGGTGCCGGGCAGCGAGCCGGCGCAGCGGGCGTTCCCAGGTGGGTTCGCCGGTGTCGGCGTCCGGCAGGCCGTCGAGCAGGTCGGAGACGACCACGGCCAGTCCGCGTCGCGGGGTGGCCGAGTTCAGCGCGCTGATCGTCTCGGCCAGCGATGGTGGCCGTGCCTGGTCGGCGCCGCGCGGCGCCGCCAGCATGGTCCGCAACAGGCTCAACAGATGGGTACGACCGGTACGGGCCGGAAAGCGGCGGACTCCCTCCGGACCGAGCAGGTGCGCACCGAGCCGGTTGCCGGACCCGGCGGTGAGGAATCCGACGGCGGCCGCCGCCGCGACGGCGAGTTCCCGTTTCTCCACCTCGGCGGTGCCGAAGTCCATGCTCGGGGTGGAGTCGACCAGCAGCCAGGTGGTGAGTTCCCGGTCGGCGTCGACCTCGCGTACGTGCGGCAGCGTGGTCCGGGCGGTGACGGCCCAGTCCATCCGGCGTACCTCGTCCTCCCCGGGTCGGTACTCCCGGCTGCCGGCGCATTCGGAGCCGGGTCCGGGCAGCAGCCCGAGGTACTGCCCGTGCAGCAGCCCGTCGAGCCGCCGGTTGATGGCGAGTTCCAGCCGGCGCAGCCGGGCCTCGGGTACGAGTTCGCCGAGCGTCGCGTACCCGAGCGAGTCGTCGGCCGGTCCCCGCCTGGTCACCGCGTCTCCCCGGTCATGCCGCTGCCCCGGCCGTCGCGTCTGCGGTCATGCCGCGGCCAGGCCGGCGGGGCGGTCGTCCCGGCGGGCCGGGGCGATCCGGGGCGGTGGCACCGCCTCGATCAGCCGGCGCACCACCGCCTCGGCCGGTATCCCGTCGGCGACCGCGTCGAACGAGAGCACCAGCCGGTGCGAGATGACGTCCACGGCCAGTTCCCGGATGTCCTCCGGCAGCACGTAGTCGCGGCCACGCAGCATCGCCTGGGCTCGCGCGGCGGCGACCAGGCCGAGGGTGGCGCGGGGGCTCGCCCCGTACGCGAGCAGCGGCGCCACGTCCTGAAGGCCGAACCGGCCGGGGTTGCGGGTGGCCAGGATCAGCCGCACCACGTACTCGGCGAGCGCGTGGTGGACGAAGACCTGGGCGGCGCGCTGTTGCAGCGCCCGCAGTCGGGTGGGGTCCAGCACCTGGCGGGCCCGGGGCTTGTCGCTGCTCATCCGGTAGAGGATGGCGAGTTCGTCGACGTCGCCCGGGTAGTCGACGGTCACCTTCATCAGGAACCGGTCCCGCTGCGCCTCGGGGAGCTGGTAGACGCCCTCGGACTCGATCGGGTTCTGGGTGGCCAGCACCAGGAAGGGTTCCGGCACCCGGTAGCTGTTGCCGCCGATCGAGACCTGACGTTCGGCCATCGCCTCCAGCAGCGCCGACTGGACCTTCGCCGGTGCCCGGTTGATCTCGTCGGCGAGCACCAGGTTCGCCATGATCGGGCCCAGTTCGACGTCGAAGGTCTCCTTCGACGCGCGGTAGATCCGGGTGCCGACGATGTCGGAGGGCACCAGGTCCGGGGTGAACTGGATGCGGGAGAAGGTGCCGCCGACAGTCGTCGCCAGGGTCTGGGCGGCGAGCGTCTTCGCCACCCCGGGTACGCCTTCGAGCAGGCAGTGCCCGTCCGCGAGCAGCGCGGTGAGCAGCCGCTCGACCAGGCGGTCCTGCCCGACGATCACCCGTTTGACCTCAAACAGGGTCTGTTCAAGCTCGGGGCCGGTCGACGTCGTCTCGACCGGCCTGGGTCCACTGGCCAAGGTGTCCGACATGTCCGTCACGGTGCAAGCTTCCCCGTCAGGACACCGGCAAACATGTAAGGACCGGGTTCACCCGAGTGGTGCCGGAAGAACGTGGGCCGTCCGGCACGGGTCCGCACGGGAAAGACACAGGACCACCACAACGATCCGCTACGTTGCCCGGATGACCGCCCCGAGCACCCACACCGACAGCGGAGAACCGACCGGCACCACCGGAAAGCCGACCGGCACCGCCCGAGAGTCCACCGGCACCGGCACCGGCACCGGAGCGCGGGCACGGGTCGGGGACGCGGTCACCCGCCCCCGCCGACGGCTACCGGACGTCCTCTGCTGGCTGTCGCTCCTGCCCGGTCTCGGCTGGGCGGTGGTCCGCTTCGGCGGACTGGAACAGGGCCCACTGGTGCAGTTGCTGGCCTTCACCCCGTACGTCGTGGTCGGCACGCTGGTGCCGCTGGGACTGGCGCTCGCCCTGCGGCGCTTCACCGCCGCGGCGGTCGCGGCCCTGGTCACGCTGAGCCTCGCCGCGCTGGTCGCGCCCCGGGCCCTGGCCGACGAGCGCCCGGACGCCAGCGGACCGGAGATCCGGGTGCTCACCGCCAACCTGCTCTTCGGCACCGCCGACCCGGCCGCACTGGTCGCGCTGGTACGCGACGAGCGGGTGGACGTGCTCGCGGTGCAGGAGTTCACCCCTGAGATCGCCGTGAAACTCGACCAACTCGGACTGGCCGACCTGCTGCCGCACCAGCAACTCGGGGCGGATACCGGGGCGAGGGGAACCGGCCTCTATGCCCGGTTCCCGCTGCGCGACGGTGGCGTACGGCGCAACGGCGGCAGCTTCCTCCAGGCGTACGCCACCGTGCTGGTGCCGGGGGCGCCGCCACTGCTGGTCGAGTCGGTACACCCGATGGCACCGCACTCGCTGGACGTACTGCCGTTCTGGCGGGCCGACCTGGAGGCCGAGCCGCCGGCCAGCCCGGACGGCCCGGTGCGCGTACTGGCCGGGGACTTCAACGCCACCCTCGACCACGTACTGCTGCGCCGGCTGCTGGACACCGGTTACACCGACGCCGCCGACGCGACCGGCAACGGGCTGAGCGGCACCTGGGGCCCGTACGACGGCGACCTCATCCCGCCGGTCACCCTCGACCACGTGCTGGTGGACCGCCGGATCGCGGTACACCACAGCTCCGTACCCCGGCTCCCCGGAAGCGACCACCGCCCGGTCCTCGCCAACCTCACCCTCCCCGCCGCCTGAGCTGGCTGGAGTGAAAGGAAGGGCCCCTTGTTAACGCATAGCGTTAACAAGGGGCCCTTCCTTTCACTCCTTACACTTCGGCGGGGGCGGTACGGGAGACGCCGTACGTGAGCGCGTCGACCAGGGCATGCCAGCTCGCCTCGACCACGTTGTTGTGTACGCCGACCGTGGTCCAGTCCCGTCCCCGGTCACCGACCGTCTCGACCAGCACTCGGGTAACCGCCCCGGTGCCCTGGCTCCCCTCCAGGATGCGCACCTTGTAGTCGGCGAGCCCGAACGTCAGCAGTTCCGGGTAGTGCTTCGTCAGCCCCACCCGCAGCGCCTCGTCCAGGGCGTTGACCGGCCCGTTCCCCTCGGCTGTGGCGATCACCCGCTCACCCCGTACGCGGATCTTCACGGTCGCCTCGGAGACCACCGAGCCGTCCTCGCGGTGCTCGACCAGCACCCGGTACGACTCCAGGCTGAACGGCCGGGGCACGTCCTCGCCGGGCAGTTCCGAGCGGACCAGCAGCTCGAACGAGGCATCGGCGGCCTCGAAGGACCAGCCACCGGCCTCCAGTTCCTTGACCCGCTTGCTGACCCGGGAGAGGGCTTCCGGATGGCCGGCCAGATCAAGCCCGAGCTCACGGCTCTTGAGTTCGATGCTGGCCCGGCCGGCCATCTCGGTTACCAGGATCCGCATGCCGTTGCCGACCAGGGCCGGTTCCACGTGGTTGTAGAGCAGCGGATCCACCTTGATCGCACTCGCGTGCAGCCCCGCCTTGTGAGCGAAGGCGGCGGCCCCGACGTAGGCCTGGTGGGTGTCGGGGGCGATGTTGGCGATCTCCGTGATGGCGTGCGAGACGCGCACCATCTGTTCCAGGCACCCGTCCGGTAGGACGGGAAGCCCGAGCTTGAGTTGAAGGTTTCCGACGACGGTGAACAGGTCCGCGTTGCCGGGGCGTTCGCCGTACCCGTTCGCGGTGCACTGGAAGTGCTCGACGCCCGCCTCGACCGCGGCGACCGTGTTGGCGACCGCGCACCCGGTGTCGTTCTGGCAGTGGATGCCGAGCCGGTCGGGGCTGATGCCGAGCCGGTCGGTGAGCGCACCGATGGCGGCGGTGATCTGGGAGGGGAGCATGCCGCCGTTGGTGTCACACATGACCACCCGTTCGGCGCCGGCGGCGAGCGCGGTCTCGACCACCGAGGCGGTGTACGCGGGGTCGTGGCGGAAGCCGTCGAAGAAGTGCTCGCAGTCGAGGAAGACGCGGCGCCCCTCGGCGACGAAGTGGGCGACGCTGTCCCGCACCATGGCGAGGTTCTCGGCGGCGCTGGTGCGCAGGGCCCGTTCGACGTGCCGGAGGTCGGACTTGGCGACCAGGCAGACCGCTGGCGTCTCCGCGTCGAGCAGGGCGCGTACCTGCGGATCCTCGGCGACCGCCCGGCCGGCCTTCCTGGTGGCGCCGAACGCGACCAGGATGGCGTGACGCAACGTGAGGTCGGTACGGGCGCGGCGGAAGAACTCGGTGTCCTTGGGCATCGCGCCCGGCCAGCCGCCCTCGATGAAGCCGACGCCGAACTCGTCGAGCAGGCGGGCCACGGCCAGCTTGTCGACCACCGAGTAGCTGATCCCCTCGCGCTGTGCCCCGTCGCGCAGCGTCGTGTCGAAGACCTGGAAAGCCATCTGAGTCCTTTCGCAGCAGCACGTCCGCCCGGCCCTCGGCCCACCGCCGGACAAACAAAATGACCCCCCGCTGGTGCGGGAGGTCTGCGCGCTCGGCGTGAGGGGTTGCCGGCGCGCTAGTCGCAAATAATGAGTACGTGGTGGGTCACGGTCGGTACTCTGCCACCCCCGACCGGATTTCGGGAGGGAAAATCCATATCTCGGGACGGTGGGGTCACGGCACGAGCTGACCGGACAGCCGGAATGGCACGGCGCAAAGAGGCCGGACGGGCGGAAGGTGTACGTTCCGGCGACTCTGGGTAGCAGGTTCCGGGACAGCGAAGTCGAGGACGAGAAGAGGAGTGACAGCCCATGAACAGGCTTGATCCTCAGCCGACCCCGGACCAGAACCCGGAACCGATCCCGTTCCGGACGCCCGAGCCGACCCCGGACCAGGCGCTGGACCCGACCAGCCGTCGCGGACCCGACGAGTGGACGGGCTCCGCCTCAGCGGAGACGTACGGCTCGACGGGTACCTCCCTCCCGCCGGGCGCGTACGAGTCGACCGACTCGTTCCAGCCGTGGCGCTACCGGGACGACGCCGGGGTGACCGGCGCCGACCTGGTCGGCTACCACGTGGAGGCGACCGACGGCGGCATCGGCAAGATCGACCGCGCGAGCTACGAGGTCGACGCCAGTTTCCTGGTGGTCGACACCGGCCCATGGATCTTCGGTAGGAAGGTCATGCTGCCGGCCGGCGTGGTCAATCACGTCGACCACGATGACCGCAAGGTCTACGTGGACCGGGACAAGGCCCAGATCAAGGCCGCGCCCGAGTACGCCGAGAGCGACCACACCGATCCCACCTACCTGGACAAGATCGGTGGCTACTACGGCGGCATGTACGGGCTCCCCGGCACGCCCCCGCTCCCCCCGCACCGGCCGCTCTAGGTGTAAGGAAGGGCCCCTTGTTAACGCATAGCGTTAACAAGGGGCCCTTCCTTACATGCAGGCGGGAGTCGCGAGTGGATGATCATTTGCCTCGGCGGGTGGCCTGTACGGGCGGATATGGTGAGGCCATGGACGCATCCCCGATCAGCCGCGTGACCACCTTCGCCAGCATCTTCAACTTCCGCGACGTCGGTGGCTACACCGGACTCGACGGGCGCACGGTGCGCTGGCGCCGGCTCTACCGGTCGGACTCGCTGCACCGGATCGAAGAGGTCGACCAGTCGGTCTTCGCCGAGCTGGGCATCCGGACCGTGATCGACCTGCGCCGACCGCACGAGGTGACCCGGGACGGCCGGGTGCCGGCGTACGACGGGCTGACCTACCTGCACATCCATCCCGAGCACCGGGAGTGGGACGAGGTCCCGTACGAGGAGGATCTCGGGGTCGCCCGGTACCTGGCGAACCGCTACCGGGATCTGGCCGAGACCGGCGCCGCCGGCATCGCCCATGCCGTCGGCACGATCGCGGACGAGGACACGGCACCGGTGGTGGTGCACTGCGTGGCCGGGAAGGACCGGACCGGAGTGGTCTGCGCACTGACCCTGTCACTGCTCGGGGTGAGTGACGCCGACATCGCCGCCGACTACGCGTTGAGCACCGAGGCGTCCGAGCGGTTCCGGGCCTGGATCAGCACCCACCTGCCGACGGCGGCACCGCTGCCCCGGCCCTTCTACTCGTCGCCGGCCGAGGCGATGATGCTCTTCCTGACCGAGCTACGCCAGCAGCACGGCTCGACCGAGGAGTACCTCCTGTCAGCCGGCCTGACCCGGGGCCAGATCGCCACCCTCCGCGCCCACCTGCTCGACTAACCCCCCACCCACGCCCTGTTGATCATGAAGTTGGAGCGGAGATTCGATCGAATCCCCGCCCCTAACTTCATGATCAACGACGCAGGTGGGGCAACGACGCAGGTGGGCAACGACGCAGGTGGGCAACGACGCAGGTGGGCAACGACGCAGGTGGGCGACGAACGGGTGGGCGACGAACGGGTGGGCGACGAGCGGGGGTCAGCTGACCCGGTGGACCCAGTTGTGGGTGTCGTCGGCCCGGCCCCGCTGGAGGTCGACCAGGCGCTGGCGCAGCCCGGTGGTGATCTCGCCGGGGTTGCCGTCGGCGATGGTGAACTCCCCGTCCGGGAAGCGCACCCCACCGATCGGAGTGATCACCGCGGCGGTGCCACAGGCGAAGACCTCACGGAGTTTGCCGCTGGCCGCGTCGGCCTGCCAGTCGGCGAAGCTGACCGGCCGCTCGACCACGGTCCGACCTTCCTCGCGGGCCAGGGTCAGCACCGAGTCCCGGGTGATGCCGGGCAGGATGGTGCCGGTCAGCGGCGGCGTCACCAGGGTGCCGTCGTCGTAGACGAAGAAGATGTTCATCCCGCCGAGTTCGTCGACGTACTTGCGCTCGACAGCGTCGAGGAAGACGACCTGGTCGCAGTCGTGCTCGATCGCCTCGGCCTGGGCGACCAGCGAGGAGGCATAGTTGCCGCCACACTTGGCCGCGCCGGTGCCGCCCGGAGCGGCCCGGGTGTAGTTCGGTGAGACCCAGACGTTGACCGGCTTGACGCCGCCGGAGAAGTACGACCCGACCGGGGATGCGATCACCACGAAGAGGTACTCGTTGGCCGGCCGCACGCCGAGGAAGACCTCGCTGGCGAACATGAACGGGCGCAGGTAGAGCGTGCCGTCGTCGGCGGTCGGGATCCACTCCCGGTCCGCCTCGATCAGGTGGTGCAGCGCGTCGAGGAAGACCTGCGGCGGCAACGCGGGCATCGCCATCCGGCGGGCCGATTCGACAAACCGCTCGGCGTTGGCCTCGGGCCGGAACAGGGTCACCCCTCCGTCGGCCGCGTGGTACGCCTTGAGCCCCTCGAAGATCTCCTGCGCGTAGTGCAGCGCCGCGGTCGCCGGGTCCATCGGGATCGGGCCCCGGGCCTCCACCCGGGCGTCGTACCAGCCCTTGCCCTCGGCGTAGCGGATCGTGACCATGTGGTCGGTGAAGACCCGACCGAATCCGGGATTTGCCATCAGCGCGGCCCGCTCGGCGGCGGATACCGGGCGAGGATTCGGACGGATCTCGAAATCGAGCTTGTCACCACCGCTCATCGCGCTGACCTCCATGGGGTTCGGCACGCGGACAGGGGGCGCGCCAGGGGGAAACGAGTTGAAGAAAACTTACCCCGAACGTTCGTTCAACGGGAGTCTCCGGTCGGCTCGTCGACCGGTACGGACCCGCGACGATCACGTACGGCAACGCCAGCGCCCACCCCGAGTGGGGTGGGCGCCGACCAGGATAGAGCAGATCGAGGGTCGGGCCGTGGATCAGCCGGCCGCGTGGGCGGCGAGCCGGTCGCCAACTTCGGCGGTGCGCAGCGCCGCGCCCGGGGTACGGGCGGCAAGCTCGGCCGCGACCGCCCCGGTTACTCGGGTCGCCGCGTCGCTGTATCCGAGGTGGTCGAGGAGCAGGGCGGCGGAGAGCACCGCGGCGGCCGGGTCGGCCACGCCCTGACCGGCGATGTCCGGCGCCGAGCCGTGCACCGGTTCGAACATGGAGGGGTAGGCCCGCTCCGGGTTGATGCTGCCGCTGGCGGCGAGTCCGATGCCGCCGCTGACCGCCGCCGCGATGTCGGTGAGGATGTCGCCGAAGAGATTGTCGGTGACCACCACGTCGTACCGCTGCGGCTGGGTGACCAGGAACATCGCCGCCGCGTCCACGTGCTGGTACTCGGTCTCGATGTCGGGGTGTTCGGCGGCGACCGCCTGGAACGCACGGGCCCAGAGCGAGCCGGCGTGGGTCAGCACGTTGGTCTTGTGCACCAGGGTGACCTTGCGCCGCTCCCGCCGCTCGGCACGGGCGAACGCGTCCCGGATCACCCGTTCCACCCCGTGTCGGGTGTTCAGGCTCTCCTCGGTCGCCACCTCGGCGGGGGTGTCCCGGTGCAGGGATCCACCGGCACCGGCGTAGAGCCCCTCGGTGCCCTCACGGACCACCACCAGGTCGATCTCGCCCGGCTTGACCGTGGCGAGCGGGCTCGTCGTGCCCGGCCAGAGCCGGGACGGGCGAAGGTTGACGTACTGGTCGAAGTCGAAACGGAGGCGCAGCAGCAGGCCGCGTTCGAGCACGCCCGGCGGCACGGTGGGGTCGCCGACGGCACCGAGCAGGATGGCGTCGTGTCCGGCGAGCTCCGCCTGGACGGACTCCGGCAGCACCTCGCCGGTCCGGTGGTAGCGCGCGGCGCCAAGGTCGTACTCGGTGGCCTCGACACCGGGAAGCACCGCGTCGATGACCTTTCGAGCCTGCGCCACCACCTCCGGCCCGATACCGTCACCGGCCACTACCGCGATCCGTGCCACCGACACGTTGAACCCCTTTGTCTCTACGTCGTCTCTAGGAAACGTTAAGGCCCCGTCTCGTTTTACGGTACGCCGGTCCTAAGATTTGGGAAATGGGAACGCTCAGGACACTCTCAGGCGATACCCATGACACGGCCATCTTCGCTGCTTATTGTGCTTCCGGTGGCCCGAACGGCCGGCCCTCGACCGGTCGACCGACACCGTCACAGAGGGGGCGGAAGATGCCGATCAGTGAGCGCAGCCGGACCGATCGTCACCGGTGGACGCAGGACCGTACCGCCCCACCCGACCTTCGGCTCGGCGGCGGTCCGAGCCCCGGCCTTCCCGGCCGCCCCGGCCCCGGGCTGGCCACCACCCGCGCCGACCGGGTCGTCGCCCGGCACACCGTACGCACCTCCATCGCCGAATACTCCCTGGTCGTGAACGGACCGGCCGAGTGGGGCCGGCGTGGCCTGGGCGAGGCGATCCGGGACGCGGTGGCGGAACTACGGGCGATCGACCTCACCTACAGCCCGGCCCGACCGGAGAGCCTCGTCTCCCGGCTGCGCCGCGGCGAGATCGCGGCCGACGCGTACCCACCCCTGGCCGACCTGGTGCAACGGTGCGCGGCGATGCGGGCGGCCACCGACGGCTGGTTCGACGCCTGGGCCGTACCGGGCGGGTTCGACCCCGGCGGCCTGCTCAAGGGCTGGGCGGTCGAACGAGCCGCGGCCCGGCTGCGCGCCGCCGGCAGCGCCGACTACGCCGTACTCAGCGGCGGTGACCTGGTGGTGCAGGGGCGCGCCCCGCACGGCGGGCCGTGGCGGATCGCGGTACACCAGCCGACGGCCGTACCGCGCCCGAACGAGGGGCGTTACCCGATCAACCGGAGCCACCCGGCCGACGCCCAGCGGGCCCCGCTGACCCTGGAGCTGACCAGCGGTGCGATCGGCAGCTCCGGCGTGGCCGGCCGGGTCGACCACGTGGTCGACCCGCACACCGGGGAGCCGGCCCGTCAGCTCGCCGCCACCACGGTCCTCGGACCCGACCTCTCCGTCGCCGACGCGTACGCCACCGCGCTCTACGCCGCCGGCCCGGCCGGACTGGACTGGTTCCCCACGTCGAACGGCTACCGCGCGTTGATGGCACTGCGCCGTCCGGCCGGCGCCTCGGTCTGACCGCACCACCGCTGCGCGAACGGCCCCCACGGTCTCGGCAACGATCGTGGGGGCCGGCCAGCGACGAGTACGCGTGGCTCGCGTACACGGGGTGTGCCGGTTACCCGGTTGGTCGACGCGCGCTCATCACCCGAAGACGAGTCCACGCCTGGAACTCACCGGGTATCCAGTATGGAACCTAACCAATCGACGCAACTCGCCGCAAGGCCACGTGCACGACGCGTCGTCCGAGGATATTCACCGCGAGTCGCGCGGGGTACGCACGAATGGGTGAACGTCGGATGGCACCCTGTACCACCGTGAGTTTCGATCTGGTTGTGTGGGCCCTGGAGCACGGGGCCTCGTCAGCGGAGGTGCGGGCGGCCCATGCGCGGTGCCGTCAGGGCCAGCATGCCCGGGGTGCACCACAGCCACGGGTGGCGGCGTTCTACCGGGCGGTGATCGCGCGCCACCCCGACGGGGTCGCCGCACCCGCCTCGCCCTGGGAGGTGGTTCCGCTGCACATCGCGGCGGACCATGTCGAAATGAGACTGAGTCCCAGCTGCGACGACGAGGTACTGCTGCTGATCGAACGGCTCGCCGGCGAGCACGGCCTGCTGCTGTTCGACCCCCAGGACGGCTCGGTCTACCCACCGCCGAGAGCGGTGGTCCGCTGACCCGCTGGGGCTCGGCTACCGGCCGAGCCCCGGCGGGCTTATCGCGACCCCGCCCCGGCTACTACTCCTCGCGCAGGTCGGCGGCGCTGGCCGCGACCGCGCCGATCGAGTCGGCCGCCGAGCTGAGCAGCTCCGCGTCGAGGGCCGAGTCCACGGTCAACGTCATCAACGCCTCCCCACCGGCCTCCCGCCGCGCCACCTGCATCGCGGCGATGTTCACCCCGGCCGCGCCGAGGATCGAACCGACCAGGCCGACCACACCGGGCCGGTCCGCGTACCGGAAGAAGAGCAGGATGCCCTCCGCGCCCAACTCCAGGTCGAAGCCGTCGACCTCGGTGAGCCGGAACACGTCCCGGCTGCCGGTGCTCGTCACCGTGCCCGAGACACTGACCGAACGACCGTCGGGCAGCGCCCCCGCCAGGGTCACCAGGTTCGGGTGGTCGATCGTCTCGGTGTGCGTGGTCAGGGCGACCTCGACCCCGCGCGCGGCGGCGAGATGCGGCGCGTTGACGTACGTCACCTGCTCCTCCACCACCGAGGCGAACAGACCCTTGGTCGCGGCGAGCTTCAGCACCGACACCTCATGGGCGACGATCTCGCCCCGTACCTCGACGGTCACACTGGCGGCGACCCCGCCCGCCACCGCCGTGAAGACCCGGCCGAGCTTCTCGGCCAACGGCAACAACGGCCGTACGTCCTCCGCCACCACGCCGCCGGCCTGCACGTTCACCGCGTCCGGCACGAACTCGCCCTGCAACGCCAGCTTGACACTGCGCGCCACCGCGAGACCCGCCTTGTCCTGCGCCTCCACCGTCGAGGCGCCCAGATGCGGGGTGGCCACCACGTTGTCAAAGGCGAACAGCGGCGAGGCGGTGCACGGCTCCTTGCCGTAGACGTCGATGCCGGCACCGGCGACCCGCCCCTCGGCGATCGCGTCGGCCAACGCCTGCTCGTCGACGAGCCCGCCCCGGGCGGCGTTGACGATCCGGACACCGGGCTTCACCATCGCCAACTCCTTCTCGCCGATCAGGCCCACCGTCTCCGGCGTCTTCGGCAGATGGATGGAGATGAAGTCGCTCTCCCGCAGCAACTCCTCCAACCCGACCAGGCGAACCCCGAGCTGGGCCGCCCGCGCCGGTTGGATGTACGGGTCGTACGCGACCAGCCGGGTGCCGAAGGCTGCCATCCGGGCGGCGAACAGGACCCCGATCCGACCGAGTCCGACCACCCCGACGGTCTTGCCCTGGATCTCCACACCGGTGTATTTGGACCGTTTCCACTCCCCCGCCTTCAACGCGGTGCTCGCGCTGGCGGTGTTGCGGGCGACCGCCAGCAGCAGCGCGATCGCCTGCTCGGCGGCGGAAACGATGTTCGAGGTGGGCGCGTTCACCACCATCACGCCCCGGGCGGTGGCGGCGGGTACCTCCACGTTGTCCAGTCCGACGCCGGCGCGGGCGACCACCCGCAGCCGGGGCGCGGCGGCGACCGCCTCGGTGTCGATCAGGGTGGCGCTGCGCACGATCACCGCGTTCGCCTCGGCGAGGGCGGTGAGCAGGGCGGGACGGTCGGTGCCGTCGACATGGCGTACGTCGAAATCGTGCGCGAGCACGTCGACGGCGGCGGGGGCGAGTTCCTCTGCGATCAGTACGACAGGCTTCATGCGTCCTCTTGACATCGTCCGGTGCAACGGCGGTGGCGAGCAGGACGCCGCTCTGCGCCCCGCGCCGCGCCATCGATGGTCGTACGGTGCGGATGCATCGACTAACCGCGATCGTAGGCGTCTCACAGGCAGCGGACCAGGAAACGACACGGCGCCCCCGGTGGTGGATTCCCACCACGACGGAGGCGCCGTGAACGCGTCGTACGGACGTCAGCCGGTCGGACCGACCAGAGGTCAGGCCGTCTCGGTGAGCGGGCGGTCGACCCAGCTCATCATGCCGCGCAGCTTCTTGCCGGTCTCCTCGATCGGGTGCGTCGCACCCTCGGCCCGCCACTTGTTGAAGTTGGGGCGACCGGCGTCGTCCTCGGCGATCCACTCGCGGGCGAACTCGCCGGACTGGACCTCCGCCAGGATCTTGCGCATCTCGTCCTTGACCCGGCTGTCGATGACGCGCGGGCCGCGCGAGTAGTCGCCGTACTCGGCGGTGTCGGAGACGCTGTAGCGCATCCGGGCGATGCCGCCCTCGTACATGAGGTCGACGATCAGCTTCAGCTCGTGCAGGCACTCGAAGTAGGCGATCTCCGGGGCGTAACCCGCCTCGGTGAGCACCTCGAAACCGGTCTGCACCAGCGCCGACGCGCCGCCGCAGAGGACCGCCTGCTCGCCGAAGAGGTCGGTCTCGGTCTCCTCCTTGAAGGTGGTCCGGATCGCGCCCGCGCGGGTGCCACCGATGCCCTTGGCGTACGCGAGGGCGAGCGCGAGGGCGGTACCGCTGGCGTCCTGCTCGACCGCGACCAGCACCGGCACGCCCTTGCCGTCGACGTACTGGCGGCGGACCAGGTGACCCGGGCCCTTCGGCGCGACCATCGCCACGTCGACGTTCGGCGGCGGGGTGATGAAGCCGTACCGGATGTTCAGGCCGTGACCGAAGAAGAGGGCCTTGCCGGCGGTGAGGTTCGGCTCGATCGCCTCGGCGTAGAGCGAGCGCTGCGCGGTGTCCGGCGCGAGCACCATGATCACGTCAGCCTCGGCCGACGCCTGGGCCGGGGTCAGCACCCGCAGGCCCTGCTCCTCGGCCTTGACCCGGCTCTTGGAGCCCTCCGGCAGGCCGATCACCACGTCGACGCCCGAGTCGCGCAGGGACAGCGCGTGCGCGTGGCCCTGGCTGCCGTACCCCAGGACCGCGACCTTCTTGGCCTGGATCAGGCCCAGGTCGGCGTCGTCGTCGTAGAAAATCTCGATGCTCATGTCTTCCCTTTCATGCGGCGCCCGACGGCCGGGCCACCGGACCTAAGCGGCACGCAACGCCGAGCCTGTGGTGATCGAACGCGAGCCGCGCCCGATGGCCACCAGCCCGGACTGCACCATTTCCTTGATTCCGAACGGCTCCAGATCACGCAGCAGCGCATCCAGTTTGTCCGGGGTGCCGGTCGCCTCGATGGTGAGGGTGTCCGGCGCGACATCGACGACCCGGGCCCGGAACAGGTTCACCGTCTCCAGCACCTGGGCCCGGGCGGCCCGGTCGGCCCGCACCTTCACCAGCACCAGTTCACGGGCGACCGAGACGGACGGGTCCAGCTCGACGATCTTCAGCACGTTGACCAGCTTGTTGAGCTGCTTGGTGACCTGCTCCAGGGGTGAGGAGTCGGCGTTGACCACGATCGTGATCCGGGAGACGTCCGGGTTCTCGGTCTCCCCGACCGCGAGCGAATCGATGTTGAAGCCACGGCGGGAGAAGAGCCCACCGACCCGGGCGAGCACACCGGGCTTGTTCTCCACCAGCACGGAGAGCGTGTGCATGGTCATGTCGTACTCCGCTTCACAGGTCGTCGCGTCACAGGTCGTCGTCGTCGAAAGCGGGGCGGACACCCCGGGCGAACATGATCTCGTCGTTGCTGGTGCCGGCGGCGACCATCGGCCAGACCATGGCGTCCTTGCCCACCACGAAGTCGATGACGACGGGGGCATCGTTGATCGCCATCGCCGCTTCGATGGTCTTGTCCACGTCGGCGGCGGTCTCGCAGCGCAGGCCGACACAGCCGAGTGCCTCGGCGAGCTTCACGAAGTCCGGGATCCGGTGCTTGTGGGTGCCGAGATCGGTGTTGGAGTAGCGCTCGCCGTAGAAGAGCGTCTGCCACTGCCGGACCATGCCCAGGTTGCCGTTGTTGATCACGGCGACCTTGATCGGGATGCCCTCCAGCGCGCAGGTGGCCAACTCCTGGTTGGTCATCTGGAAGCAGCCGTCACCGTCCACCGCCCAGACCATCGTCTCCGGCCGACCCACCTTGGCACCCATCGCCGCCGGCACCGCGTAGCCCATCGTGCCCAGCCCGCCGGAGTTGAGCCAGGTGTTCGGCTTCTCGTACGAGATGAACTGCGACGCCCACATCTGGTGCTGGCCGACGCCGGCCACGTAGATCGCGTCCGGACCGGCCAGCTCACCCAGCCGCTTGATCACGTACTGCGGGGCGAGCGTGCCGTCGGTCGGCTCGTCGTATCCGAGCGGGTAGCGCTCGCGCAGGTCGTTGAGCTGCTCCCACCACTCGGTACGGTCGCCGGGAGCCGACCGTCCACCGGTGCCGGCGAGACGCTCACCACCGGCCCGCACCGCGTCGATCAGCTCGTCGATCACGTGCCGCGCATCGCCGACGATCGGCACGTCGGCGGCCCGGTTCTTGCCGATCTCGGCCGGGTCGATGTCGGCGTGCACGATCGCCGCCCCGGGGGCGAAGGAGTCCAACTGGCCGGTCACCCGGTCGTCGAACCTGGCCCCGAGCGCCACGATCAGGTCCGCCTTCTGCAGGCCGTACACGGCGGCGACGGTGCCGTGCATGCCGGGCATGCCGAGGTGCTGCGGGTGCGAGTCGGGGAAGGCGCCCCGGGCCATCAGGGTGGTGACCACCGGGATGCCGGTCAGCTCCGCCAGGTGCAGCAGCCCCTCGGTGGCACCGGCCTTGAGCACACCGCCGCCGACATAGAGGACCGGTCGACGGGCGGCGGCGATCAGCCGGGCCGCCTCGCGGATCTGCTTGCCGTGCGGGTGCAGGGTGGGGCGGTAACCGGGCAGGTCGAGCGTGGGCGGCCAGGAGAAGGTGGTCTGCGCCTGGAGCACGTCCTTGGGGATGTCGACCAGAACCGGGCCGGGGCGGCCGGTCGACGCGAGGTGGAACGCCTCGGCCAGCACCCGCGGGATCTCCTCCGCCGTCTGGACCAGGAAGTTGTGCTTGGTGATCGGGAGCGTGATGCCCTGGATGTCGGCTTCCTGGAACGCGTCCGTACCGATCGAGGGCCGGGCCACCTGGCCGGTGATCGCGACGATCGGCACCGAGTCCATGTAGGCGTCGGCGATCGGGGTGACCAGGTTGGTGGCCCCCGGGCCGGAGGTGGCGATGCAGACCCCGACCTTGCCGGTGGCCTGCGCGTATCCGGTCGCCGCGTGGCCGGCGCCCTGCTCGTGACGGACCAGGATGTGCCGCACGGACGAATCGTAGAGCGGGTCGTACGCGGGCAGGATGGCGCCACCGGGAATGCCGAACGCGACATCGACGCCGAGCGCCTCCAGCGACTTGACCAACGATTTCGCGCCGCTGACCGGCGTCGGGCTGACGGCCCGCGCGGGACCCGACACTCCGCCGGGCAGTGGAGCGACGACGCCGTCTGCGGGCTCGTCGGCCGGACGGGCCCGACGGGTCGCCTGGTCGGCCGCGCCACCCTCGATACCCCCGGTACGGGCGCGGCGGGCGAGCTGCTCAGCGGGGTCGGTTACCACCTCGGCGCTCTGCCGACTTCGACGCGCGGTGTGGGCGAGTGTCTCTGGCGTGGGTCTCGTCATAGCGATTCAGGCCTTTAACTCAGATCGGTGTTGTCTGCGTGTGCGTTGCGGGGGAAGCCCGCCCGATGAGGGGATCCGCTCGCCCGACGTCCGCTCGGCCGGGCTGGTCACCCGTACGCGAGGCTTGGCACCCGGGCCGAGGTGGAAGGACCCGCCTCGATGACTGGGAGATGGCCAATAAAAACGGCCCTCGTGCAGATGCACGGGGCCAGCGCACTCTCTGACTCGAGAGTGCGCTCAGGTAAGTACTCGAAACGACCTGGTCGACGACATGGGGCTAAGCCTGACGCATCTCACGCGATGAGTCAACTGATCCCAGATTCTGGGCAGGTCGATTTCGTGGGGCGGGCACCGCACGCGCTCCGGGCGAGGTCGCGGCATCGAGCATCGCCTCCAGATGCTCGGCCGGAACCCCCCAGCCGAAAAGCTGTCCCTGACCGAACCGGCAGCCGGCCTCGACCACCGCTGCCAGCTCCAACGGGTTCGTCACCCCCTCGGCGATCACCTCCAGCCCGAGCTGGTGACCGAGTCGCATCACCACGTCGACCATCGGCGCGAAGACCCGGCGCTCACCGCTCTCCCGGGCCCGGATCGGCTCCTGCTCGGCAACCAGACTGTGGTCGATCTTCAGAATGTCGATCGGTAGCTTCCGCAACTGCCCGAGGGAGGAGTAACCCGCACCGAAGTCGTCCAGGGCGATCCGTACGCCGGTGGCCCGGAGCGCGGCCAGCCGCCGGATCAACTCGTCCAGATCGGTCGCGACCGCGTGCTCGGTCACCTCCAGCACCAGCCGTTGCGGCGGCACCCGGTGCGCCCGCAGCGCCTCGGCCACCTGCACCACATATTCCGGGGCGTGCAACTCCTTCGGCGACACGTTCACCGAGACCCAGACGTCGTGCCCGTCCGCCAGCCAGACCGACAACTGGTGACACGCCTGGTGCAGCACCCACGCGCCGAGCTGGGCGATCATGCCGCACTCCTCGGCCAGCGGGATGAACTCGTCCGGTCGGACACTGCCCAGCTTCGGGTGGTGCCAACGGAGCAGCGCCTCGGCCCCCACCGGACGTACCGACGGCACCGCCACCACCGGCTGGAAGGCGAGGTGCAGCTCGTCGCGCTCGATCGCGCCGCGCATCTCGTGTTCCAACGTGGTCCGGCGGCGCAGCAGGTGGTCGTAGGCGACGTCGTAGCGCTCGACCCGGTTCTTCCCACGCTGCTTGGCGTAGCGCAGCGCCAGGTCGGCATTGCGCAGCAACGTCTCCACCTCCGGTGCGCTCGCCTGCCCGGCCACCCCGATGCTCACCGAGAGGAAGATCCGCCCGGCCGGGTGGTCGTAGGGGCGGCCGAGGATGCCGAGCAGCCGCTCGGCCACCCGCTGCGCCTCCGGCGGCCGGGCCCACATCAGCACCGCGAACTCGTCACCGCCGAGCCGGGCGGCCACGTCCCCGGGTCGCAGGTTGAGCCGCAGCCGCTGCGCCACCTCGGCCAGCACCGCGTCCCCGACGTCATGACCGTGCAGGTCGTTGACGTTCTTGAAACCATCAAGATCAAGACCGAGCAGTACGCACGGAGCGGCCGACCCGGACTCCTGCTGCAACGCGCGGAGCAGCCCCCGCCGGTTCGCCAACCCGGTCAACGGGTCGGTGTGCGCCAGCTCCCGGAAGTGCGCCTCGCGCTCGGCCAGCCGGCCCGCGTACGCCCGGACGTCCCGCAGGGCGAGGGACTGCCGGGCGACCAGCGCGAACCCCTCCACGCTGCCGCAGACGATGCCGAGCATGGTGAAGTCGCCCATCCGGAGCAGGTGATAGACGGCGGAAACGGCCATCGCGAGCATCGGCAGGAACGCGTAGCCGCTGCCCCGCCGAATGATGTCGGCGTCCACCTCGCCGACCGGGTCGGGCGAGCGGAGGCCGGCGAAGAGCAGCAGGAAGCCGACCGGGAGCAGCCCCGCGCCGGTCAGCGCCACCGCCGGGCCGGCCTGGCAGATGCCGGCTGCCAGACCGAGGCCGGCCACCGCGACCAGGATCACCCCGGCGGCGATCAGCAACAGGTCGCGGCGCGGCCAGGGGGCGCGTACGCCGACCACGAAGACCAGTCCGACCGCCCCGGCGGCGGCCACCGTGGCGAGCACGATCGCCGGACAGCCCCTCGGGGTCGCGTCGCCGAGCAGCCGGGTCGGCTCGGCCAGCAGCACCCAGCCGACGAACCAGAGCGCCGCCCCGATCACCACCCCGTCCAGGATCAGGCGCAGCGTGGCCGACCTGCTCTGGGTGGCGCCGGGCAGCCGCAACACCCCCGCGCAGAGCACCAGGCTGCTGACCGCGATCCCGATCGCGACCACGGTGGCGAGCGTCATCCGCTGCGGCTGGTGGTGGGCCCAGTGCGGGGCCATGCTGAGGATGCCGACCAGGCCGGCGATCGCGCTGACCGTGGCCAGGCCGGCTCCGCCGGCGATGATCAGGTGGGCCTGACGTCGGATACCGGCGCGTCGAAGCCCTGAGGAGATCAGCACCGACGTACCGGCCACCGCCGCGAGCCCACCCAGCACCGCGACGACCGTCGCGACCGAGGGGAGTTGCACGCATCCACTGTGCCGGATACCGGCCGTCCCGTGGGGTACCGGGGGCACCTTGTTTGACCGGGAAAGACAAGTCGGGCGGGTGTCGGCCCCGCGTCCGCGTCGACGAATCGGGCGGGAGTGATCAGGCGGGACGTAAGGGGCGCCCACCGCCGCCCTTTCCCGCGTTCTGGACGCGGGACGCGGCGCCCCGGCCCGATCCGCGCCGACGGTGTAACACTGGTGCAATGCCTGACCTGCGGTCGAAGACCTCCACACACGGCCGGACGATGGCCGGGGCGCGTGCGCTCTGGCGGGCCACCGGGATGACCGACGACGACTTCGGCAAGCCGATCGTGGCCATCGCCAACAGCTTCACCCAGTTCGTACCCGGGCACGTCCACCTCAAGGACCTCGGCGGCCTGGTCGCCGACGCGGTGGCCGAGGCCGGCGGGGTCGGCCGGGAGTTCAACACGATCGCGGTGGACGACGGCATCGCCATGGGCCACGGCGGCATGCTCTACTCGCTGCCCAGTCGCGAGTTGATCGCCGACGCGGTCGAGTACATGGTCAACGCGCACTGCGCGGACGCGCTGGTCTGCATCTCCAACTGCGACAAGATCACCCCCGGCATGCTGCTGGCCGCGCTCCGGCTCAACATCCCCACCGTCTTCGTCTCCGGCGGCCCGATGGAGGCCGGCAAGACGGTGGCCATCGAGGGCATCGTGCACGACAAGATCGACCTGATCGACGCGATGATCGCCGCCTCCAACGACGCGGTCACCGACGACCAGCTCAGCGAGATCGAACGCTCCGCCTGCCCCACCTGCGGCTCCTGCTCCGGCATGTTCACCGCCAACTCGATGAACTGCCTCACCGAGGCGATCGGGCTGGCCCTGCCGGGCAACGGCTCGGTCCTGGCCACCCACGCCGCACGCAAGGCGCTGTTCGAGGAGGCCGGCCGGACCATCGTGGAGATCTCCAAGCGGTGGTACGACGGCGACGACGACTCCGTCCTGCCCCGCTCGATCGCGAGCCGGGCCGCGTTCGACAACGCGGTCGCGCTGGACGTGGCGATGGGCGGCTCCACCAACACCGTGCTGCACCTGCTCGCCGCCGCCCGGGAGGCGGAGCTCGACTTCAGCGTCGCCGACATCGACGCCATCTCCCGCCGGGTGCCCTGCCTGGCGAAGGTGGCCCCGAACTCGCCGAAGTACCACATGGAGGACGTGCACCGGGCCGGTGGCATCCCGGCCATCATGGGCGAGCTCGACCGGGCCGGCCTGCTCAACCGGGACGTGCACTCGGTGCACTCCCCCAACCTGGACCAGTGGCTCGCCGACTGGGACATCCGGGGCGGCAGCCCCACCGCCGAGGCCGTCGAGCTGTTCCACGCCGCCCCCGGCGGGGTCCGCACCACCAAGGCGTTCTCCACCACCAACCGCTGGGCGACCCTGGACACCGACGCGGCCAACGGCTGCCTCCGGGACCGGGAGCACGCGTACACCGTTGACGGCGGGCTCGCCATCCTGCACGGCAACCTCGCCCCGGAAGGCGCCGTGGTGAAGACCGCCGGTGTCCCGGCCGACCGGCTCACCTTCCGCGGACCCGCGAAGGTCTACGAGTCGCAGGACGACGCGGTCACCGCGATCCTCGCCAAGGAGATCGTCGCCGGGGACGTGGTGGTGATCCGCTACGAGGGCCCCAAGGGCGGCCCCGGCATGCAGGAGATGCTCTACCCCACCTCGTTCCTCAAGGGACGCGGCCTCGGCCGGGACTGCGCACTGATCACCGACGGCCGCTTCTCCGGCGGCACCTCCGGCCTCTCCATCGGGCACATCTCGCCCGAGGCCGCCGGCGGTGGGCTGATCGCCCTGGTCGAGCCGGGCGACGAGATCGTCATCGACATCCCGACCCGGTCGATCGAACTGAACGTGCCCGCCGAGGTGCTCGACGCCCGACGGGTCGCCCAGGAAAAGCGCGACAAGCCGTACACCCCGGTCGACCGGCAGCGTCCCGTCTCCGCCGCCCTACGCGCGTACGCCTCGATGGCCACCTCGGCCAGCGACGGCGCCTACCGCCGCGTCCCCGAGTAAGGATGGGCCCCTTGTTATCGCATTTTGTATAGGAAGGGCCCCTTCCTAACCCCCTGCTGGGCGGTTCAGCGGATAGCAGGGCGGTTGAGTTCGCACAGGTCAGAGGCAGGATCCCGAGAGGTGGGGATCCTGCCTCTGCCTTACTCCGCCGACCGCTGCCCCCACCGGCCAGCGGAGAGTTCACCACTCGTCGGGGTCGGCCTGCGGCTTCCACATCGGCGGCGGGCCGTCGGTCTTCAGCTCGGCAAGGAGCCCGAACCAACGCTCGTACAACTCCCCCGGCGTCGGCGCCCCGCCAGCGGGGAGGCAGGTGTAGAGGTCTCCCATGCAGTCGATGAACATCATGCCGAGGTGAATCGAGAGAGAAGCCCGCATGCCCTGGTACCCGAGCAGCAGTTCCTGCCGCTGGGTCGAGCAGGGCGACTCCTCGCCGCACCGCTTGCACCGCCACATCGGCCGGGCTGGGACGTGAAGCGCACCGCCGGAGATGCCGGTAGGCCACGGCTCAGGAAGGTCGGGCCGCCGGGGGCGGGTGCTCATCGCGGTACCCGATAGCCGCACCGCTGGCCGAACGTCCAGCGGGGCTCGATCGCCGGATATGGAGTGGTCGCAAGTTCCGCCCAGGCGGGCCGCACCGGGAGCGAGGCTGGCCGTGGCGACGGGGTGGGTGAACCGCGCCTGCCGAACCGGCCCGAAGGCCACCATCTCCGTAGCCGAGACATACCGATCTCCTCCAACTTAGGCCGCCGGGTCGCCCAGCAACGCATGTCAACAGCGTGAGCGCGGCGTACAGACATAGATATGTCAATCGACTATGGTCGTTTGGCATTTGGATTGTCCCTACAGGAGGGCCGGGCCATGAACGAGGTATTGCGCAACGCGCTCTCAGCCAAGGGCTTGACTGCCGAGACACTCGCTGCGCGGCTCGGGATCGATGCCAAAACGGTCCGGCGCTGGGACTCGGAAGGCCGGATTCCGCAGGCTCGTCACCGTGCCGCAGCGGCGGAGGCCCTCGGCAAGGATGTCGAAGAGCTGTGGCCCGAGTCGGTCCGGCGGCGAGACGTGGCGTGGTTCCGTCCTTGGCGCGAGCAAGAGTCGGCGTCTGTGTCACTGCGAGGCTTCGAGATCGGCGTGGTGCCGGGGCTGCTCCAGACCGAGGATTACGCCCGCGCGGTGCTGTCGACCAGTCCGCTGCACCTCGATGAGGTAGAACGGCTGGTCAGGATACGACTAGAGCGACAGAAGGCCGTCTTCGACCGACCTCGACCGCCGATGTGTGTGTTCGTTCTCGACCAGGCCGTCCTCATGCGCGGTCAACCAGACCTCATGGCCACGCAGCTTGCCCAGCTCATCGCGATGGCCGAACGCCCGAACGTGTTCGTGCACGTGATTCCCCTGGAAGCCGGACTACACCCGGGGCAGGCCAGCTTCGTGCTCGCTTCCATGCACGACTCACCGGACGTGGCGTGGCTGGACGACCAGGCATCCGGACGTCTGGTGAGCGACCCTGGACAAGTGGCCTCGCTGACACGGGTCTGGGATGCTGTGCGGGGATACGCGTTACCCCGCGACCTGTCGATCCAACTACTGAAGGCAAGGCCATGGCTGACCTGACCGGCGCCCGCTGGCGCAAGAGCACCCGCAGCGGCTCGAACGGTGGGAACTGCGTGGAGGTAGCGGACAACCTGCCCGGCGTCGTCGCCGTACGCGACAGCAAGGACCGTGACGGCGGCACCCTGGCGTTCCAGTCGGATGCGTGGCGCAGGTTTGTCGCCGGGGTGGTCGCGGACTGAACTCGGCGAGCGGCGGACAACAGCGAAGATCGGCGTTGCCGACCGTAATCAGCTCATGAAAAGCATCGGCCCCTACCGCACGCGCTATTCACAGAAATGCCGTGGATGGCCGAGATCGCACTCTGGGCTTGGGAAGTACGGCTACCGGCTGTGATCGCCGCCTGGTCTGCGCGCAGGTCGTGTTCGACATCTACAGCCAGACGGCAGGCTGACTCCTTGGGTGCCTGCCGTACCGCTGGCGGTTGATTGTTGGGGCACAGCGACGACGACCACACCAGCCGCGTCGGTGCCCGCTGGGGAATCGCTTCCCCAGCGGGGCATCATCCGATCCGCCACACCCCGGATATGTTCGCTCTTCCTCAGGCGTCGGGACGGTCGTTGACGCATCGGAGGACAGGCCCCACGCCGAGCGCGGCGGCGTCGAGCGGGCCCGCCGACGTGACGGTGAACGTCACCGACTCCCCCGGCAGCAGAGTGACCAGGGCCTCGTCCACCTCGGCGGTGGGGTCGAGGCGGTCGGCGGCGAGCACCAGATCCCGCAGGATCGTCCGGGCGGTCACCCGTACCCGGGTCACGTAACCCGAGGCGCTCGGCTCCGACTCGACCACCGTGTCGTAACCGGCGGTCGGGTACGGGATGTCACGGTCCTCGGCGAAGAACCAGAACGCGCGCTCGCCCGTACCGGACGCCTCGGCGAGCAGCAGCTCGTGGCGGGGCCGATCCGCCGCAGCCAGGTCGGCCGGGAGCGGTACGGTCGCCGCCGAGTGCGGCGCCACGTCCACCTCGACAGTCGTCTTCGCGATCGGTTCGCCGCCCAGGGTCAGCCGGGTGACGGTGACCGAGGTACGCCACCCGTCCGGCCCGTCGTTCACCGCGACCACGTTCAGCCCGGCGTCGGCCGGCTGTACGGTCAGCAGCCGGTCGGCGTACGCCCGGCGCAGCGCGTACCACAGGGGTTTGCGCCGCCCGTCGCCGTCGACCGCGGCCCACGAGGTGACCGGCCAGCAGTCGTTGAGCTGCCAGACGATGGTGCCCATGCAGATCGGGCGCAGGGAGCGGAAGTGTTCCACCCCGAGCGCGATCGCCCGCGCCTGGTTGACCTGGGTCAGGTAGTGCCAGTCGTCGAAGTCGACCGGCGCCGGCAGGTGGGCGTCGAGTCCCCGCTGGAGCTTCTCGTCACCGCCGCCGGCCTTCTGGTGGTGGGCCATGCCGGGCGAGTCGTGGGCCAGTGGTTCGTCGCTCAGTGCCCGGCGCAGCGTCGCGTACGCGGGCGGCGCCTGGTAGCCGAACTCGGCCACGAACCGGGGCCGGTAGTCCCGGTAACGGGTGTAGTCGACCTGGTTCCACACGTCCCAGATGTGCATGCTGCCGTGCGCCGGGTCGTTGGGGTGGATGTCGGGTCGCCCGGACCACGGGCTGCCCGGCCAGTACGGGCGGGTCGGGTCCAGTTCGGCCACGATCGCCGGCAGCAGCTCGAAGTAGTAGCCGGCGCCCCAGGTGCGGTCTCCCAGCTCCTCCTGCCAGCCCCAGTCGTGCCAGCCCCAGATGTTCTCGTTGTTGCCGGTCCAGAGCACCAGGCTGGGGTGACTGGCGAGGCGGGCCACCTGCTCCCGGGCCTCAGCGGCCACCTCGGTGGCGAACGGTTCCTCCTCCGGGTAAGCCGCACAGGCGAACGGGAAGTCCTGCTGGACCAGGAGGCCCAGTTCGTCGGCGAGGTCGTAGAAGTCCTCGGTCTCGTACAGCCCGCCACCCCAGACCCGGAGCAGGTTGACGTTCGCCTCGACGGCCTGGGTGAACCGGGTGGCGAGCCGGTCGCGGGTGACCCGGGTGACAAAGACGTCGTCCGGGATCCAGTTCACGCCCCGGACCACGATCGGCGTCCCGTTGACCACGATGGTGAAGGCCGAGCCGTGCTCGTCGGAGCTGGTGTCGAGCTGGAGCGAGCGGAACCCGATCCGACGCTGCCAGGTGTCGAGGGCCCGGCCAGTGCCGACGCCGTCGCCGTCGCCGTCGCCAGTGCCGTCGCCGTCGTGCAGGGTCACGTCGAGCGGGTAGCGGGGCTGTTCGCCGTACCCGCGCGGCCACCAGAGTTCGGGCTCGGGCACGGTCAGCCGCAGCACCGCGACGGTCTCCCCGGCGGGGATGACCACCTCGGCCCGTACCCCGGCGACGGCGGCGACGACGGTCAGCGGCGCGTCGGTGGCGCGCTCGACCCCGACGCGTACCTCGACCTGGCCGGTCCGGTCGTCGACGGTGACCAGCGGTCGGACCTCGGCCAACCGGGCGACCGACCAGGTCTGCAACTCGATCGGCTGCCAGATGCCGGCGGTGACCAGTGTCGGGCCCCAGTCCCAGCCGAAGTTGCAGGCCATCTTCCGAATGAAGGCAAACGGCTCCGGGTACGCGTTGGGTCGGTTCCCGAGCCGCTCGCGCTGCTCCTCCGCGTAGCGGTACGGGGAGTCGAACCGGACCCGCAGCGTGTTCTCGCCCGGGACCAGCGCCGACCGTACGTCGAACCGGTAGCCGCGGTGCATGTTCGCGGTGCGCCCGACCTCGAAGCCGTTGAGGGTGACGGTCGCGACGGTGTCGAGCCCGGCACAGGCGAGGTCGACCCGGTCAGCCTTCTCGTCGTCCCAGTCGAACGTGGTCTCGTAGACCCAGTCGGTACGCCCGATCCACGCCAGCGCCAGTTCGTTGGCGTCGAGGTACGGGTCGGGGATCAGCCCCACGTCGAGCAGGTCGGTGTGCACACAGCCCGGCACCGTGGCCGGCACCGCCCGCTCGGGCAGTTCCCCGGGCACCTGCGGTCCGGGCACCGCGCGCAGCGACCAGCCCTGGTGCAGGGTCCGGCGGGCGGTCACGACCGTGCCCCCTGGCTGGTGTGGCTCCCCGGACCGTTGTGGCGAAACGTCATGACTTGACCGCGCCTTCCATGATTCCTCGAACAATCTGCCTGCCCCCGATGAAGAGCATGATGAGCAACGGGATGGTCGCCACCAGCGCGCCCGCCAGGACCCGGCGGTACAGCACGTAGTTGCCGCTGGCGAGGTCGGAGATGGCCACCATCGACGTCGGGTAGTCCGTCCCGTTGAGAGTGATCAAGGGCCACTGGAAATCATTCCAGGTGCCGACGAAGGTGAGCAGACCAAGGACGGCGAGCGCCGGCCGGACCGCCGGCAGCACCACGCTGGCGTAGATGCGCATGGTCGTGGCCCCGTCGATCCGGGCCGCCTCGACCAGCTCGTCCGGCACCGCCTCCAGGATGAACTGCCGCATGTAGAAGACACCGAACGCGCTGACCAGGCCGGGCACGATGACGGCGAGCAGGGTGCCGTTCCAGCCGATCTCGCCCATCACGATGTAGAGCGCGACCACGCCGAGTTGGTTCGGCACGGTCAGGGTGAGGATCACGATGACCATCAGCACGTTCCGGCCCCGGAACCGCAGTTTGGCGAAGGCGAACCCGGCGAGTGAGCAGAAGAAGAGCACGGAGAGGGTGACGACCGAGGAGACGATCGCGCTGTTGGCCAGCGACTGGATGAAGTAGACGTCCTGGAGTGAGAAGACCTCGCGCAGGTTGGTCAGCAACTGGTCGCCGGGAACCACCTGGGGTGGGAGTTTGGCCAGCGCGGCGTCGGTGCTGGTGGCGATGACCAGCATCCAGTAGAGCGGGAAGGCGGAGAAGACGAAGACCAGGGCGAGGAACAGGTAGTTCCAGATGCTGGCCGGGGTGTCCGCTGGCGCCCGACCGGTCAACGCGGCCCGTCGCCGGCCGCCGCGCCGCTTCACCACGGTCGTGCTCATCGCTTCCCCCCGCCGAGCCGGTTGGTGATCAGTGCGTTCACCGCGGCGACCACCACGATGATCAGGAAGAGTGCCCAGGACATGGCGGCGGCGTATCCGAGGTTGAGGTCCTTCCAGCCGACCTTGTAGATGAGCTGGGCGATCGTCTGCCACTCGCCGTTGGCGCCGCCCCGGGCCGCCTGGGCGTTCTGTTCGAGCAGCATCGGCTCGGTGAAGAGCTGCAACCCGCCGATGGTGGAGAGCACCACCGTGAAGATCACCACGGGCCGGATCATCGGCACGGTGATCCGCCACAACTGGCGCCACACCCCGGCGCCGTCGACGGCGGCGGCCTCGTAGATGTCCTTCGGGATCGACTGCATGGCGGCGAGGTAGAGCAGCGCGTTGTAGCCGATCCACTTCCAGTTGACCATCGTGGCGAGGACGAGCCATGACGACCACTTGGCGCTGCGCCAGTCGATCGGCTCGGCACCGCCGATGTGCAGCACCGAGAGCACCCAGTTGGCGACACCGGTGTCCCGGGCGAAGACGGCGGCGAAGACCAGCGTCGAGGCGGTGATCGGGGTGACGTACGGCAGCAGCACCCCGACCCGCCACCAGGTCTGGGCGCGCAGCCGGCGGTTGAGCACCGACGCTATCACCAGTGCCAGGGTCAACTGCGGCACCGTGGAGAGCAGGAAGATGCCGAAGGTGTTGTAGAGCGCGTTCCAGAAGTCGTCGTCGGTGAGCAGTTTCTCGAAGTTGGCCAGCCCGGCCCAACCGGTGAGGGTGGCGTCGTCCAGACGCCAGTGACGCAGCGCCACCACCCCGTTGAAGATGATCGGGAAGACGCCGAAGACCAGGAACAGCAGGAAGAATGGGGCGACCAGCAGGTAAGGGGTGTAGCGCAGGTCGAATCGGTAGAGCCGGTTGCGCCAGCGGTGCGGGTCGGGGTCGCCCGGGCCGGCGGAGCGCCCGCCCGACCCGGTGGGCGGGGCCGCCGCCGGGGTGGCACGGGTAGTGGACATCGGGACCTCCAGGGCCGGGGAACGTCGACGTACGCCGGGGGTGGGCGGGGAGAGCCCGGCGTACGGGAACCGCCCACCCACCACTCACCACGCGCTAGGACTTGGCTGCCTTCTCGGCTTCCTTGAGCGCCTCGGCCCACGCCTCACTCAGCGGCTTGCCCTTCAGGTCGGCGGTCTGCATCCGGTTGAGTACGTTCTCCACCGCGACCCGGGTGGGCCCGTTCTTCCGTCCCAGGTACTGCGGGGTCAGGCCCTCCGCCGCCCTGGGGAAGATCTGACCGACGGGCGCGTTGTTGAAGAACGGGTTGGAGAAGTCCTTGATCGCCGGGTCCTGGTAGAGCGCCGGCTGGGAGGGCAGGTTGCCGACCTTCTTGAAGATCTCGATCTGCTGCTCGGGCTGGACCAGCCACTCCAGCAGCTTGTACGCCTCGTCCACGTGCTTGCCCTGCTTCGGCACGGTGAGGAACGAACCACCCCAGTTGCCGCCGCCACCGGGGATCGCGGCGATGTCCCACTTGCCGGCGGTTTCGGGCGCGGTGTTCTTGATGTGGCCCTGCATCCAGGCGGGGCAGGCCAGCACCGCGAAGGCGTTCTGGGCGAAGCCGGCGTTCCACTCCGGCTGGAAGGCCGGCAGGTTGGCGGAGATGTCGGCGGCGATCGCCTTGGCGGCCACCTCGAAGGCCACCTTCGGGCCGCCCTCCATCACCAGCGCCTCGCCCTGGTCGTAGAAGCCGACCGGTTGCTGACCCAGGACCGGGTTGAAGATGTTCGTGCCGGCGTCGATGAACTTCTTGCCGGTCTTGCTGGTGTAGGTCTGCCCGGTGGCGATGAACTGGTCCCAGGTGGGCCAGAGCGCGGAGACCTGGTCCCGCCCGGTGGGGAGGCCGGCGGCCTGGAACAGGTCGGTGCGGTAGCACATGGCGAGGCCGCCGACGTCGGTGCCGAGGCCGATCTGGGTCCTGCTGTCCGCGGAGAGGGTCTGCTTCCACTTCCACGGCAGGTAGCGGGTCTCGTACTGGCCGGCGCCCCGGTCGAGCAGGTTGACGAACTTGTCCGCCTGGCCACGGAACTGGATGACAAAACCCTCGTCGATCGCGGCGATGTCGGGGGCGCCGTCGCCGGCGATCAGCTTCTTCTGCAGGTCCTCGTGCTGGGCGTTGTACTCGCCGGTGTTCACGCTGATCTTGATGTTCGGGTTCGCGGCCTCATACCGGGCCTTCAGGTCATTGATCCCGAAGTCACCCCAGATGCCGATCTTGAGGGTGATGGTGCCGCCGGAATCGGAATCGCCGCCGGGGTTGCCACTGCAACCCGCGACCAGGAGCACACCTGCCGCACTCGCGGCGACCAGCCGGACCCAACGGGCCCCGAACCCTCCCATGTTCATCCTCCACCTACGGGAACGTCCCCTGACATCGAGGAACGTTGACTGAACCGGATAAGTGAGGCCACCGTACGGGCGGCCCATAGTCATGTCAATGGCGGGTTAACGGCGTTCACGTACGGAAATCTTCGGGCGACCCGAACGGGCTCGAAGATGCGTGGAAGCGCTCCAGCCTGCCCTGAACCGCACCAATTCGCGCACCACGACGAGGCTGCCACGCCACCGGCGACAACACCCCGGCCGCTATGCTTAACCGGGCAAGCTGATCGCCGCCACAGCTCCGTACGCCTCGGACCAGGACCAGGTGGCGCGGCGTACCGGGGCTCGCCGGACCGCCCCCGATCCGGCACCATGGCGACCGCAGCCCCGGAACGTTTCCGGCCGACCAGTGAGGAGCGCCGGTGAAACGGCCCACGATCGCGGACATCGCCCGCCAGGCCGGGGTCTCCAAGGGCGCCGTCTCCTACGCCCTCAACGGCCAGCCCGGCGTCTCGGAAAGCACCCGGCAACGCATCCTCGCCATCGCACGCGAGATCGGCTTCAACCCGAACAGCGCCGCCCGCGCCCTGAGCGGCGCGACGGCCAACGCCGTCGGGCTGGCCCTGCGCCGACCGGCCCGCACCCTCGGCGTCGAACCGTTCTTCATGGAGCTGATCAGCGGCGTCGAGGCCGAACTCTCCGCCCGGTCGTACGCCCTCACCCTTCAGATCGTCGCCGACGCCCAGACCGAGATCGCCGTCTACCGGCGCTGGTGGGGCGAGCGCCGGATCGACGGCGTCTTCCTCTGCGACCTGCGCGTCGACGACGAACGGGTGCCCGCCCTCGAAGAGCTGAACCTGCCCACCGTGGTGATCGGCGGCCCCGGACACACCGGCCGCCTGGCCAGCATCTGGGCCGACGAGGAGGCGGCCCTGGTGGAGACGGTGGAATACCTGGTCGCGCTCGGCCACCGCCGGATCACCCGGATCGGTGGCCTGCCCGGGCTGCTGCACACCGAGATCCGCACCGAGGCGTTCACCGAGGTCTGTCGACGACTCGGCCTGGACCAGACCCGTACGGTGCCCTCGGACTACACCGGCGAAGAGGGCGCCCGGGTCACCCGCCGACTGCTCAGCTCCGCCGAACGGCCCACCGCGCTGATCTACGACAACGACGTGATGGCGATCGCCGGGCTGGCGGTGGCGCAGGAGATGGGGCTCTCGGTCCCGGCCGATCTCTCCATCGTGGCCTGGGACGACTCCCCGCTCTGCCAGCTGGTGCACCCGCCTCTCACCGCGCTCAGCCGGGACATTCCGGCGTACGGCGCCCACGCCGCCCGCCGGCTCCTCGCCGCCATAGCCGGCGACCCCATCACCTCCTACCAAGACGAAACCGCCCACCTAACCCCCCGCGGCAGCACCGCCCCACCCCGCCCCACCCCACCCCCCACCCCCTCCGCGATCTAGGGCATATCCGCACGATCGGTGATCGACCCACGCGGACCTGCCCTAGATCCACGAGACGTGAGGGGTGGCGTGGGGCGCGGTGAAGGGCGGGGCGGCTACGATCGGGGCGGTTAAGGCGACTGGCGCGGCGAGGTGGAAGAAACCACCGGGGAGCGACCGAGATCGTGCACCGCGCGCCTGGGTGCACATCAGCCGGGACTGTCTGGATCGGCCAAGGGCCGGACAGAGGGGCCCGGTGTACGCCTTGCCCTTCCGCGCCCCGCAGTAGGGCAAGCGCCGATCAGCCAGGAGGACGCTCATGCACGTACCGCCCATTCCCACCCTGACCGCCGCCGACCCGCAGTTGGCCGCCCTGATCGAGTCCGAGGCCAAGCGCCAGCACGACAAGCTGCGCATGATCGCCTCGGAGAACTACGTCTCCACCGCCGTACTCGAGGCCAGCGGCACCGTGCTGACCAACAAGTACTCCGAGGGCTACGCCGGCAAGCGTTACTACGAGGGTCAGCAGTTCATCGACCCGATCGAGACCCTCGCCATCGAACGGGCCCGCGCGCTCTTCGGGGTCGACCACGCCAACGTCCAGCCGTACTCCGGCTCCCCCGCGAACCTCGCGGTCTACCTGGCGTTCCTCTCCCCGGGCGACAAGGTGATGGGGATGGCCCTGCCGATGGGCGGGCACCTGACCCACGGCTGGTCGGTTTCGGCCACCGGCAAGTGGTTCACCCCCGTGCGCTACCAGGTCTCCCGGGAGACCGGTCGGATCGACCTCGACGAGGTACGCGACCTCGCGCTGCGCGAGCGCCCCAAGGTGATCTTCTGCGGTGGCACGGCGGTCCCCCGGACCATCGACTTCCCCGGTTTCGCCGAGATCGCCCGGGAGGTCGGCGCGATCCTGGTCGCCGACATCGCGCACATCGCCGGACTGGTCGCCGGTGGTGCGCACCCGTCGCCGGTGGGCTACGCCGACGTCATCACCACCACCACCCACAAGACCCTGCGTGGCCCGCGCGGCGCCATGATCATGACGACCGCCGAGTACGCGAGCGCGATCGACAAGGCGGTCTTCCCCGGCCTCCAGGGTGGCCCGCACAACCACACCACCGCGAGTATCGCGGTCGCCCTCAAGGAGGCGTCGACCGAGGACTTCCGGCGGTACGCCCACCAGGTCGTGGCGAACGCCCAGGCGCTCGCCGCCGCGATGGTCGAGCGGGGCTTCGAACTCAGCTCCGGCGGCACCGACAACCACCTGATCCTGGCCGACCTGACCAGCAAGGGCATCGCCGGCAAGCCGGCCGCCCAGGCGCTGGACCGGGCCGGAATCGAACTGAACTACAACACCGTGCCGTACGACACCCGCAAGCCGTTCGACCCGTCCGGCATCCGGCTCGGCGCGGCGGCGCTCACCACCCGGGGCCTGACCGAGCAGCAGATGCCGCAGGTGGCGGCCTGGATGGACGAGGCGGTCAGCGCCGCGGTCAAGGACGACGAGGCCACCCTGGACCGGATCGCGGGTGAGGTGTCCGACCTCCTCGCCACCTACCCCATGCCCGGTTACGCCTCCGCCTGATACCGCATGTAAGGAAGGGCCCCTTGTTAACGCTATGCGTTAACAAGGGGCCCTTCCTTACATGCACCCGGCGGCGTCAGTAGCCGATGGCGACCGGACGACCGAGCAGGGCGCTGCCGTACGTGCCGAGGAAGCCCTCGGCCGCTGCGGCGTGCTGGCTGAACGTGTGGATGTCCCGGAACCGGCGTTGCAGCGGGGCGGAGTCCCGGGCCACCCCGCCGCCACCGGCCCGGTAACAGGTGTCCACCGCCGCCACCGCCACCTCAGTCACCCAGGCCAGCGCCCCCGCCGCGGCCGGGTTGAAGCCCGGCACCGCCGCCGGGTCGGTCGCCACGCTCGCGGTGAACTCCGCCGCCAGGTCCCGCAGCAACGCCCGGGCCGCCCGTACGGAGGTCTCGGCCCGACCGAGGTGCAGCTGGAAGACCAGCGAGTCGGCCAGCGAACTGCTGGCGTAGAGCCGCTGCTTGCCCAGCGCGAGCCGGGTCAGCTCGTCCAACGCGCCCTGTGCGATGCCGACCGCCACCGCGCCGAGGTGCAGGACGAACTGGACCAGCGGTGCCACCAGGTGGGGTGCGGGCACGCTCGGCCGGCCGCCGAAGATGTCGAACGTACGCGTGTCCGGGCAGAACGCCGAGGCGAGCACGATGTCGTGGCTGCCGGTGCCGCGCAGTCCGAGCACCCGCCAGGTGTCGACGATCTCCACCTCCGCGGCGGGAAAGAGCATGCCCCGGGTCTGCGGCATCCCCTCGACCGGTCCCGGCCTAGGTACGCCGTTCTCGTCGAGCACCACACAGTTCCCGAAGATCCAGTCGGCGTGTTCGCAGCCACTGGCGAAGGCCCACCGGCCGGTCACCTGGTAGCCCCCGTCGACCGCCCGCGCCTGCCCCTGCGGATTGAACCCGCCGGCGACGATCACGTCGGGGCGGTCGGCGTACACCTTGTCGAACTGGTCCTGGCCGAGCAGCGCCAGCAGGAACGGTGCCTCGCTGCCGAGCATCACGGTCCACCCGGTGGACGGGTCCGCGCGGGCCAGTTCCTCGAGCACCGTCATGCCGGTGAGTGCGTCGACCTGGTACCCGCCGTGGCTGCGCGGCACGAACATCCGGAAGCAACCGGCGGCGACCAGTTCGGCCAGCAGGTCCGGTGGCAGTCGCCGGGCCAGGTCGATCTCGGCAGCCCAGTCGCCGATCGTCGGTGCCAGCTCCCGTACCGCCGTCAGCACCCGCCGGCCAGCGTCCTCGTCCATCTTCGCCCCTCCCGTCCGCCCGCCCGGGCGGAGCCCCGGCATCGACGGTAGTGAGGACCAGAGGGTGTGGGCACCGGCACGGCGGAGGACCCGACGTCACACGGCCGACCGATCCGTACTCGCCCGCCGGGCGCGTTCCGCCCCGCCGCGACAACCTCACGGCGGTGCCGAAGCGTCGGCTCCGTCTCACCTGGACGGCGAGGGGAACTCCTCCAGGTACGCCTCGACCCGCTCCGCGGTGGCCGGGCGGGCGAGCACGAAGCCCTGACCGAACCGGCAGCCGGCCAGCCGGGCCTGTTCCACCTGGTCGGCGGACTCCAGCCCTTCGGCGACGATCTCCATGCCGAGCCGCCGGCCCAGGCTCACCACCACGTCGATCACCGGCTTGCCCTGGCCCTGCCAGCCGCTCGGGTCGGAAACCAGAGAACGATTGATCTTGAGGATGTCGACCGGCATCCGCCGCAGGTGGGCCAGGGAAGCCGGCCCCAGGCCGAAGTCGTCCAACGCCGTACGCACCCCGAGCGCCCGCAATCTGCCGAGCTGGCCGACCACCCCCATGATGTCCACCTCCCCGCTCGGTTCGGCGATCTCGATCAGCAGCCGGTCCGGCTCGACCTGATGGATGGTGAGCGCCGCGGCGACCCGCCCGACGAACTCCGAGCCGGTCAGCTCGGTCACCGAGACGTTGACCGACATCCACAGCTGACGGCCGCCCCGGGACCACTCGGCGAGTTGCCGGCACGCCTTGTGCAGCACCCACTGGCCCAGCTCGTCGATCAACCCGAGGTCCTCGGCGACCGGCACCAGCTCGGCCGGAAGCACCGTACCGAGCGACGGGCTGCGCCAGCGGACCAGCGCCTCCGTACCGACCGGACGCTTGTCGTGCAGGCCCAGCACGGGCTGGTAGACCAGGTCGAACTCGCCCCGCATGGCGGCACCGGGAAGTTCCCGTTCCAGGTCCATCCGGCGGACGAGCTGTTCTTCCAGGTCGCTGTCGTACCACTCGATCCGGTTGCGCCCGAGCTGCTGGGCCCGGCGCCGGGCCATCTCGGCGCGCCGTAACACGTCGTCCACGCCGCTGCCGCCGCAGAGTTCGGCCAGACCGATGCTGGCCTGGAGGCTCACGATCGCACCGGGCAACTGGTACGGCTCGGTCAGCGCGCCGATCAACCGGATGCCGAGCGCGTACGCGAGCATCGGGCCGTCGACGGTGACCACGGCGAACTCGTCACCGCCCAGCCGCGCGACCACGTCGTCGCCGCCGGCGCCGGTACGCAGCCGCCGGCCGACCTCGACCAGCACCGCGTCGCCGACCTCGCGCCCCCGGCTCTCGTTGATCGCCGACATGCCGTGCAGGTCGACCACGAGCAGCGAGCCGGTGTGCCCGGCCAACGAACGTTGGGTGACGATCGCCCGCATCAGGTCCCGCCGGTTCGCCAGCCCGGTGAGCTGGTCGGTGAAGGAGAGCTGGTGCACCTGGTGCTCCAGCTTCCGGCGTTCGCCCACGTCACGTACGTGCACCACCAGCGCGTCCACCTCCGGCACACCACGCTGGTCGCTCACCGTCGACTCGGTGTCCCGCCACATCCCGTGCCCGTCGCGCAGCCTCGCGGTGACCAGCGGCGACCTTCCGGTGGCCGAAGCCGGTCCGGTGAGCACCCCGGTGAGCAGTTCGGTCACCGAGGCGGCGTCGTCCGGGTGCATGAGGTCGGCGAACGCCCGCCCCACCACGTCGGCGTCGGCGAGGCCGAAGAGCCGCGCGGCGGCCGGCGACTGCCACCGGACCAGCAGATCGGCGCCGACCACCAGGGTGAGGTCGTTGGCGCCGGTGACCAGGGCACGGAAATGCGCCTCCTGGCTGACCAGCCGTCGGGCGTACGAGCGGATGTCGAGCACCGCGAAGACCTCGCGGACCACCAGCGTCGGGATCACCGCGAGCCCGAGCACGATCGAGGTGTGGTCGAACTCGCCGACCACCACCAGGTGGTAGACGGCAGCCAGGGTGGCGACCACGGCCGGCACGGTGAGCAACGGATACGCCGAGAGGTGCGTCTCGGGTTCACCGGGCGGCGGCGGTTGAGCGCCCGGGTTGGCGTACCGGGTGCCGGCGGCGGCCAGGATCGGCCCGACGACCAGCGGGACGGCCGCGCCCAGTGGCGCCCAGCCGGGCACGTCGTAGGTGAGCAGGACGCCGAGCACGGCGAGCCCCAGCACCGAGGCGCCGGCGCCGGCGCCGCAGAGTCCGGCCGCGCGCCGGTAGCCGAAGGAGCGCAACGCGGTGACCGCGATGATCGACAGACCACCGGCGGCGAGCAGGGCCACCGCGAGGGCGACCGGCGGCATGCCACCCGCGGGCGGCATCAGCCAACCGACGAACGCGAGGCTGACGCCGAGGCTCAGCCCGTCGAAACCACGCCTCAACCGCATCGACACGGTGCTCGCGGCCCCTGGCAGCAACAGCACACCGAGCAGGTAGAGCGGGAGGGCGACGAGGAGCCCGAGGAGGAGCAGCAACGGGCGGACGGTGGCCGACACCAGTGCCAGGGCGAGCACGGTCGACCCGCTCGCCACCACACCGGCGCCGAGGAAGCCGACGCCCCGGCAGGGGCCGAAGCTGCGCCGGGCGGCGTGGATGACGAGCGCCAGCCGGATCAGTCGGGTGGCGGCGAGTGCGGAGACCACGCCCACGGCGACAGCCAGGGCGAGGTAGGTGGAAAGGAGACCGGTTGAGCCGGCAATCAGGATGACCGCCGCCGCCGAACCGGCGACGATTTCCGGCACCTGTGTGGTGCGCCGGTGACTTCCGGCGCGCGGGGGGAGCGCCACGGACACGGCGATGTCGCCTTCTGCAGGGGGCATGGGACGGACTGGTGCGGGCGGAACGGCTGGCACTGGTGGCACTGGTGGGGCGGGTAGCGCGGGTGCGCCCGGCAGACGGTGGAGGCACACCTATCAACCGTCAACGATCGAGCCGGGGCGGAGTTACGCCCCGGTAGCGATATTCGCGTAACCCCACTCACTTTTTGTAATGCTCCGACTACCCATTCCGTCGTCGGTTGCCGGGCCTGCCCGCCGCCCACCCGTACGGAGATCAGGGTCGGGTGCGAAACTAGGGAGGTGAGCAGCACCGACTCGGTTCATTTTCGGTACAGCCAGGCGATCTGGGTGGCCGCCGCGATCGCGTTCATCGGCGCCCTGCCGCTGGCGAGCGCGGCCTGGTACTTCACCCCCATACTGCTCATCCCGCTGCTGATCGGGATCTGGGCCTGGCGGGCCGGGACCGACGCGGACCGCGCCGGGGTGAAGATCCGGGCGCTGTTCGGGCAGCGCCTCATTCCCTGGCACGAGGTGGTCGAACTCGGCGTCGACGACCGTCGCCGGGTGATCGCCTCGCTCACCGACGACCGGATGGTCCTGCTTCCCGCGGTGCCCGCCGCCGGCCTGCCCCGGCTGGTCGCGGCGAGCGGTCAGCACGTCCTCGGTACGGAGGACCAGCCCCCCTCCGCGTAGTGCGGGGTCCCGTCGGCTCAGTAGCCGTCGGCCCCGTCGACTCAGTAGCCGTCGACCACTTCGTTGATCAACGGCTCACCCGCCACGAGGCGGCGCAACTGCTCACCGGCGAGCCGGTAGGCGCGCGGCAGCAGGCCCCGTACCGAACCGCCCACATGCGGGGTGATCAGCACGTTCGGCAGGTCCCAGAGCGGATGACCGGCGGGCAGCGGCTCCGGATCGGTCACGTCCAGTGCCGCGCTCAACCGGCCGGTGGTCAGCTCGGCCACCAGCGCGTCGGTGTCGGCGACCGGGCCCCGGGCCGCGTTGACCAGCAGCGCTCCGTCGCGCATGGCGGCCAGGAAACGCGCGTCGACCAGCCCCCGGGTCAGGTCGGTGAGCGGCACCAGCAGTACGACGATGTCGGCCGCGGGGAGCAGGCCCGGCAGATCCGCCACCCCGTGTACCCCCTCGGCCGGCCGTGCGGTCCGGGCGACCAGGGTCAGCTCGACCTCGAACGGCAGCAGGCGGGCCACCAGCGCCGCCCCGACCGACCCGGCACCGACGATCAGCACCCGCTTGCCGAAGAGTTCGTCGGTCGGCGTCGCCTCCGCGTACGCCCACTCGTGGCGGGGCTGCGCGCGGGCGAAGAGTGGGAAGGCCCGCAACCGGGCGAGGATCGCCGCGACGACCCACTCGGCCGTCGGCGAGTCGTGCACTCCCCGCGCGTCGCAGAGCAGCACCCCGTCCGGCAGCCGACCGGCCCAGACCTCCGCCCCTGCGGTGAGCAACTGCACCACCCGCAGGTCCGGCAGCTCCGCCGCGAGCCCCACCACCTCGGCCGGGGCGAGGAACGGCGGCACCCAGAACCGCACCCCGGACGGATCCGACGGCAACTGGTCCGGAGCGGGAGCGCACTGCACCGTCACCCCGTCGGGAATGTCGCCGAGCATCGACCGGCCGTGCTCGTGCGGGATCCATGCCTTCACAGGCGCCGACCCTAGCCGGCGGGCGCCGTCAGCGCAGCGGCAGGTCGACCGGGCCGGCCGGCTGGTAGACATCGTGGCCGGCGACGCTCGTGGTCCGGACCGCGACCCCGTTGGCGGCCAGGTGGTCGGCGACCGCGGCGCTCAACGGCGAGCCGGCCGGCAACACGTACGCCGGGCTCCCGGCCTGCCCGACCAGCTCCCGGTACGGCTCGTAGCGGTCCCAACCGGCGCGCAGGTCGTCCCGGATCACCGCGCAGACCAGCCGCTCGCGCGTCACGAAGGTGATGGTGTTGCAGGTCCAGTACCCGCCGTAGAACCGGTCGACGCCGAGCCGGTCCAGCGCCGCCACCAGCTCCCGTCGCCGGTCCGCCTCCCGGCTCAGTCCCGGCGCCGCGGCGACCAGTGCCACGCTCGCCAGTCCCATCGTCGACACGATCGCGGCGAGCAGCCCCGACGCCGCCCAGCGGACCGGCGCGTGCCATCGCGTACCGGGGTGGGACGCGGTGCTCGCCGCCGCCCAGAGCGGCCAGAGCACTGCCGGGGTCGAGATCAACAGGCAGGAGAGGTAACGGGAACTCTCCACCGGGGTCGTACCGGCGGCGCTGCTGCCGGCGTACGCGGCCACGCTCAGTCCGGCACCGGCCAGCAACACCAACCTGCCACCCTGGCGTACCCGCTCGGCGCCGGTCGCGGCCCGTACCGCCCGCACCGCGAGCACCCCCGCGACCACCAGCAGCACCGGATAGGCGACGCCCCACCAGAGCTGCCACGACGCGCACCGACCGGGCGCGCAGAACCCGGTCCCCATCGACAGGCCGAACAGGACCCCGCCGTGGAGCCGGTCGGCCCAGGAGACGACAGCGTCGCCGCCCAGGGTGGCGTAGACGGCCAGCGACCGATGCTCCGGTGCGGCGGTCAGGTTGTGCGCCACGATCGGCACCAGCCCCACCAGCAGGCCGCCGCCGAGCGCCAGTCCCGCCCGACCACGCAGCTCCCGCCAGTTGAACAGGAGCAGCAGGCCGGCCGCGCCGACGTACGGCAGCACCAACCAGTCGTCCCACAGGGTCAGGCCGGCGACCAGCCCGAACACGCCGTACGCGGCCAGCCGACGCCACCCCGTCCAGAACCCGAGGCCGAGGTTCACCGCGAGCAGCACCAGCAGCGCCCCGGCCGGATTCATCTCCGGATAGCCCCCGGCGGCGATGAGCTGGTTCTTCAGGACCCGGTCGGAGCCGAGCGCCAGCAGGCCCACCGTGGCGGTGGCCAGCCACGGGCTGTACAGCCGCCGGGCGAGTTGCCAGACCAGGGCCAGGAACACGGCGTAGAGCAGCAGGTTCGGCAGGCGTAGGGCGAGCGTGGAGGGGCCGAGGAGGACGAACAACGGCGTCGCCAGGTACGACTCCAAGGCCCCCATGTAGTACTGGCCGTAGAAGAAGAGCGGGAACTCGCGGCCCTGCGCCAGGTGCATCGCCACCAGGCCACTCGTCGCCTCGTCGCTGTTCGTCGGTGGCACCTCGACCAGCAGCAGCACCAGCCGGTAGACCAGACCGAGCAGGCCGAACGCGACCGCGACCCGGACCGCGAGACGCCCGCCCCTGGTTGCCACCGGCCCGGCGGGTCGCGTCGCTGTCCCGGTCACCATGGCGGCAGTTTCGCATGGGTCTGTCGGCAACTGCCCGGTATGACTCACCCGCCGGGTAAATCGGCCGGATCCCCGAAGGAGAGTGCCCCGTTGATCGAGCATGGCGAAGGTTGTGCCGGCGGTCCGGCTAGGCTGGGCCGGGTGAGCGTTCGCCCCTCGTACCCGCGCCGCGCCCGGACCCGCGCGGCGGTCGCACTCTGTGCGGCGGCCATCCTCGCGACCAGCGGATGTGCCTTCGGCGAGCCGGAGCCGGACCCGGCCGGCGAACCACCCCGCTTCCCCACCCCCTCGGTGACCGCCACCCCACGGGCCGGTGGCATCGACCAGCAGGTGGCGACAACCGTGCTCGCCACCGGCCTGCGGGTGCCGTGGGGAATCTCGTTCCTGCCCGACGGCGGCGCACTGGTGACCGAACGGGACACCGCGAAAATCCTCAAGGTCGGACCGGAGTCCGGCCCGGACGGGCTGAAGGTCACCACCGCGGCGACCCTCGACGAGGTGGACGCGGCCGGTGAGGGCGGCCTACTCGGGATCGCCGTCTCACCCGGTTACGACAAGGACAAGACCGTCTTCGTCTACTACTCCACCGAAGAGGACAACCGGATCGCCAAACTGGTCCTCGGCACCGAACCCACGCCGATCGTGACCGGCATCCCGCTCTCCGGCATCCACAACGGCGGCCGGCTCGCCTTCGGCCCGGACGGTTTCCTCTACGCCACCACCGGCGACGCATCCGAGCGTGGCCTCTCCCAGGACCCGAAGAGCCTCGGCGGCAAGATCCTCCGGATGACACCGGATGGCAAACCCGCCGCCGGCAACCCGTTCCCCAACTCCCTGGTCTGGTCGCTGGGACACCGCAACGTGCAGGGCATCGCCTGGGACGCGAACAAGCGGCTCTACGCCAGCGAGTTCGGCCAGAACACCTGGGACGAGATCAACCTCATCGAACCCGGCAAGAACTACGGCTGGCCCGTCGTCGAGGGGCAGGGCGACGCCGAGACTGACCCGAAGTTCAGCAAACCGCTGGCGGTCTGGGGCACCGCGGACGCCTCCTGCTCCGGGATCGCCGTGGTGGAGAACCTGCTCGCCGCGGCCTGCCTGCGCGGTCAACGGATCTGGCTGCTCGAACTGACCGCCGCCGGTGGCGTCCTCGGCCAACCACGGGCCATCCTCAACGGCGAGTACGGCCGGCTCCGCACCGCCGTCACCGCGCCCGACGGCTCACTCTGGATCTCCACCTCCAACCACGACGGGCGCGGCAAACCCGCCGCGGACGACGACCGCCTCCTCCGCCTGGTCTTCTCCGGCGGCGGCGCCGGCCGGAGCTGACCGCGCCACGCCCCGGACGGCATCAGCGCCACCACAGCAGGTGCGAACCGGTCAGCCTCACCAGGTTTCCCAAGATCTCTTGCTGGGCAGGTCATGATTTGCACATGGACAGGCACGGAAACGACGACGAGCAGGCAGCCGGGACCGGACAGGTCCCGGCCGACCGGCGTGCACCCGGACCGGCGTGGCGAAACGCCCGCACCGGGGCGGGGTCGGTGCTGCGGCTCATCGGCCGGTCACCACGGCCGGTGCTCCACGGCTGCCGACGCGCGCTGACCTCCGTCGCGGCCCGCCGCACCGGGCTCGCCCTGAGCATCGTCCTGGTCGCCCTCGCGGGCGTCGTCGGCGGCGTGCTGATCGCCGGCCGGATGCACGTCGACATCGGGCCGTTCCGCGCCGAGATGGCGATCACCCCCACGGTCAGCGGTGGCACCAGCGTCGACATCCCGCCACTGGGCTCGTTGCAGATCGACAGCCACGCCGGACCGGCCCACCTCTCCATCCAACTCGGCTCCCTGGACCTGCGCCGGACCGAACAACTCATCGACGACCCGGCCGGAATCGCCCGCGCCAGCCAGACCGCCGTCACCGACGTGACCAGCGGTGTGGTCCGGGTCGGGCTGCGTACGGTCGCCGTGGCCGTACTCGGCACGTTGATCCTCGCCATCCTGGTGTTCCGCAACACCCGGCGGGTCGCCTGGGCCGGCGGGCTGGCGCTGCTGATCTCCGGGGGCAGTCTCGGCATCGCCGCGTTGAGCCTCCGACCGGAAGCGGTCGAGGAACCCCGCTACGAAGGGCTCCTGGTCAACGCCCCGGCGGTGGTCGGCGACGCCCGACGCATCGCCTCCGACTACGGCAAGTACGCCGACCAGGTGCAACGGCTGGTCGGCAACGTCAGCAAGCTCTACACCACCGTCTCCGCCCTGCCCGTCTTCGAACCCGCGCAGGGCACCACCCGGGTACTGCACGTCTCCGACATCCACCTGAACCCGACCGGGTGGCAGGTGATCCGTACCGTGGTCGAGCAGTTCGACATCGACGTCGTGATCGACACCGGGGACATCACCGACTGGGGCAGCGAGCCGGAGGCGTCCTTCCTCGGCTCGATCGGCGTGCTCAAGGTGCCGTACGTCTTCATCCGTGGCAACCACGACTCCGCCGCCACCGCCGCGGCCGTGGCCCGGCAACCGAACGCGATCGTGCTGGACAACACCGTCAGAACCGTCGCCGGGCTGACCATCGCCGGGATCGGCGACCCCCGGTTCACCCCCGACAAGGAGACCTCACCCAACGGTTCCGGGGCCACCCCCCAGGTGATCGAGCAGGTCACCGGCGCCGGCGAGAAACTGGCCAGCACCGTACGCGCGGCCAAGCCACCGGTCGACATCGCGCTCGTCCACGACCCCGCGTCCGGGCAGGCACTCAACGGCACCTGCCCGCTCGTGCTCGCCGGTCACGTGCACCACCGCGAGATCGACCCGCTCTCCCCACTGCCAGGACAGCCCCCGACCCTGATGCTGGTGCAGGGCTCGACCGGTGGTGCCGGGCTACGCGGGTTGGAGGGCGAGAAGCCGCTGCCCCTGGCCCTCTCGGTGCTCTACTTCGACCAGCAGCGGATGCTCCAGGCGTACGACGACATCCAGGTCGGCGGTACGGGTCAGGCCCAGGTCAGTCTGGAACGCCACCTGGTGCAGCCGCCGCAGCCGACCCCCACCACCAGCGCCACCCCGACCCCGGGCAGCACGATCCCGGGCCCATCCCTGCCCGGCACCCCACCCCCGGTAATCCCCCCCACCCCACCCCCACCACCCACCCCCACCCGCTAACCCCCCGCCCTCGCCCGGCGGGGGTGGGTGGGGGTGGATGCGGGAAGGGTGGCTGCCCTGGTAGGGGCAACCACCCTTCGGGTGAAGCACAACTCCTCGGCCCCGCCTGGGACAGCCGGCGGGTGGCCGAGGCGAAACCGGGGCCAGCCAGCTAGCTCAGTCGCTCCAGGATCAGGTCGCGGACGGTCTTGGCGTCGGCCTGGCCGCGGGTGGTCTTCATGACGGCACCGACCAGGGCACCGGCGGCGGCGAGCTTGCCCTCGCGGACCTTGGCGGCGATGTCGGGGTTGGCGGCGATCGCCTCGTCCACGGCCACGGTCAGCGCACCCGTGTCGGAGACGACACCGAGCCCCCGGGCAGCCATGATCTCGGCCGGGTCGCCTTCGCCGGCCACCACGCCTTCCAGCACGGTACGGGCGAGCTTGTCGTTGAGCTTGCCCTCGTCGACGAGCCGCTGGAGTTCGGCGACCTGGGCGGGGGTGGCCCCGACCTCGGCCAGCTCGACACCGGACTCGTTGGCGCGGCGGGAGAGCTCGCCGAGCCACCACTTCCGGGCCCCGGCCGGGGTGGTGCCGGCGGCAACCGTCTGCTCGATCAGCTCGACCGCACCCGCGTTGAGTACGGACTGCATGTCGAGGTCGGAGAGGCCCCACTGTTCCTGGAGCCGCTGCCGGTGGACCCGGGGCAGCTCGGGCAGGGCGGCCTTCAGGTCGGCGACCCAGGCCGGGTCCGGTGCGATCGGCACCAGGTCCGGCTCGGGGAAGTAGCGGTAGTCGGTGGCGGTTTCCTTGGAGCGGCCGGGCCGGGTGTCGCCGGTGTCCTCCTGGAAGTGCCGGGTCTCCTGGATGATCTTCACGCCGGCGTCGAGCAGGGCAGCCTGCCGCAGCATCTCGGAGCGGACCGCCCGCTCGACCGAACGCAACGAGTTCACGTTCTTGGTCTCGGTACGGGTGCCCCACTCATCGCCCGGACGGTTGAGCGAGGTGTTGACGTCGCAGCGCAGCGACCCCTCCTCCATCCGTACGTCCGACACGCCGAGGGAGCGGAGTACGTCGCGCAGCTCGGTGACGTACGCGCGGGCGGTTTCCGGGGCGAGCGCACCGATCCCGGGGATGGGCTTGGTCACGATCTCGACCAGCGGGATACCGGCCCGGTTGTAGTCGACCAGCGACTCGGTGGCACCGTGGATACGACCGGTGGCGCCACCGACGTGCAGCGACTTACCGGTGTCCTCCTCCATGTGCACCCGCTCGATGCCGATCCGGACCGTCTTGCCCTGGACCTCGACGTCGAGGTAGCCGTCGACGCAGAGCGGCTCGTCGTACTGGCTGATCTGGAAGTTCTTCGGCATGTCCGGGTAGAAGTAGTTCTTCCGGGCGAACCGGCACCAGTCGGCGATGGTGCAGTTGAGTGCGAGGCCGATCCGGATGGTCGCCTCGATCGCGGCCTTGTTGGCGACCGGGAGCGACCCCGGCAGGCCGAGGCAGACCGGGCAGGTCCGGGTGTTCGGCTCGCCGCCGAAGTCGGTCGGGCAGCCGCAGAACATCTTGGTGTTCGTGCCCAGCTCGACGTGGGTCTCCAGGCCGATCACCGGCTCGTACCGCTCGACAACATCGTCGTACGACGGCAGGACGATCGCGCTCATCAATACTCCAGCTCTCGAGCGGTATCCGGGCAAAGCATGGTCAAGCGTACTCAGAGTGCCGGCGGGGTGAAGGTGCCGACCGCCGACTCCAGCGCGGCGGCGACCCGGTACATCCGGTCGTCGGCCATGGTCGGCGCCATGATCTGCAGACCCACCGGCAGCCCTTCGGAGAGCCCGCAGGGCACCGAGATCGCCGGCCCGCCGTAGAGGTTGGTCGGGATCGTGAAGAGGTCGGCCAGGTACATCTGGTACGGGTCCCCGGTGCGCGACCCGAACGGGAACGCCACGAACGGGGTGGTCGGCGAGATCAGCACGTCGACCTGCTCGAACGCGGCGGTGAAGTCGCGGGTGATCAGGGTCCGGACCTTCTGCGCCTGCCCGTAGTAGGCGTCGTAGTAGCCGGACGAGAGGGCGTAGGTGCCGAGCATGATCCGGCGCTTCACCTCGGGGCCGAAGCCCTGGTCACGGGTGAGCGACATGACCTCTTCGAGCGACTTCACACCGTCGTCGCCGACCCGCAGCCCGAACCGGACCCCGTCGAAGCGGGCCAGGTTGGAGGAGCACTCGCTCGGCGCGATCAGGTAGTACGCCGGAAGCGCGTACTGGAAGTTCGGGCAGGAGACCTCGACGACCTCGGCACCGAGCTTGGTCAGGGTCTCGACCGAGTCACGGAACGCGGCCAACACACCGGGCTCGGCGCCCTCGCCGGAGAACTCGGTGACGATGCCGAGCCGTACCCCGGTCAGGTCGCCGTTGGCGCCGAGCCGGGCGGCGGCGACGACGTCCGGCACCGGCTGCGGGATGGAGGTGGAGTCGCGCGGGTCGTGTCCGCCGATGACCGCGTGCAGCAGCGCCGCGTCCTCGACCGTACGGGCGCAGGGCCCGGGGGTGTCCAGCGACGAGGAGAAGGCGATCAGCCCGTAGCGGGAGGTGCCGCCGTAGGTCGGCTTCGCCCCGACGGTGCCGGTGACCGCGCCGGGCTGGCGGATCGAGCCGCCGGTGTCCGAGCCGATGGCGAGCGGTGCCTCGTACGCGGCGAGCGCGGCGGCACTGCCACCACCGGAGCCGCCCGGGATCCGGGTCAGGTCCCACGGGTTGTTGGTCGGCCCGTACGCGGAGTATTCGGTGGAGGAGCCCATGGCGAACTCGTCCATGTTGGTCTTGCCGATCGGCACCGTGCCGGCGGCCCGCAGCCGCGACACGATGGTCGAGTCGTACGGCGGGCGCCAGTTTTCGAGGATCTTCGAGCCGGCGGTGGTCGGCACACCCTTGGTGGTGAGCACGTCCTTGACCGCGACCGGGACCCCGGCGAGCGGGCCGAGCGGTTCACCGGCGGCCCGGCGGGCGTCGACGTCGCGGGCGGCGGCGAGCGCCCCCTCGGTGTCGACGTGCAGGAACGCGTGCACCCGGTCGTCGACCGCCGCGATCCGGTCGAGGTGGGCCTGGGTCACCTCGACCGCGGACGCCTGGCCACCGGCGACAAGGGCCGCGACCTCCGTCGCGGTCATCCTGGTCACGTCACTCATGCCGGTCAGGCCTCCTCGTCCAGGATCCGCGGTACGCGGAAGCGTTGTTCCTCAACGTCCGGTGCACCGGAGAGTGCCTCGGCCGGGGTCAGGCAGGGCACCACGACGTCCTCGCGGAGCACGTTGGTCAGCGGCACGGAGTGCGAGGTGGGCGGGATGTCGGCGGCGGTCACCTCACCGACCCGGGCCACCGACTGGAGGATCACGTCGAGCTGGCCGGCGAAGGTCTCCAGCTCCTCCTCGGTGACGGCGAGCCGCGACAGCCGCGCCAGGTGCGCGACCTCCTCGCGGGAGATGGCGGCCATCGGTGCCCCCTTCGTGCCTAGACGTGTTACCGGCGCAGCGTGACACGCGCGCCGTGACCCGAGCGAGTCTATTTGTCAGCCGAAGACGCGGCGTCTCCGACTCCCCCCGCTCCGCTGAGTTCGACCGGAGCACCGGCCTCCGAGGGCTCGACGCTGTCCGGCTCCGGTAGGAACGACCCGTCGTCCTCGAACGGCTCGACGACGTACGGCCGGTTCTGCTCGGCCTGGTACGGCCCGTCCGGTGCCGTCGGTCCGGCGTCGTCGGTCACCGGCGCCGGGGGTTGCGCGCCCTCGACCGCCAGCGGGACCCGGGAGCGATGCCGGCCGGTGGTGTCCTGCACCGGGCCGGGGACCAGCGGGCGGTAGCGGGCCATCCAGGCGGAGAGTTCCTCGGCCGGCATCGGCCGGGCGTAGAACCAGCCCTGGGCGACGTCGCAGCCGGCGGCGTGCAGCAGTCGCCAGGTCCGCTCGTCCTCGACCCCCTCGGCGACCACCCGCAGGCCGAGCGCGCCGGCCAGTTCGATCACCGACCGGACGATGGCGGCGTCGTCGGCGTCGACCGCCATCCCGAGTACGAAGGAGCGGTCGACCTTCACCTCGGCCAGCGGCAGCCGGCGCAGGTGTTGCATGGAGGAGTAGCCGGTGCCGAAGTCGTCCAGGGCGATCGCGACGCCGAGCTTGTCGAGCCGGGCGATGGTGGCGAGCACCCGGTGCGGGTCGGCCATCAGCGCACCCTCGGTGATCTCCAGTTGGATCCAGGACGGTGGTACGCCGTACCGGGTGAGGCGGTCGGCGAGCTGGTCGGCGATCTCGCCGGTGTGCAGGTCACGGACGCTGACGTTGACCGCGGCCCGGAGTCCGATGCCGGCCGCGGACCACTTCGCGAGCTGTTCGACCACATCGTCGATCACCCGTCGGGTGAGCAGGCGCATCACCGCGCTCTGCTCGGCCACCCGGATCAACTCCTCCGGGTCGACCATTCCCCGTTTCGGGTGCCGCCAGCGCAGCAGTGCCTCCACCCCGACCACCTCGCCGGTGGCGATCGCGATCTGGGGTTGGTAGTACATGGTGATCTCGCCGACGTCGACGCCGCCGGCACCACCCCGGTCGAGAACCCGGCGCAGGTCGGCGAGGAGGTTCAGCCGTTCGGGCGAGTTGTGGTCGGACTCGGGCGCGTAGAGGGCGACCGTGTCCCCCCGGTGCTTGGCGTCGTACATCGCCACCTCGGCGTGGCGCATCAGGGTGGCGAAGTCCGCTCCGTGGTCGGGGTGGAACGCGATGCCGATGGAACCGCTGACGTCGAGCGGCAGCCCGTCCAGGGCGACCGGTTCGGCGAGCGCTTCGACCACCCGTTCGGCCAGGGCGCGGGCTTCGGCGGCGTCGCGCACCCCGGTCGCGAGGACGGCGAACTCGTCGCCGCCGAGCCGGGCCACCAGGTCTTCGCGGCGGACGGTGGCGGTGAGCCGCTCGCCGACCCGGACCAGCAGGCGGTCTCCGATGGCGTGGCCGAGGGCGTCGTTGACGTTCTTGAACCGGTCGAGGTCGAGCAGGAGCAGGGCCAGGTGCCGGCCGTGCGCCCCCTTGGCCGCCAGTTCGGCGTGCACGGCGATCTGGTCGGCGACCTCGGCGAGCAGGGCCTTGCGGTTGGCCAGACCGGTGAGCGGGTCGAGGCGGGCGAGTTGTTCCTGTTCGGTGGAGATCCGGGCCATCCGGTAGACCGCGTAGAGGGGCACCAGGACCAGCGGGATCAGCGCCGGGCTGACCCGGGCGGCGGCGGCGACCACTGGGCTGAGCAGCAGCAACGAGCCGGTGGAGAGAAGTTCGAAGCCGAGTCCGTGTTGGAACGCCGGCCACCACGGGCTGGCGAAACGCAACCGTACGGCGAGGGTGACGGAGCCGTACTTGACCGCGAACCAGGCGGTTGCCGCGCCGGCCACGATGGCAACGTCCGTCCAGTTCGGATGTGGTCGGGTGCCGAAGGCGGCTTCGGCGCCGAGCCGGGCGACCGCGTGGGCCGCGGTCAGGGCGCAGGCGTACTGGGCGATGTTGAAGATCGTCCGCCAGAGGGCGTGACGCATCCGGAAGCCGGAGATCAGCACCGCGACCGCCTGTACGGCGATCGCCGGGGCGAGCCCCCAGCCGAGCATGATGGCGAAGGTGAAGCAGATGGAGGGGAATACCGCCGAGCTCTGCCGGCGTCCGGGCGGCGTGAAGGGGCGCGCGTCGCTGACGGCGGCGAGCGCGGCCATGACCCAGAATGCCGGCGGCAATTGGGGAATCTGGTCGGGCAACCTGGTCAGCGGTACGACGGAGAGCCCGACGGCCAACGCGACGACCGCCCAGACAAATCCGAAGAACGCGGTTGCCCGTCCAGGAGGAACGGAGTTCCGCAACGCTGCGGCCTCCATACGACCTCCCGACCCGTGGTCCCGGGGCGCGACCATCTGCCGCGCTGTGCACACATCAAACGCCCTCGGTGCACGGATGTGGGGGGCGACAGACGCGAATCGGTTGTAGTCGTGACTAACTTGAAATACGCGGCATCTCGCCAGGGGATGACTATAACTCAGAGCTAATCAGTCGCTCACTCTTCGTCATTATCCGCCGTACGGGCTGCCGCTTCCGCCGCCGCCTCGGGCCCTTCCGCCAGCAGTATCTCGAACCCGGCCTCGTCGAGGATCGGCACCTTGAGCGATATCGCCTTCTCCGCCTTGCTGCCGGGGTTGTCGCCCACCACCACGAAGTGCGTCTTCTTCGAGACTGACCCGCTGACCTTGCCACCGCGTGACTGCACCGCCTCCGCGGCCCGGTCCCGAGAATAGGTGGGAAGCGTGCCGGTGACCACCACCGTGATCCCCTCCAGCGGCCGGGGGCCCTGTTCGGCCTGTTCCTCCGCCATCCGCACGCCGGCCTCGGCCCACTTACGGACAACTTCCCGATGCCAGTCCACCGTGAACCACTCGCGCAGGCTGCTGGCGATGGTCGGGCCGACGCCGTCCACCGAGGAGAGTTCCTCCTCGGTCGCCGTCTCGATCCGGGGCACCGACCCGAAGTGCCGGGCCAGCGCCTGCGCGGCGGTCGGGCCGACGTGCCGGATCGAGAGCGCCACCAGCACCCGCCAGAGCGGGCGCTGCCGCGCCTCGGTCAGGTTGTCCAGCAGCTTGACCGCGTTGCTGCCGAGCGTGCCGTCCTTGTTCACGAAGAGCGGCACCTGGGCGAGCCGCTTCGCGTCCAGCGCGAAGAGGTCGCCCTCGTCGACGATCACACCCGCGTCGAGCAGGGCGGCGGCGGCCTTCTCCCCCAGCACCTCGATGTCGAACGCGCCCCGGCCGGCCAGGTGGAAGACCCGCTCCCGCAACTGGGCCGGGCAGGACCGGGCGTTGGGACAGCGGATGTCGATGTCGCCCTCCTTGGCCGGCGCCAACGGGGTGCCACAGGCCGGGCAGTGGGTCGGCATCTCGAACGGGCGGGCGTCGGCCGGGCGCAGGTCGACCACCGGGCCGAGCACCTCGGGAATGACGTCACCGGCCTTGCGCACCACCACCGTGTCGCCGATCAGCACCCCCTTGCGGGCCACCTCACGGGCGTTGTGCAGGGTTGCGAGCGCGACCGTGGAACCGGCCACCCGCACCGGCTCCAGCACCGCGAACGGGGTCACCCGACCGGTACGCCCGACGTTGACCTCGATGTCGAGCAGCTTGGTGGTGACCTCTTCGGGCGGGTATTTGAAGGCGATCGCCCAGCGCGGCGCCCGGCTGGTGGAGCCGAGCCGGCCCTGGATGGCGACCGGGTCGACCTTCACCACCACGCCGTCGATCTCGTGCTCGACGTCGTGCCGGTGCTCGTTGTAGTAGTCGATGTACCCGCGCACCCCGGCCAGGTCCGGCACCACCCGCCACCGGTCGCTGGTCGGCAGTCCCCAGGCGCGCAGCGCCGCGTACGACTCCGACTGGGCCACCGGTTCGAACCCGCGCCGGGCGCCGATGCCGTGCACCACCATCCGCAGCGGTCGCGAGGCGGTGATCTTCGGATCCTTCTGGCGCAGGCTGCCGGCGGCCGCGTTGCGCGGGTTGGCGAAGGGCGGTCGGCCCTGCTCGACCTGGGCCGCGTTCACGTCGGCGAAGGCCGCGACCGGGAAGTAGATCTCGCCCCGGACCTCCAGCAACTCCGGGACGTCCGCCCCGTCGGCCAGCCGCTCCGGGATCCCCCGGATGGTCCGTACGTTCGGGGTGACGTCCTCGCCGGTGCGGCCGTCGCCCCGGGTCGCGGCCCGGACCAGCCGGCCGTTCTCGTAGGTCAGGTTGATCGCCAAACCGTCGACCTTCAGCTCACAGAGGTAGCTGACCGCGCCCCCGGCGTCCCGTTCGACCCGCTCGGCCCAGGCGGCCAACTCGTCCGGGTCGAAGGCGTTGTCGAGCGACATCATCCGCTCGGCGTGGGTGACCGGGGTGAACTGGGTGGAGAAGGAGCCACCGACCCGCTGGGTGGGCGACTCGGGGGTACGCAGCGACGGGAACCGCTCCTCCAGCCCCTCCAGCTCACGCAGCATCCGGTCGAAGTCGGCGTCGGGGATGCTCGGTGTGTCGAGCACGTAGTAGCGGTACTGGTGCTCACCGATCTCGGTGCTGAGCGCCGCATGCCGCTCCCGCTCGGCCGCGCTCGGCTCAGCGCCGGCCGCCGCCTCCTGAGCGGCGCTGACCTGCTGCGGGATCGCTTCCTCTGACACCAGTTGACCTCCGTGCTCGCGTTACCCCCGCACCGTATCGGGCCGGACCGACATCGCGGGGTCGGGGCGCCGCACCCACCGGTCCGGCGTCGCCCGGACGTCATGACGGCAGGGCTTCGTCACACGGCGTCACCGGGCTGGGGGCGGGCGGACTGCCGGCCGACCCGTACGACGCTGACCGCCACGGCCCGGCACCCGCCGGCGAACAGCAGGCCCAGACCGCCGGCGAGCAGCGGCAACCCGATGTTCACCGGAAACTCGGTGATGTAGTTGGTGTTCGTCTGCTCGGGTATCGAGGCGAAACTCGCGGCCACCACGGCAAGGGCGAAGAACGCCGCGCCGACCGCGCCGACGACGCCGGTCATGGCGGCGGCGAGGCTCCGCCCGGCCCACAGGCTGGCGACGAACGCGAGCAGCAGCCAGGCGAACGTCACCAGCGTCCAGCCGCCGCCGTTGCTGAGGCTGGCGTACCCCCAGCCGGAGTATGACCAGTCATAGGAACCGCTCTGCTTGAACCAGGGCACCAGGTAGCCGAGCAGTGCGATCAGCGAGCCGCCGAGCATCGCGGTGTCCGGCGTCGGGCGGAGACTCACGTTATCGTCCACCGCTCGGACGATAGCCAGTCGTCGCCACGGCTCCGATCCGCGCCGTCATGCCATCCGGGGTCCTGCGAAGCCGGCCGTGTTCGCGGTCCGGTCAGTCCCAGGCGACGCCGAGTGCGGCGAGCTGGTCGGCGTACTCGATCCGGTCGAGCCAGCTCGCCGGCCAGATGCCAAGTCCGCCGGCGGCACCGAGGAACGCACCGGCCAGCGCGGCGATCGAGTCCGAGTCACCGGCGGTGGTGGCGGCCCTGGCCAGGGCCGCCACCGGGTCGTCCGGGTGCCGTAACACGCAGAGCAGCGCGGTCGCGAGTGCCTCCTCGGCGATCCAGCCCTCACCGGTGGCCCGACACGGGTCGCCGCCATCGTCCGGTCCGGACAACGCGGCGTCGAGCCGGTCGAGCGCGACCAGGCACTCGTCCCAGCCCCGGGCGATGAAACTCTCCGGATCACCGACGCCCGGGCGCTGCCACAGGGCACCCAGCCAGTCGTCCCGGTAGACGGTTCGTTGACCGAGGGCCCGCTGCCGGAGCACCCCGGGCAGGTCGGCCAGGTCGGCGCCGTCGCGCAGGACCCGGACCGCGTACGCGGTCAGCTCGCTCGCCGCGAGCGCGGTCGGGTGGCCGTGGGTGAGCCCGGCCTGAAGCTGGGCGACTCCGGCGAGCGTGTCCAGGTCGTACCCGGGCACCAGTCCGACCGGGGTGACCCGCATGTTCGCACCGCAGCCCTTCGAGCCGGCCACGGTCGCCGCCTGCCACGGGCCGCCCCTGGCCAGTTCCCCGCAGGCCCGCAGACAGGTCATGCCCGGGGCCCGGTTGTTCTCCGGGCTCCGGGCCCAGGCGAGGAACCGGTCCCGCAGTAACGGCTCCAGGATCTCCGGGGTGGCGGCGGTGGCGTCGTACAACGCCCAGCCGACCGCGAGCGCCATCTGGGTGTCGTCGGTGACCTGTGCCGGGTCGCCGGACAGCTCACGCGGGCCGCCGGGCCCGTAGCGCGCCTCGATCTCCACGACGGTCATGAACTCGGTCGGTTTGCCGAGCGCGTCGCCGTACGCCAGCCCGAACAACGAACCCGTCGCACCCAACGCCAGCCGAGCCGGCTCAGTCGAACCCATCCGATGATCATGCCGGGCGGGGTCAACCCGGAACGCGGGGCCGGGGTCAGACCTCGTAGAGGCGCTGGCCGGCCTCACGGGCGGCGGTGAGGGCGGCGCGGGCGTACTCCGGGGTGGCACCGGCCAGGCCACAGGCGGGGGTGACCACGACCTGCTGGGCCAGCCGGGGGCGGGGAAAGCCGAGCCGGTCCCAGAGCTGACGTACCCGGTCGGCGGCGGTCTCCCCGGAGGGCCCACGACCGGTCGCGGGTGGCGTGGCCGGAATCGCGCCGACCAACATGCCGAGACCGGCCTCGATCGCCTCGCCGAGCGGGTCGAGCTGCGTGATCAGGTCGAGGTCGAACGCGACCCCGGTCGCACCGGCGGTACGGAACAGCTCCAGCGGTACGTCCGGCGCGCAGCAGTGCACCAGCACCGGTGCGCCGACCGCGTCCACCACGGCCCGGAGCAGGTCCCGCGCGGTGGCCGTCTCGACCGGCCGGTACGCGCCGAAGCCGCTCTCCGTGGGTATGTGCCCGGCGAGCACCGCCGGCAGCGACGGCTCGTCGAGTTGCAGCAGTACGGTCGCCCCGGGCAGCCGGCGACGTACGTCGGCGACGTGGCCGCGCAGCCCTTCGGCGAGCGAGTCAGTGAGGTCGCGGACCGCTCCGGGGTCGCGGAGCAGCCGGCCGCCGATGGCCTTGTCCACCCCGGCCGCCATGGTCAGCGGCCCGGCCGCCTGGACCTTGACCGGTCCGGTGAACCCGTCGGCCTGTTCGGTGAGCTGGTCCAGGTCGCGTTCCATCAGGTCGTTCGCCCGACGCAGGTCCTTCCCGGGCCGGGCGGCCACCCGCCACCGACCGGTGTACAGCTCGACGGGCAGGTCGACCAGGAAGCCGGCGGTGCGGCCGATCAGGTCGGCCCCGGGTCCCCGGGCGGGCAGCTCCGGCAGGTGCGGCAGTGCGGGCAGCTCACCGAGGACGATCCGCTGCGCCTCCGCGACGTCCGTGCCGGGCAACGAACCGATACCGGTGGCCGCGCCGGCGGGCCAGGGCCATGTCTGATCGCTCACAGGCCGAAGGCTAGTGCACCGGTGGCGGCGCCGGGCCGTCGCGCCGGGCCGGGTTGGCGCAGCGCCGGGCCGGTCAGCCGGTGATGGTGGCTGAGCCGAGCACGATGTCCCCGGCCGGGTCGGGCGCGTAGGCCACGATGGCCTGGCCGGCGGCGACGCCGCGTACCGGGCGGTGCAGTTCGGCGTGCAGGGTGTCGCCGCTGACCTGGATGGTGGCGGGCACCACCTCGCCGTGGGCGCGGAGCTGGACCTGACACTCGGTGGCGTCGGTCGGCAGGGCGCCACCGGTCCACACCGGACGCCGGGCGGCGACCGTGCTGGCCTCCAGCGCCTCGACCGGTCCGACCGTCACGGTGTTGGTCGTGGGGGTGATGGAAAGCACGTAGCGGGGCTTGCCGTCCGGCGCGGGCACGCCCAGGGAGAGCCCCTTGCGCTGCCCGACCGTGTACGCGTACGCACCGGCGTGGGCGCCGACCACCTCGCCGGTGCGGGAGTCGACGATGTCACCGGGGGCCTCGCCGAGCCGGTCGGCGAGGAACTTGCGGGTGTCGCCGTCGGCGATGAAGCAGATGTCGTGCGAGTCGGGCTTGTCGGCGACGGAGAGCCCGCGTTCGGCCGCTTCGACCCGGACCTGGGCCTTGGTCGAGTCGCCGAGCGGGAAGACGGACCGGTCGAGCTGCTCGCGGGTCAGCACGGCGAGCACGTACGACTGGTCCTTGGCCAGGTCGACGCTGCGCCGCAGCAGGCCGTCGTCACCGCGCCGGGCGTGGTGGCCGGTGACCACGGCGTCGAAGCCGAGGGCGATCGCCCGGTCCAGCACCGCGGCGAACTTGATCTTCTCGTTGCAGCGGAGGCAGGGATTCGGGGTACGACCGGCGGCGTACTCGGCCACGAAGTCGTCCACCACGTCCTCGTGGAAGCGGTCGGCCATGTCCCAGACGTAGAACGGGATGCCGATCACGTCGGCGGCCCGCCGGGCGTCCCGCGAGTCCTCCAGCGTGCAGCAGCCGCGCGCCCCGGTCCGGTACGTCTGCGGATTACGCGACAGCGCCAGGTGCACCCCGGTCACGTCGTGTCCCGCTTCCACCGCCCGCGCGGCGGCGACCGCCGAGTCGACCCCGCCGGACATTGCTGCCAGTACCCTCACCGGGAAACCCCCTTCAACCCTGTCGAGGGTAGCTCTGCCGCCGGCACGGTCAGCGCCGGGCGGACCTGGTCGCGCCAGCCCGGCGGGCCCGCTCGACCGCGGCGGGCAGCGCCTCGATCAGCGCGTCGACGTCCCGCCCGGTGGAGGTGTGCCCGAGCGACAGGCGCAGCGACGAACGGGCCCGGTCGTGGTCCGCCCCCATGGCGAGCAGTACGTGTGAGGGCTGCGCCACCCCGGCGGAGCAGGCCGAGCCGGTCGAGCAGGCGATGCCCTGGGCGTCGAGCAGCATCAGCAGCGCGTCGCCCTCGCAGCCGGGGAAGGAGAAGTGGGCGTTGCCGGGGAGCCGGTCCACCAGGTCACCGTTGCACACCACGTCCGGCACCACCTCGACCAGGCGCTTGGCCAGGTCGTCGCGGAGCGTGGCGACGCGGGCCGCGTACTCGCGCTGACCACCGACGGCGACCTCGACCGCCACCGCGAAGGCGACGATGCCGGCCACGTCGAGGGTGCCGGAGCGGACGTCCCGCTCCTGGCCGCCGCCGTGCAGCAGCGGCGCGCAGGGCACGTCCCGGCCGAGCAGGAGGGCGCCGACGCCGGCCGGGCCGCCGAGCTTGTGTCCGGTGAGGGTGAGCGCGGAGACGCCGCTGGCGGCGAAGTCGACCGGCACCTGGCCGACCGCCTGGACCGCGTCGGTGTGCAGCGGGACGCCCCGTTCGGCGGCGAGCTTCGCCAGTTCGGCTATCGGCTGCACCGTACCGACCTCGTTGTTCGCCCACATCACGCTGACCAGGGCGGTCTGCTCGCCGTAGGCGTCGAGTTCGGCGGCGAGCGTGCCCGGGTCGACCCGCCCGGTGGCGTCGACCGGCAGCAGCCCTGCCACGGCCGACTCGTGCTGCTCCAGCCACTCCACCGGGTCGAGTACGGCGTGGTGCTCGACCGCGCTGACCACCACCCGGTTGCGGGCCGGATCCGCGGCGCGACGGGCCCAGTAGATGCCCTTGAGCGCGAGGTTGTCGCTCTCCGTACCGCCGCCGGTGAAGATCACCTCGGAGGGGCGGGCACCGAGCACACCGGCGACCCGTTCCCGGGCCTCCTCGACGTGGCGCCGGGCCGACCGGCCGGCGGCGTGCAGCGACGAGGCGTTGCCGACCTCGCGGGCGGTGGTGACGTACGCCTCCAGTGCCGCCTCGAGCATCGGGGTGGTCGCAGCGTGATCCAGGTAAGTCATCGCGACAAGCCTATCCGCAGTCGTAAGGGGTGCAGCGACAGGCGGCCCGGTAATGCCGGGCGCAGCTCGGAGGGAATCACCGCTCGCCCGGTTCGCGGCTAGTTGGGATGGGGCGTCGGATATCCCATCGTTCTCACCGCCTGGGCGGTACGCCAAAAGTGGCCGCCCGCATCCGGACGGCCACCCTGGCGTATCACGTACCGCTCCTTACCGCCAGCGGTGGAACGGCGTGACTACTTGCGCTTGCGGATCTCCTCGGCGGCCTGCGGGACCACCTTGAACAGGTCCCCGACCACTCCGAAGTCGGCCAGCTCGAAGATCGGCGCCTCGCCGTCCTTGTTCACCGCGACGATGGTCTTGGAGGTCTGCATGCCGGCCCGGTGCTGGATCGCCCCGGAGATGCCGAGCGCCACGTAGAGCTGCGGCGAGACCGTCTTGCCGGTCTGTCCGACCTGGAACTGGTGCGGGTAGAAACCCGAGTCGACCGCCGCGCGGGACGCGCCGACCGCGCCGCCGAGCAGGTCGGCCAGCTCCTCGACCAGCTTGAAGTTGTCCGCGTTGCCGACACCGCGCCCACCGGAGACGACCACCGACGCCTCGGTCAGCTCCGGCCGGGAGCCCTTCTGTTCGGCCACCCGCCGCACCACCCTGGTCAGCTTGTCGGCCGCGCCGAGCTGGACCTCGACCCGCTCCACCTCGGGGGTGGCCGGGGCCGGGCTGGGGGTGACCGAGTTGGGCCGCAGGGTGACCAGCGGCAGGCCGCGGGTCACCTTCGACTTCACGATGGTGGAGCCGGCGAAGGCGACCTGGGTCGCGGTGCCGTCGGCGGCGAGTTCGACCACGTCGGTGAGGATGCCGTTGTCCAGCTTGACCGCCAGCCGTCCGGCGATCTCCTTCCCCTCCTGGGTGGAGGGGAGCAGGACGGCGGCCGGCTGCACCTGGCGGACCAGTTCGGCCAGGACGGTGGCCTTCGGCGCCACCAGGTGACCGTCGATCTCCTCGCTCTCGGCGGCGTAGATCTTGGCCGCGCCGTACTCGCCGAGCTTCTCGGTGAGGGCGTCGGCGGCACCGGGGCCACCGAGCACCACGGCGGAGGGGGTGCCCAGCTCCCGGGCGAGGGTGAGCAGTTCGAGGGTGACCTTCTTGACACCGAACGTCTGGGTGGCCTCGACCACGACAAGCACTTCAGCCATGACCGTCTCTTCTCTCTCGAACCTGCTCAGACGAACTTCTCGGTGGCGAGGTACTCGACCAGCGCGACGCCGCCGGAGCCCTCGTCGGTGACCTTCGCGCCACCGGAGCGCGGCGGGCGCTTGCTGTGCTCGACCACCACGCTGGTCGCACCGGCGCTGCCCACCTCGGCCGCGGGCACCCCGAGGTCGGCCAGCGAGAGGGTCTGCACCGGCTTCTTCTTGGCCGCCATGATCCCCTTGAAGGAGGGGTAACGGGGCTCGTTGATGGTGTCCCAGACCGAGACGATCGCCGGGGTGGTGGCGCTGACGACCTCGTACCCCTCCTCGGTCTGTCGCTCGGCGGTGAGCACGGTGCCGTCGGCCCCGGGCTCGACGGTGAGCGTGCGGGCGCCGGTCAGCGCGGCGATGCCGAGCCGCTCGGCGAGCATGTGCGGCAGCACCTGGACCCGGCCGTCGGTCGATTCGGCACCGCAGATCACCAGGTCCGCGTCGAGCGTGCCGAGGGCGGTCGCGAGGACCCGGGAGGTGGTGACGGCGCAGGAGCCGTGCAGCGCGTCGTCGAGCACGTGTACGGCCTTGTCCGGCCCCATCGACAGCGCCTTGCGGATCGACTCGGTGGCCCGGTCCGGGCCCATGGTCAGCACGGTGACCTCGCCGCCGTGCGCTTCCTTGATCCGCAACGCCTCTTCGATGGCGTACTCGTCCATCTCGTTGATGACGTTGTTTGCCGACCCCCGGTCGGTGGTGTTGTCGTCACTGCGCAGGTTACGGTCCGCGCCCGAGTCGGGCACCTGCTTGACGAGTACGACGATGTTCATCGCGCTTCGACGACCCTCCTGTTGGTGTTGCCGGCATCGCCCGGTTCCGTGGCGCAGCGTCCCGCGTCCCTTAACGATCGGTCAACCGTGGCACGCTGTGGAGTTGCCCACCCGGCTATGTTACCTATCAGTAGCTTTGCTTTCCCGGGCACTCAGAGTGACACAGCTCACCGAGCCGAGCGGGTCGGGCGGATCAACCCCGGCAAACTCAGGAGGCGCTCAACGCGTCCCGGATCTTGTCGAGCATCGCCGCCTCGGCCTCGCTCACCCCGTCCGAGGCGCGGGCCACCTCGTCGCCGGCGCGGAGCACCGTGTGCCGGTAGTTCTCCAACTCCCCCGGCGCCTTCACCGACAGGATCTGCACCGCGCGCCGCAGCGCCGGCAACGCCACCGCCTCCACCTCCGCCGGCTGCAACTCGCCCGGCGAACCGGCCGACAACCGGGGCAGGCCACCGGTGGTCAGCACCTCCCGCACCAGGCCGGTGCTACCGGCGATCGCGTTGGAGGCGGCGAAGCTCTCCTTGACCATGGAGAGGACCCCGGGTTCGGCGTTCGAGACCAGGAAGACCGCGCCGAACGCCGCGCTCTTGAGGGTCATCCTCTCCTCATCGGTGAGCGGCTCAGACACGGTTAAGGAGTGTAGACGTACGGAGTGGTCGTGGTGACCGCGACAAACCCGAGTCGCTCCAGGATCGGCCGACTCGCCGGCATGGCGTCAACCTGCAACAGGGTGTAACCCCGCGCGTCGGCGAGCCGGGCCCGGTGGGTGACCAGCGAACGGTAGATGCCCCGGCCCCGCCACTGCGGCAGCGTCGAGCCGCCCCAGAGGGTGGCGAAGCCGGTGCCGGCGACGTACCGCACCCAACCGGAGCTCACCACCCGACCGGTCTCGACCTCCTCGGCCACCAGCACGGTCAGCGCCTGCGGCCAGACCTCCGAGCCCCCCGCACCGGCCCCGGCGTGCGACACCGCCGGATCCACCGCCAGCTCCCGCTCCAGCGCGTCGGCCAGCCAGCCCCGGGGCGAGTCCCAGACGATCGACTCCAGCTCCGCGATCCGGTCCAGGTCCGCCCGGGCGGTGACCTCACGCAGCCGTACGCCCGGCGGTGGCACCGGCAGCGTCGCCGCCAGCGCCGCGACCGGCCCGACCAGGACGGTCTCCTCGTCCTCCGGGACGAACCCGGCCGCCCGCAACCGGTCCGGCAGGTCGGCCGGCTCGTCATGACCGTGCAGCTTCCACTCCACCTGCTCACCCCGGGCGGCGAAGATGTCCCGCTGACGGGCGATCAGCTCGTCCAACGCCGCGCCGGTCAGGCCGCCGAGGCTCCGGTAACCAACGAAACCGCCATGATCGAGACCGGTGACCCGCATCAGCGGACCGTCCCGCTCCACCGTCACCCCGTCCGGCATCGGGGACGGCGCACGGCCCCGAAGCTGGACGTCGTACGCGGTCCGCAGTGTCGAAACATCCAGATCAGTCACCCACCCAGGCTACGGGCGACGTCGACCGGATAATTCGGCTCGTGCGCGAAAGAATCAGGCAATGGTGGAACCCGGGTCGGTTGCAGCAGGTGGGCACCCGCCCGGACTACCGGTTCTCCCTCGCCAACGAGCGCACCTTCCTGGCCTGGCTCCGGACCGGGCTGGCCCTGATCGCCGGCGGACTGGCCATCGCCCAGTTCCTGCCCCCGCTGCCCCTGGCCCACCTGCGTGAGGCGATCGCGGTCACCCTGCTCCTGCTCGGCGGCGCCGTCGCGCTGCACGCCGTCGACCGGTGGGTACGCACCGAGCGGGCCATCCGGCTCGGCACCGAACTGCCCCCGTCCCGCTTCCCCGCCCTGCTCGCCCTGGTGGTCGCCGTCGGCGCGCTGGTGCTGATCGCGGCAACACTGCTCCGGCTCGGCGGGAACAGGTGAACCACGGCCCGGGCGGGACCGCCGCCCCGGACCCGGGCCTGCAACCGGAACGGACCCGACTGGCCCGACGCCGTACCGGACTCTCGATCGCGACCGTAGCCGTCCTCACCGTCCGGTTGGCGCTGTCGTACGACGCCCTGGTCACCCTGCTCCTCGGCGGCGCGGTGGCGCTCGGGCTGCTGGCCCTCGGCGCCACCGTCATCCGGGGCGCGACCCGGGCCGGTGCCCACGTCACCGGCGGACGGAGCATGCCGCTGCTGGCACTGGTCGCCGTCGGGTACGCCGGACTCGGCGTGCTGCTGGTGCTCGGAGCGCTAGGTTGAGCTGACCCGGTGGGTCATCATTGCCACATGGCCCGCCTGATGGTGTTCGTCTTTATCGCGCAGATCATCCTCGCCGCTTGCGCATTGATCAGCTGCCTCTCCGCGGACGCGAGCGACATCCGCGCACTTCCCCGGTTCGCCTGGGTGCTGCTCATCCTCTTCTTCCCGCTGCTCGGCTCGATCGCCTGGTTCTTCGCCGGCCGCCCGGCCACCGCCACCACCGGCGCACCCGGTGCGGGCCCGGTACGCGGACCGGACCGACGCCGGCCGGTCGCCCCGGACGACAACCCCGAATTCCTCAACTCGCTCGCCGCCGAGCAGGCGAAGAAGGACCGGGAGCTCTTCGAACGCTGGGAGGAGGACCTGCGCCGCCGGGAGGGCGAGATTCGCGGCCGCGAGACCGGCGACCCGCCGGTGGAAGAGAAGCGACCCGAGGCGTAACCGCGACGGTTCCGGATCGACCGCTCCGATTCCGGCGCGCGGGCCGCCGCCCGTACCATGGCGGCTGGCCCACGCCCGGCACCCGCCGGACCGGGCTCGCATGCCCGCGCGGAACCCTCGAGAGACGGCGGAGATGGACGACGACGCACCGGTCGAAACCGGCCCCGGCTCCCCCGCCGAACCGTCCGTCACCGGCTGGCGGAGGCTGGCCCGCCCGACCCGGCTCCCGGTGCTGGCGCTGGTCACGTACGCGGTCACCCAGCTTGTCCTGCTCTTCTGGTGGGTCGCCTTCTATCCGGGCCTGTTCAGCCCCGACTCGCTCAACTACATGTGGCAGTCGACCACCGGGAACTGGAACACCCACCACCCGGTGACGTACACCGCACTGGTGTGGTTGTCGCTCCAGCTCACCAACGGGGTCGGCGCGCTCACCCTGCTCCAGACGGTGGCGCTCGCCGCCGGTCTGGCCTACGCGGTGACCGGACTGCGCCGGCTCGGCGGCCCCGGCTGGCTCTGGACGGCCGCCGCCGCCATCCTGGTCGCCCTTCCGCCGGTCGGCTCGTTCACGCTGGCCGTCTGGAAGGACGTCCCGTTCGTCATCTGTCACGTCTTCCTGTTCGGTACGGTCGCGCGCCTGGTCGCGCTCCGACGCCGGACCGCCGGGCCGGATCGGCCGGCGCTGCCCCGGGGCCTGTTCGTCGCCCTGATGGTGGAACTGACCCTGCTCTGCCTGTTCCGGCAGAACGGGTTCATCGTGACCGCGGTCCTGATCGTGATCTGCGTACTGGTGCTCCGGGGGATGGCCCTGCGGATGATCGTCGCCGGGGTCACCGCCGTCACCGTCGCGCTGCTGACCAACTGGCTGCTGCTGCCGGCGCTCGGCGTACGCAACACCGGCTCGCTGGTCGCGTTGGAGACCCTCTTCGGTGACATCGCGGTCGGCTACGCCGACGACCCGGCCGCTTTCCCCGCCGCCGACACGGCGGTGATGGCCCAGGTCGCCCCGCTGTCACACTGGCGGACGTCGGCCGACTGCTACTCGGTCGACCCGACCGTCTGGCACCCCGACTTCAACCGCACGATCGCCGCCGAACACAAGTCGGAACTGGTGTCGATCTGGGTACGGCTCGTACAGCGGTCGCCCGGCACGGTGCTCGGTGCCCGGTTCTGCCGCAGCTCGATCGCCTGGCAGCCCGCGTCGACCGGAAACGTCGCCCGCAACCCGAACCCGTGGTCGGTGCGCACCTACGTCCAACGCGACCCCCTGTTCCAGGCCAGCCCGGCCCGGCACGCCGCGTACTCCGCGCCGCTGAGTCAGCGTGCCGGCGACCTCGCGGTCCAGCTCAACGCCCGTACCGTCACCCCGGAGTGGCTCTGGTGGCGGGGGGCGAGCTGGGCGTACCTCGCGTACCTGGTGGTCGGTCTGGTGGCCTGGCGTCGCCGGGACCGGACCGTGCTCGCCCTGGCCGGGCTCACCGCCGGCAACCAGCTCTCGGTGCTGGCGATCAACAACATGCAGGGGGCGCGCTACATGTTCGTCCCGTACGTCCTGGGGGTCGTCCTGCTGCCGTTGCTGCTGACCGCCCGCCGTCCGGCCACCCCGGCTCCGGCCACCCCGGCTCCGGCCGACGCCGGTGACACCACAGTGGAGAGCACGACGCCGGACCACCCGACCGGATCGGGCAGCCCGGCGTCGACGGGATCAGGCCAGGTTGGATGAGCGCGGGTACGCGTCCGTCGGGTCGGTCAGCACGTTGACCAGGTACGGCACCCCGGAGTCGAAGGCCCGCTTGAGCGCCGGACGCAGGTCGCCGGCCTTGGCCACGGTCTCGCCCGCACCACCGAGCGCGGTCGCCACGTCGTCGTAGCGCAGTTCGGGCTGGAGGTCGGCGGCGACGTCGTAGCCGTACATGGCGTTCATCGGGTGCTTCTCCAGGCCCCAGATGCCGTTGTTGCCGACCACGATCACCACCGGCAGCTTCTGCCGGGCGAGCGACTCGACGTCCATCAGCGAGAAGCCGGCCGCCCCGTCGCCCATCAGCACGCAGACCTGACGGTCCGGGTAGGTGACCCTGGCCCCCATCGCGTAACCCATGCCGGTGCCGAGGCAGCCGTACGGGCCGGGGTCGAGCCAGGTGCCGGGGATCGACGGCTCCAGGTAACGGCCGGCGTACGAGACGAAGTCACCGCCGTCGCCGATGGTGACGGCGTCCGGGTCGAGCACCCGGCGCAGTTCGCCGTAGACCCTGGCTGGCCGGATCGGGTCGGACTCGGCCGCCATCTCGTCCGCGTCGCGCTTGCGTGAGGCGCTCTCGACCGAACGCAGGTCGGCGATCCAGCCGGCGTGGTCCTCCCGGTCGCCCTGGTGGTCGGCGAGCTGGGAGAGGATCAGGCGCAGGTCGCCGACGGGGTTGGCGGCCGGCTGGACGTGGGTGGGCCGCTGGGTGGGAGCGTCCACGATGTGCACCACCTGGGCGTCGCCGAAGTCGCCGAAACCCAGCCGGAAGTCGAGCGGGGTGCCGACCACCGCGACCACGTCCGCGCTGTTGAGCGCGGTACGCCGGGCCTTGGCGAAGGCGAGCGGGTGCTCGGGCGGGAGTGAACCCCGCCCCATGCCGTTGGTGAAGACCGGCACCTGGAGTGCCTCGGCGGCCTCGCGCAGCGCGGCGGTGGCGTCACCGGCGTAGACGTCGGAACCGGCGATGATCACCGGCCGTTGGGCTCCGGCGAGCAACCGCGCGGCCCGGGTCACCTCGTCCGGGTCGGGTTCGAGCGGGGCGATCGGGGCCGCGCTCGGTGCGGTCGCCTCTCCGGAGGAGAAGACCACCTCCAACGGCAGGTCGAGGAAGGCCGGGCCGCGGTGCGGGCTGAGCGCGGCGGTCAGCGCGGTCTCGATCGCCGAGGGGATCTCGTCGGTGCTGGTCACCGTGGCGGCGTACTTGGTCACCGGGGCGACCAGGGGCAGGTGGTCGATCTCCTGGAGGCTGCCCGAGCCCCAGCGGAACGCGGGTGCCCTGCCGCCGATCACCAGCACCGGGGAGCCGTTGAAGTGGGCGCTGGTCAGTCCGGAGATGCCGTTGGTGACACCCGGCCCGGCGGTGAGTACGGCGAGCCCGGGGCGCCGCCGCAGTTTCGCCACCGCCTCGGCGGCGAAGACCGCCGACTGTTCGTGCCGTACGTCGACGATGCGCATCGGTGGCCGACCGGCGGAGTCGACCTCGCTGCGGTGGGCGGCGTCGTAGAGCGGAAAGACGTGGCCACCGGAGAGGGTGAACATCTCGGTGATGCCGTACGCCCGCAGCGCCGCCACCGCCAAGTCGCCGCCGTGACCTTCGATCCGCTCCGTCATCGCCACTCCCTCTGCCTCCTGGTGGGTGCCCAGGTTATCGGCCCACCCGGAAAAGATGAAAGAGACTCGCCTATTTCCGGAGGCGTACCAGCCGCCCGTCCCACCCGTCGCAGGCGTCAGCGCCCGGTGAATTCCGGCTTACGCTTCGCCACGAACGCGGCCATGCCCTCCCGCCGGTCGTCGGTGGCGAAGAGCGCCGCGAAGAGCTGGCTCTCCCAGGCCAGGCCGGAATTCAGGTCCATCTCCAGTCCACCGTCGACCGCCAGCTTCGCCGCCCGCAACGCCTGCGCCGGACCGGCGAGGTACGGCCGCACCATGGCGACCGCCTCGGCGTACACCTGGTCGGCCGGGACCACCCGGTCGACGAGCCCGATCCGCAGCGCCTCCTGCGCGTCGACCATCCGACCAGACATGATCAGATCCTTGGCCCGCGCCGGCCCGACCAGCCGGGCCAGCCGCTGGGTGCCACCCGCCCCCGGGATGATGCCGAGCTTGATCTCCGGCTGACCGAGCTTCGCGTCCTCGGCGGCGACCCGCCAGTCACAGGCGAGCGCCAGTTCGCAACCGCCGCCGAGGGCGTACCCGGTGATCGCCGCGACCACCGGCTTGGGAATCCGGGCGAGGGCACCGAGGGCGGCGGAGAGTTCGACCGCGCGCGCGGCCATGTCGACGTACGACATGTCGGCCATCTCTTTGATGTCCGCGCCAGCGGCAAAGACCTTCTCGCCGCCGTAGACTATGACCGCACGGACGTCGGAGTCCGTCGTGGCGGCCGTGGCCGCGGCCCGCAACTCCTCCTGCACCTGGGTGTTCAACGCGTTCATCGGCGGCCGTTCCAGCCGGATGGTGCCGATACCGTCGCTGATCTCCAGCCGGACGAAGTCGCCCACACTCCACCTCCACATCGAAGTTCGCGTACCCACCCTACGGCGCTGCTCGTTGGGTATGTTGGCTGGTGCCACCGTGACCAGGACGTGAAGAATGATCACCTATTACGACGACCGATCCGTACGGGTCACCTCCGAGGCGATCCGGGTCGCCGACCGCGCCTACCCGTTGATGGAACTGGCCGAGATCTGGCACCAGCGGGGCACCCGCTCCTGGCGGGTACTGGCCAACCGGGGCGCGCTCGGGATCGGACTGATCGGACCGGTGGTCGCCGCCCTGATCGGCATCGCCCTCGCCGTCCGCTTCCACTCCTCGATCACCGTGACGCTCGCCATCATCGGCGTCTCGTGCCTGGTCGGCTTCGCTGTCGGCCCGGTCGCCGACCTGCTGCTCGAATTCCTGGACCGCTCGTACACCCGGGGCTCGCACCGGCTGGAGATCTGGGTCCGTTGGCACGGCGAGCCCGTCCGGCTGCTCCAGACCACCGACGCCCTCCGGTTCGGACAGATCTACCGGGCGTTGCAACGGGCCGTGGAACAACGCCAGGGTATGCCCCGCCCCCGCTGACCCCGCCGCCAGCTCCGGAAAGCGTCGTCGGTGTGGCGGGGCCGGTCGGCCCCGCCACACCGACTAGGTGTGCGACAACTGCGACGAGAGCTAACTGACGCTGGCCAGGTGCCCGGGGACCACCTGTCCGTCGACCGTGTACTCCGTGTACGCCCAGTTGTCACCCTTGAGCGGCAGGATCGGCTTGAGGGCGAACATCGAGTTCTCCCCCCGCTTCACCTTGGCTGGCAGGTCCAGCGTCGCGGGGACGTACTTGCCGTTGCGGGCGATCACGGCGTGGCCGATCTGGTAGTCGATCACCTGGGTCTGCTCACCGAACTGGCGGGCGAAGACGTACGCGGTGTACTGGCCGGGCTCCGGCATGAACAGGACCGCCTGCTCGCCGCTGATCCACAGGAGGGTTGACTTCCGGACCAGCTGCTTGCCCTTGTAGAGCCAGAGGTCCAGGTCGGTGTCCTGATCCTCGGTGTGCAGCTGCACCACCAGCCCGGCCGTGTTGGCCGGCACGGTGAAGGTGTGTGCCCCCACCCCGGCGGCCTGCGGGTCGAAGACCCCACCGTTGACGCCGGTCGGCATCGAGTACGAATCCCACAGGAGCGGGGTGTAGCCGGTCGAACGGCCCGTGATCGGCCCGGTGAAGCCCGGCTCCACGTTGGTGCCGTTGCCGTTGATCAGCCGGCCGAACTCCAGTCCCGCGTCGTCGTACGGGCGTGGGGTGAAGCCCCACGGCCGGACGGCGACCGGGATCCGTACGTTGTGCGCCTTGCTCTGCCAGGTGATCGCCCCGGTCGCGTAGCGGTCCCACGCCGCGGTGCCGCGACGCAGCTTGATGGTCGCCGTGACGGTCTCGCCCGGCTCCACCGCCACGGTCTTCGGCGTCACGGTGACCTCCATGCCCTCCAGGCCGGTCACCGAGACCTTGTAGATCTCCCGCTTGTCGCCGACGTTGGTCAGCTTGCGGGTCACCGTCACCGGCTTGAGCCCGTCGTACTCACGGACGGCGACCGCCGGCAGGTTGAGATCCCGGCCGTCCGGCTCCGTCGCCTCACTGAACGCGACCAGGTCAGCCGCGGCCGGCTCGATCACCAGGCCGGGGTCGTCGGCCTTGGCGGCGTCGACGATGCCGCTGCCCTGCTCCATCGGGCTGGTGGTGCCCTGGGTGTCGGTCGCGGTGGTACGCAGCGCGGACGCTACCGCGCCGGGTGACCAGGTGGGGTGCTTCGCCCGCAGGACCGCCGCGGTGCCGGCCACGTACGGGGCGGCCATCGAGGTGCCCGAGTACGCGTCGTAGTTTCGGCCGAGGTTCCCGGCCGGGGAGACCGCGGCGATGATGTCGGTGCCCGGGGCAACCAGGTCCGGCTTCAGCAGCCCTGGGTGGACCTGGTCCGGCCCCTTGGAGGAGAAGTCCGCGACGCTGGGAACACCGACGACGCTGGAGCCGTTGCCACCGGAGGTCAGCACGGCGGAGCCGTCGGTCTGGTGCCGCATCAGGTAGTTGAACAGCTTGCCCGCCTGCTCCGCGGTCGGCAGGTAGAGCACCGGGAAGTCATAGATGGAGCTGACCCGGAAGTTGCCCGCCGGGTCGAAGAGCACCACGCCTGCGCCGCCCTTCGCCTTCACCTCCGTCACCTGATCGAACGCCTTGTCCAACGCACAGGCCACGACCTTGTCCTTGACCTTCGCCGGATCCAACGTGTCCGGGCTGCAGTACTGCGCGCCCTGACCGGCCTGGTCGCCGAAGACCAACGACTTGGGCTTGCCGCCGGGGAGCACGTCCATCGAGGCGCCGGTCAGTTTCGTGCCGTCGCCCAGTTTGATCGTGCCCTCGTTGACGTTCGTCAGCGCCGCGCCGACCGTGGTCACCCACGGCGCCGCGTTGCTGATCATCCCGCTCCAGCCGTCGTTGCCGGCCGACGCCGAGACGAAGATCCCGGCCAGTACGGCGTTGAGGAACGCCGCGGCGATCGCGGTGTTCGGCGCACTGTCCCCCTGCGCCGGGCCGATCGAGTAGTTGAGCACCTGAACGCCGTCGGCTACCGCCGCGTCGATGCCCGCGATGATGTCCGCGTCCGCCCCGGAGCCGCCCCAGAGCACCTTGTACACGGCGACCTGCGCGTCCGGTGCGACCCCGGAGACCGAACCGAAGTTTCGACCGTCAATGCTGACGTTGTCCACCGGCAGGCCGGCGGCGGTCGAGGCGGTGTGCGTACCGTGCCCCTCCATGTCGCGGGGCGAAAGCAGCTCACCCGGCGGAAGCCCGCCGGTGGCGGCGAGGTAGCCGTCGGCGAAGTAGCGGGCGCCAACGATCTTGCCGTTGCAGTGTTCGGATGCCCACCCGACACCGGTCTGGCAGGTGCCGTGCCAGCCGGCCGGTACCGCCATCTGCTGTGCGAACGACGCGCTCTCCGGCCAGATTCCGGTGTCCAGCACGCCGATCACCATGCCGGCGCCGGCGTCGCTGCCCGAGGTGGACGCGCCCTCGCGCGTGCCCGCCTGCGGCGTCCCCGCGCTCTTCGAAGCGTCGTCGGGTGTCGCCGTCGGGCCGGTCGGGGCCGCAGCGGGTGTCGCCGCGGCCGCAGTGGTCGTCGCGGTGGCGCCGCCCAGATCGGTGTGGATCAGCTTGGACTCGGTGACCGCACGTACCCGCTTGTCCTGCTTCAGCGTGTTCACCTGGGCCGGGGTGAGCTTCGCCGAAAACCCGTTGAACGCGGTGGTGTAGGTCTGCTCCGCCGTCACCCCGGCGGCAGCCGTCACCGCGCCACGCTGCGCGTCGAGGTGCTTGCGGTACGCCTGCGCCGCCGTCGACACCGGCGCCAGCCGCTGTCCCTGTTCGGGACGGGTCCGGGCGAGTCCGGCCGTCCCACCTGTGTAGGTCGTCACCGGCTCTTCGGCCAACTCGACGATGTACCGGCCACTGGCGGCCGACACGCGTTCCTTGCTGCCCGCTGTCCGGGCATTGCCATCAGTCAGGATCGGCCGATCGCCGTTCCCGCTCAGCCCAAGGCCGTTGCCGCTGGTCACGGCTCCGTCTGGCGGCGCCGCCGACGCCGTACCCGCGAATCCGACTGTTCCACCGGTCGCCAGGACGAGGACCAGCAGGGGTACGGCCAGTCTTCGACGTCGCATTCTCGCTGTGCTTGTAGCCACAAGGCTCCTTCCAACGCTTCCACCGGAAGCGCTCCCAGACATCTCGAGCCCTCTCCTTCCGGAGGTACGGGAAGGCGGGCGGTGAGATCTAACCCCAGGTCAGTTAATCGGCCATGTGCACCTTGTTACGGTAATGATCTTGGTCTCTGGTCATCACCGCAGGTCCCGGCGATCAGGGGCGCTCGGATACCCCGGTTCGCGTGCTCGATCGAGTGACGCGGCTGTCCCGGCGGGCGCCTGCTCTGTTGACAGGCAGGCTTTGCTGGAATGGTGACGGTCTATTACCAGGACGACACGGTACGGGTCACCTCCGATTCCGTGCACGCGGGAGGTCAGCGGGTGCCGGTCGCCGAGCTGACGTACGTCTGGCACGTGCGCGGGCGTGGTTCGGCGCGTTCCCGTTCCCGGTTGGTCGGACGCGGGGTGCTGATCTTCCTACTCTCGATCCCGCCCCTGGTCGCGGTGGTCTGCGTGCTCTCCCTCGCCTACGCGGCGCAGGATCGCGGGGACTGGCGGCTCGCCGCGACCATTCTCGGGGTCTGTCTCGTCGGCGCGCTGGCCCTGATCCCGTTCCTGGAGCTTCCGCTGAGCTGGCTCGACCGTTCCTACGACCGGGGCTCCGGCGTGTACGAACTGTGGGTGCAGCGTGCGGGGCAGGAACTGATGCTGCTCCAGATCGCCGACGCCATGCGGTTCGGCCAGATCTACCGAGCGGTGCAACGCGCCGTCGAGCAACACGGCGGCGACGGGCGCTGAACCGGGGTGCCCCGGGACGACCGTCCGGTCGCCGGGCACCGCCCGGATCAGCTCGACGTCTGCTGCGGCAGTCCGCCCCAGGGCAGCCGGGGAGGTTCCGAGGCGACCTGGCTCTGGTAGTCGAGGGCGGTTGTCTCCCGGCCCCAGACGGGCATGCCGATCGGCATGTCCTCCATGCCGAGCTTCACCTCGATGATCGTCAACCGTTCCGGTTTGCCCGAGAGCCCCTCGAAGACCCGGGCCAGTTCCCCTTCGGTGGCGACCACGTACGAGTCGATCGACGCCTTGCGGGCGAAGACCGCCGGCAGTTCGGCGTACCGCCAGTCGTCGATGTTGTTGTACGGCTGGTGCCGGCCGTCGACCGCCCGTTCCACCGTGTAGCCACCGTTGTTGAGGACCATGATGATCGGGCGTTGGCCGGTGGCGAGCATCCGGCTGATCTCCTGCGCGGTGAGCTGGAGTGATCCGTCGCCGGTGATGAGGACGACCCGGCGGTCGGCGTTCGCCACGCCCGCGCCGAACGCGGCCGGTGTGGCGTACCCGATCGAGCCCCAGAGTGGTGCGATCAGCACGTCCGTGCCGGGCTGGAGATGGAAGTTCGTCACGCCGAACGACGGCGTACCGGTCTCCGGCACGAGTACGTCACCCGGGCGCAGGATGGCTCCCACCGCGGGCCAGAGTCGCGCCTGCCGGAGCGGTTCGGTGCTGGTCGGGTCGAGCGGGGCGGGCGGCGGCACGATGGTGACGTCCCAGGGGGCCTCGCGTACCGGCGCGATCTCGTAGAGCGCGCGCAGTGCCGCCGCCGGGGGTACGGACGGGAACACGGTGTCCCCGACGGTGGCGGAGGTGTTGTTGAGCCCGATGATCAGGGACAGGTCCAGATCGGCAGTGAACAGGCCGTCCCAGTCGAAGAACTTGGTGCCGACGCAGATCAGGGCGTCCGCCCCTTCGATCGCCGTACGAGCCGGTTCGAGACTGTCGCCGCCGTTGTAGATGCCGACAAAATGCGGGCTCGACTCGTCCATGAAGCCTCGGCCCATGCTCTGTGTCGCCACCGGCCAGTTCCGGTCGACCAGCAGGGAGTTCACGAGGTCGTGCAGGTCGTACCGGATCGCCAGGTTGCCCACCAGCAGCGCCGGGCGGGTGGCCTTGGCGAGCAGCCGTCGGGCGATGCCGATGAACGCGTCGAGCTGGGTCTGGTCGACCAGCGGCTCGGGCCGTACCAGCGGTGAGCTGGGGGGTGTCACCTGCTGTCGGGCGACGTCGCCGGGCAGACGTATGTAGACCGGTCGCTGGGCGAGCCAACCCTCGCGCAGCACCCGGTCGATCTCGGTGCCGGCGTTGTCGGCGGTGAGGCTGGTCTGGGCCACGGTCACCTCCCGACCGACCCGGATCCACCTGTCGAAATCACCGTCGCCGATCGAGTGGTGCATCGCCGTGTGCTGCTCCATGACCTTGACGGTGGGCCCGCCGACGATCGACACGATCGGCACCGACTCCGCCATCGCCCCGGCCAGGCCGTTGACGGCGGAGAGTTCGCCGGGGCCGAAGGTGGTGACGATCGCCGCGATGCCGACCAGCCGGGCGTAGCCGTCGGCGCTGTACGACGCGTTCAGCTCGTTACAGCTACCCACCCACTCGATGCCGGGAAACGCCTCGATCTGGTCGAGGAACTCCATGTTGTAGTCGCCGGGCAGACCGAAGATGTGCCGTATGCCGAGGTCGTGGAGCCGGCTGAGCAGCAGCTCGCCCACGGTGGTCATGGTCGGTTCGTCCCGCTCATCGTGCCGCTCCCGTCACCAGGCCGTCCCGCCAGGGGGAAGTACCGACATTCCGCCCGCAGCCGTCAGCTCATTCTCCGGTGTCCGGCGACGCCCGGTCCGCAAATCGGCGAACCTCGACCGGCCGGAAGGAGCGACAACGACCCGGACGGGCCAGCGTCGATGATCACCGGTCGGGCGTCGTCGTCGCGCGCGACGCACAATTGCGGGCATGCCGCTCCCCCTCCCCCGCCCCTGGGCCCTGCTCGATCTCACCCGTAGCGCCGTCGGTCAGGCCGCCGGCACCGCGGCCAGCCTGGCCGGCCTGCCGACCCGCGCCTTCGAGCTGCTGGACGCGACCGAGACCCTGGTACGCCGGATCACCGCCGTGCTGGACCGGGTGGAGACCGCACTCGAACGCATGGAGTCCACACTGGACCGTACGGAGCAGATGGTCGACGCGGCCGAGAAGACGATCGAACAGGTCCAGTCCGTCACCGCCCGGGTGACCGCCCCGATCGACGAGGCAACCCGGCTCACCTCGGCCGCCGGGCAGGTGGTCGCCGACGCGAAACGGGTCGCGGAGCGAGCCGCCGCCACCATGGCCCGCGCCGAGGGAACCATGACCACAGTGGACGAGCTGCTCACCGCGTACGCGGAAACGCTGCGCAAGGGTGCGCCGATGGCGAACCGGTTCGTCGAACAGCTCACCCCGGAGGAGGTCGACGCGGCGATCCGGCTGGTTGACGAGCTGCCCCGGTTGACCGGACACCTGACCTCGGACGTACTGCCGATCCTGGCCACCCTGGACCGGGTCGGACCGGACATCCACGACCTGCTCAACGTGACCCGCGACCTCAAGCTCGCCATCGCCGGCATCCCGGGCCTGCAGATGCTGCGCCGCCGGGGCGAGGGTCGGGTGGTCGAGGAGTGACTAGCCGGCGGAGGGCACCGGACGACGCAGGTCGTCGATCTCGACCACCTCGCGCCCGAGCGGCCAGAACGCCGCCGGCACCAGCTTGAAGTTGGCGATCCCGAACGGGATGCCGATGATCGTCACACAGAGCGCGACGCCGGCCACCACGTGCATCAGCGCCAGCCACCAGCCGGCGAGTACGACCCAGAGCACGTTCGCGAGCCCCGATCCGATGCCGGCGCCCGGCTTCGGGGTGAGCGTGCGACCGAAAGGCCAGAGCGAGTAGTAGGCCAACCGCAGCGACGCGACCCCGAACGGGATCGTGACGACGAGGACGAAACAGATCAGCGCCGCGATGCCGTACCCGATCGCGAGCACGATGCCGCTGCCGAAGATGAGCCAGAGCAGATTGAGAATGAACCGCACCATGTCCCCTATCGTGGCCACCGCCGGCAAGCGGTGAGGTCAGTTCCCCGTGGCGTTGGCGGTGGCGTACAGGGCGTCGATCTCCTCGCGGCGGGGCAGCGAGGCGGAGGCACCGACGTGGCGGGCGCAGGCGGCACCGGCGGCGCAGGCCCAGCGCACCGCGTCGACCAGCTCCCGGCCCTCGCCCCAGGCGACCGCGAGCGCGCCGGTGAAGGCGTCACCGGCGCCGGTCGAGTCGACCGCCTCGATCGGGAAGCCCGGGATGTGCACGGCGGTGCCGTCCCGGTCGCCGTACCAGGCGCCGTCGGCGCCGAGGGTCAGAACCGCCCGGGGTACGGCACGCAGCAGCGCCTCCGGTTCGTCCCGACCGGTGCCGCTGACCGCCCGCGCCTCCCCCTCGTTGACCACGAGCAGGTCGACCAGGTCGAGCAGTTCGGTCGGGAGTTCCCGGGCCGGCGCGGCGTTCAGCACCACCCGGGTGCCGGCGGCCCGTGCCGCGCGGGCGGCTTCGAGCACCGTGTCGAGCGGAATCTCCAACTGGGCGACCAGCACGTCCGCCCGGCGTACGGCGGAAAGCTCCGCCTCGGTCAGGACGGTGAACGCGGCGTTCGCGCCCGGTGCGACCACGACCGTGTTCTCCCCCACCGCGTCGACCGTGACGACGGCGACACCGGAGGCGCCGTACACGACGCGCAGTTGACTGGTGTCGACGCCGGAGGCGGCGATCCGGGCCTTGAGTGTCACGCCGAACGAGTCGGAGCCGATCGCGCCGAGGAAGACGCCGGAGGCGCCGGCCCGGGTGGCGGCGATGGCCTGGTTGGCCCCCTTGCCTCCGGGGACCATCACAAAGTCGGTGCCGAGCACGGTCTGACCGGCCGCCGGCAGCACCGGCGTCATGGCGACCAGATCCATGTTGGCGCTGCCCACGACAACGACCCGGGGTCGGCTCATGGGCTCCTCCTGGTGGTTCGACCGAGCCATGATTCTAGAGGCGGCGATCCGAGCGGTTTTCTGGCAGGCTGCCGAGGATGGGAGACACGGCAATCGGGGTCATGTACCGCTGCGACAGCCCGCCGGAGCAGCTTCCGGCGTACGCCCGCCTGGTGGAACGGCTCGGTTACGACGAACTCTGGGTGGTCGAGGACTGCTTCTTCACCGGCGCGGTCTCCGCCGCCGCGATCGCCGCCTCGGTCACCGAGACGTTGAAGATCGGCATCGGCATCCTGCCGGCCGCGTTCCGGAACCCGGCCCTGGCCGCGATGGAGCTGACCAATCTGGAACGGGTCTTCCCCGGCCGGATCCTGCCGGGCTTCGGGCACGGCATGCCCGACTGGGTCCGCCAGGTCGGCGCCGATCATCCGTCACCGCTGGCGGTGCTCGGTGAGACGGTCAGCGCGGTACGCGCCCTGCTGGCCGGCGAGACGGTCACCGTCGACGGCCGGTACGCGAGGCTGGACGGGGTGAAGCTGGCGTTTCCGCCGGCCGAGGCGCCCCTGATCTCGACCGGCGTACGCGGCCCGAAGTCGCTGCGCCTCTCCGGGCAGGTGGCCGACGGCACGATCCTGACCGAGTGCACGAGCGCGCCATCCGTACGTTGGTCCCGGGAGCGGATCGACGAGGGCCGGGCCGACGCCGGGCGTACCGACCCGCACCGGCTGACCCTCTACGCCTGGCTCGACTTCGACGAGAAGCGCGAGTGGGCCCGTCAGGCGATCGCCGGGCGGATCATCGGCGGCCCGAAGCTCCCGCCCGGCGACGACGACCTGGCCGAGGAGATCGCAGCCCTGGTCGCCGCCCACCCGAAAGTGGAGGACCTCGCCCGGGCGCTGCCCGCGAGCTACCTCGACCGCTTCACTGTCGCCGGTACGGCAACGCAGAGCGCGGCGTCGGCGAAGCGGCTGATCGACGCGGGTGCCGATTCGATCGTCTTCGTTCCCCCGGACGACCCACAGTTCGCCGTCACCCAGATCACCCTCGCCGCCGAGGAGCTCCTCCCCCTGCTCCGCTGAGCCGCCGCCCCGATCCCCACCCGCCGCGCCCCGTCACCCGCGTTTGATCATGAAGTTGGCACGCTTTCCCTGCTCGGGAATCCGCGCCAACTTCATGATCAACCCGGTTGGGGATGACCGGCGGGACGCTCGAGCGAGGCGACGTCAGGCGGTGAGGGCGCCGTCGATGGCGATGGCCGCACCGGTGATGAAGGCGGACTCGTCGCCGAGCAGGAACGTGGTGAGTGCGGCGACCTCGTCCGAGGTGCCGGCCCGCCCGGTCGGCTGAACCGACAGGTAGCGCTGCGCGGCCGACGGATCGCGGCTCACCACCCCCTGCCAGAGCGGGGTGTCGATCAGGCCGGTGACCAGGGCGTTTACCCGAACGCCAGAGCCGGCCACGTCGAGTGCCGCCGAGCGGGTGAGGCCGATGACGCCATGCTTCGCCGCGTTGTAGGCGGCCTGCGTGGCGTCGCCCTTGACGCCGGACACGGAGGCGTTGTTGACGACCGCGCCACCACCGCCGGAGGCGATGATCGCCGGCAGCTCGTACTTGAGACCGTAGAAGACGCTCGTCAGGTTGAGGGCGAGCGACTGGTGCCAGTTGTCGCTCCCGGTCTCCCGGACGCTGCCCATCGGTCCGCCGCCGGCGTTGTTGAACGCGCCGTCCAGGCGGCCGAACTCCGACACCGCGGTGTCGACGAGCCGCGCCATCTCCTCCTCGACGGTCACGTCGGTCGGCACGAACAGGGCGTTGCCGCCCGCGTTCCTGATCTCGCCCGCCACCTGCTCGCCCCGGTCCTTGTCCCGGGCACCGATGACGACACGGGCGCCTTCCGCCGCCGCCCGCCGCGCGAACGCCAGGCCCATGCCCTGCGTGCCGCCGGTCACGACCAGCACCTTCGAATCCAAGCGTCCAGACATCTCGCCTCACATCTACTCGACTGGTCGGCCGCGGTGCGGCCGAGCGGAGACCCGTAGGCAGATGCCGGAGATGGCTGGCGACCCGCGCCTCACGCGCCCCGGCAGGGGCTCCGCAGGTCGAAACACTAACCCGTTCTGGAACGATCGACAAAGTAACCTGGCTCACGGCTGAGCTGGGCGCGTCAGGAGCCGGCCAACAAAACGCCCAGATACGGCAAATAATCCTCGAACGAATCGGGAACAGCCTCTCAGGTAGCCCCAAAAGCCCCTTGTTGCCAGGGGCTCGTTCTGCAACGATCGCTCCATAATTTGCTCGGCAGGGAGCCACCCGGCCCAGTACGCCGCCCTCCGACCCGCCCCGCCCCGCGCGATCCCGTGATCGACCAGGATCGCGCGGAGGCGAGTCACCAGCCGCTCAGCCGGTGGGGAAGTCGTCGGCGGTACGGATGCGGTCGCGTACCCAGACACCGGCGGGCTTGAGGACCCCGGTGCCGGCGTACGAGGTGCCGTTGCAGGTGCCGGTGTTGAAGACGGCTCCGGAGCGGAAGTCGTCGGAGAAGTTCCAGTTCACCCAACTGATCTTCTTCGTCGCCATCAGGTCGAGGTACGCCTGCGCCTGGGTGAAGTTGTTGGCCCCGTCACCGGAGGCGGTCTGGGTGCCGAACTCGGTGACGAACATCGGGATCCGGTCGGCGGCCCGCGACAACGCGTTCAGGTACGACGAGCCGTGCGAGGCGGCATAGAAGTGGAAGGTGTACATGATGTTGGTGGCGTTGACCGGGTTATTGATCACCTCGGTCTCGCTGGCACCGTCGGAGAGGCCGAGCGAGGACCAGGCGCGAGTGCCGACCAGCACCACACCGTCCGGGTCCTGTGCACGGATCACCGGGATGATCTGCTCCGCGTACGACTTGATGCTGGACCAGCCGACGCCGTTCGGCTCGTTCGCCACCTCGTACAGGATGTTGGTCTTGTCCTTGTGCCGGCTGGCGATCTCGGTGAAGAAGGTGCGGGCCCGGCTCAGGTTGTCGTTCGGGTCACCGGGGGTGAGCATGTGCCAGTCCACGATGGCGTACATGCCCCGGGCGGTGGCGCGCTCGATGTAGTCGTGCACCCGGTCGGTGAAGCCGCGCGGGTCGGTCTCGTACCCACCCTCCTGGATGTACATCGAAATCCGCAGCACGTCGGCCCGCCAGTCGGTGGCGAGCGCGTCGAGCGAGTTGTTGTTGACGCACTGGGCGTACCACTGGATGCCGTGCGTGCTCATGCCACGCAACTGGATCGGCTGGTCGTACCGGTTGCAGAGCTTGGTGCCGCAGACCCGGAGCTGGCCGTTGATCGCCGCCGGGGTGCTGCCGCCACCACCACCGGGGGCGGTGGTCGCGCTGACCTGGTTGCTGACCGCCGAAAGGTTGCCGGCCGCGTCCCGCGCCCGGACCGTGAAGGTGTACGCGGTGGCGGCGGTCAACCCGCCGACGGTGCCGCTGGTGCCGGTGACCGTGGTCGCGAGCGTCCCACCCCGGTAGATGTTGTAGCCGGTGACGCCGACGTTGTCGGTCGACGCGTTCCAGGCCAGCGAGACGCTGTTCGCGGTGACCGAGGTACTGCGCAGGTTGCCCGGCGTGGTGGGTGCCTGGGTGTCGCCGCCGCCCCCGCCGCCGGTGCAGGACCCGCCGTTGACGGTGCAGTTGGTCGGGGTGCCGGTGCCGGAGACGGTGAAGCCGAAGGTGGTGCTCGCCCCCGCGCCGAGGGTGCCGTTCCAGGACTGGTTGGCGAAGCTGTGGCGGTTACCGGAGCTGGTCCGGACCGCGTCCCAGGAACTGCCGATGGTGGAGCCGCCGGGCAGATCGAACTCGACCCGCCAACTGGTGATCGTGCTGCTCGTGTCGTTGCGGACGGTGAAGAGGGCCTCGTACCCGCTGCCCCAGTCCTGGGTCTTGGCGAAGCTGGCGGTCGCCGCGTACGCGCTCGGCGCCACCAGCACGGCGGACGCTGCGGCCAGCGCGGTGGCGGACACCAGCGTCGCCAGCCGACGAAGTCTGTTCATCCTGCTCCCCTGACGGTTCGGTCGATATGACGACACACGTCGATGAAGGAACAGTAAATTCAGTTAACAGTTGAGTCAACAAATCGACACTTGTCCGGATTGCTGACTGGATTGCTGACCGGCTCGGTCGAGGGCCGAGAGGAGAGATCAGGCGGCGCGCGCGGCGAACCGTTCGCCAACCCGCTCGACGGTGAGCGCCACCCCGAACGTACGGGTCAGGTTCTCGCCGGTGATCGTGTCACCGAGCAGGCCCTGCGCGACGACCCCACCCTCACGCAGCAACAGCGCGTGGGTGAAGCCCGGCGGGATCTCCTCGACGTGATGGGTGATCAGCACCAGCGCCGGTGCGTCCGGGTCACGGGCCAAGTTCGCCAGCCGGGTCACCAGGTCCTCGCGCCCGCCCAGGTCCAGACCGGCCGCCGGCTCGTCCAGCAGCAGCAACTCCGGATCGGTCATCAGTGCACGGGCGATCTGCACCCGCTTACGCTCCCCCTCGGAGAGGGTGCCGTAACGCCGGTCGGCCAGACCCGCCACCCCGAACTGCTCCAGCAGGGCACGCGCCCGTACCTCGTCCATCGCGTCGTAGCTCTCCCGCCACCGGCCCACCACCGACCAGGCCGCAGTCAGCACCACGTCGCGTACCGGTTCGTCGGCAGGGATGCGCTCGGCGAGACCGGCCGTGGTCAGGCCGATCCGGGTCCGCAGCTCCGCCATGTCGGTCCGGCCGATCCGCTCACCGAGCACCCGTACCGTCCCACTGGTCGGATGCGCCCGCCCACCGGCCAGGTTCAGCAGCGTCGTCTTGCCCGCGCCGTTCGGGCCGAGCACCACCCAGCGCTCGTCCAGCTCCACCCGCCAGCTCAGGTCGCGCAGCAGATGGGTGCCGGTACGCACCACATTCACCCCGGCGAGGTCGATCACCAGGTCGTCATCGGCCGGGTTCTGGGACGGACCGGCGGCAGCCGCACCGGCGACGTTGTGGACCAGCTCAGTAGGCACCCGACCATCCAACCACGCAGGTGTGGCGGGCTCCCACGGACGCCTCCCTGCCCGTAAGGTGAGGCGCCGTGTCATTGATCACGCTGAGGACCCGGAGACCCACATGAAGCGACGCGGCGAGGCGGGCGCGTGAGCGCGGTCATCGAGATTCAGGGATTACGCAAGACCTTCCGGCACCGGCGCGACCAGCCATGGGTCGCGCTGGACGGCTTCGACATGCTGGTCGAGACCGGTCAGGTGCACGGCTTCCTCGGGTCGAACGGGTCCGGCAAGACCACCACCCTGCGTACGCTCCTCGGCCTGGTACGCGCCGACGCCGGGCAGATGAGGGTGTTCGGCGAACCGTCGCCCGAGCGGCTGCCCGTGGTGGCGCCCCGGTTCGGTGCGATCGTCGAGAGCCCACAGTTCTTCGGCAACTTCACCGGCCGGCGTACCCTCCGCCTGCTCGCCACCGCCGGCGACGTACCACCGACCCGAGTGGACGAGGTCCTGGAACGGGTCGGTCTGCGGGACCGGGGCAACGACCGGGTCAGGGGCTACTCGCTCGGCATGAAACAGCGCCTCGCCGTCGCGTCGGCCCTGCTCAAGAACCCCGAACTGCTGATCCTCGACGAGCCGGCAAACGGCCTGGACCCGGCCGGCATCCGCGAGATGCGCGACCTGATGCGTGACCTCACCCGGGCCGGGGTCACCGTGCTCCTCTCCAGCCACATCCTCGCCGAGATCGAACTGATCTGCGACCACGTCACGATCATCTCCCGGGGACGCCGGGTCACCGCCGGACCGGTGACAGAAGTGCTCGCCGGCTTCGACCAGGGCGAATACCGGGTACGGGTCGACGACCAGGCCCGCGCCGCCGAGGTGATCGAGGCGGCCGGCCACCCCCTGGTGATCCACCCCGAACACCTGGTGGTCGGCGGTGTGACCGATCCCGCCGCGCTCACCCGGGCCCTCGGCGAACAGGACCTCTGGGTACGCGAGCTGACCCCACTCACCCCGGACCTGGAGAGCGTCTTCCTCGAACTGACCGGCACCGTCCCACGACCCGGCATCCCACACCAGCTCGACGACTCCGTACGCCCCCGGCGGGCCGACCTGGACCACGACGGGCCGGAAGCGGAAATCGAACTCGGCCTGGCGACCGTCCACCCGGCACCCGCCGACGCGAGGGCGGCCGCCCTCGCCGGAACCGGACCGGCGGCCACCACCGATGAGGAGACGAAGGCGTGAACCTGGTCCAGGCCGAGCTGGAACGACTGGCGTCGCGCCGCTTCGTCCAACTCATGCTGGCGCTGCTGATCGCCGCGTTCACGGTGACCGTCGCCACCACCGTCTCCGGCTCGCACAAGCCCGACGCGGCGGAACTCTCCCACGCGCAGACCCAGGTGCAGCGTGAACTTGACGAGGACGAACGCCGGCTGGCGGCGTGCCGGCTGGCCAACCGTCCGGGCGCGTCCGAGGACGAACGGGCCAGGTATCCGCGCGACTGCGACACGATCCCGCTCGACCGGCCCCAGATCGAGGACTTCCTGAACGGGGTCTTCGTCTTCGAGCGACAGATCCGGGGACTGGTCTACTTCCTGATCACATTCCTGGCGCTCTTCGGTTTCCTGGTCGGTGCCTCCTACATCGGCGCCGACCTGACCTCCGGCGGCATGACCAACCTGCTGCTCTGGCGACCCCAGCGGCTCACCGTGCTCGGCACCAAACTGGGCACACTGCTCGGTGCCGTATTCGGGGTGTCGGTCGTGGCGTCACTGCTCTTCGTCAGCGCGTTCTGGCTGGTCGCCGAGGTACGCGGGATCACCGGCACGTTGGACGTGGACTTCTGGAGCTACCTCCTGCCGACCCTCATCCGGGGCTGGGTGCTGACCCTGATGGTGACCGCGATCGGCTTCACGATCGCCGTACTGGGTCGGCACACCGCCGCCGCGCTCGGCGTGCTCGCCGCGTACGCGGTGCTCTGGGAGGGCGGCGGGCGGATCGTGATGGAGATCATCGACGCGCCGCGCCCGGACATGTGGATGCTCTCCACCTACATCGGCGCCTGGCTGCTCGGCCAGGTCCAGCTCAGCGCCACCGCGGCGAACTGCCAGGAGATGTACTGCCCACCGGTGTTGTACGCGGTCAACTGGCCGATCGGTCTGCTGGTGCTCTCGCTCGTCGTGGCCGCCTTCGTCGCCGGCTCGTTCGCCTCCTTCCGCAAACGCGACCTCGTCTGACCACCCGCCGCTACGCGGGTAAGGAAGGGCCCCTTGTTAACGCGGCGGATTCCAGGGGTCGTTGCAACACGATGGCTAGCCGGTGACGGCTAGGAGCTTAGCGAGACGCTCGGCTGGGGTGTCCCAGCCGAGCGTTTTGCGTGGTCGGCCGTTGAGTTCGGCGGCGACGGCGGCGAGGTGTTCCGGGCTGTGGGTGGACAGGTCGGTGCCTTTGGGGAAGTACTGGCGGAGTAGTCCGTTGGTGTTCTCGTTCGAGCCGCGTTGCCAGGGTGAGTGCGGGTCACAGAAGTAGACCGGCATGTCGGTGGCCATGGTGAACTCGTGGTGTAGTGCCATCTCGCCGCCCTGGTCCCAGGTCAGGGAGCGTTTCAGGTGGGTGGGCAGGGTGTTCATCGTGGCGAGTAGGCCGTCGCGGACGTGGTCGGCGGTCCGGTCGTGGCCCAGGTGCACGAGCAGGACGTAGCGGGTGGCGCGTTCGACGAGGGTGCCGATCGCGGAGGTACTGTCCTTGCCGATGATCAGGTCGCCTTCCCAGTGTCCGGGCACGGCCCGGTCCTCGACCTCGGCCGGCCGGTCACTGATCATGAGCATCGGTGCGACGAAACGGGTCTGACGTTGCCCTGGCTGCCGGCGGGGTCGACGCACGGCGCGTCCGGTCCGCAGGGCCGCGGTGAGTTCACGGCGTAACTCGCCACGGCCCTGGACGTAGAGCGCCTGGTAAATCGTCTCGTGAGACACGTGCAACTCGCTTCGCTCGGGGAAGTCCCTGCGGAGCCGACAGCTGATCTGCTCGGGACTGTGTCTGAGATCCAGCATTCCCTGCACCAGGTCGCGTAGCTCGGGGTGGGCGGCGATCTTGCCGGGCTTCGGACGTGGACGCCGACTGTCAGCACGCTCCTGCGCGGCGTAGGGCCGGTAAACACCACTACCCGGATGACGATTACGGCGTATCTCCCGGCTGATCGTGCACGCCGGACGGCCCAACTCCACCGCGATCGCCGCCTGCGACGCACCCTCACGAAGCCGGTCCGCGATCACGATCCTCTCGTCCTGCGACAAGTAGCGGGCCGACCCAGACGAAGGCCGGACGGCAGAGCCTCGATCGCCCTGCCACCCGGCCTTCGTCTGGCTTTCCCTGCCATACCGCCAGCGGTGACCGGTCCTCCGGTTGATCCCCACCAGGCGACACGCCTCACTCGTACCCACACCCCGCGCCACAAGATCCAAATATGCCTGACGTTCGGCACGGAGTTGCTTACGACCCTGCGACCGACGATCCGAACGGCTCTCGAACACTGCAACCCCTGAAACACTCAGGCGTTGCAACGATCCCCAGAACCCGAGCGCATAGCGTTAACAAGGGGCCCTTCCTTACCCGTCAGCCGACGGTGGAGCCGAACACCTCGTCCCGGACCGCGTCGAGGGCGGTACGCAGTGCGCCGCGCAGCACCGGTTCCTCGGTCAGTTCGGTCACCACCACGCGGGGCGTGACCAGGGTGATCGCGGCTACCTCGTGCTGGACCCGTTCGGCGAGCGCGCTCCCGCCGGCCTGACCGACCTCGCCGGCCAGCACCACCAACGGCGGGTCGAGTACGACGCAGGTGCTGGCCACCCCGAGCGCCAGCCGGCGGGCCAGCTCGTCCAGGACCGGTCCACCCTCGGTGCCGGCGGCGATCGCCGCCCGTACCGCGTCGCCGGCTGTCGGCGCCCGGAAGCCGTGCTCGCGGGCGATCACCCGGACCGCGTCGGCGGCGGCGAGCTGCTGGAACGCGGGCTTGGCCCGGCGCGAGACGTCACGTGGGATGGTCGCGCCGGGGACCGGCAGGTAGCCGATCTCGCCCGCCGCGCCGGTGCTGCCGTGGTGCAGCCGGCCGCCCAGCACGATCGCCAGGCCGACGCCGACGCCGACCCAGACCAGGACGAAGTCGTCCACACCTCGGGCCGCACCGGACTGCGCCTCGGCGAGCGCGGCGAGGTTGACGTCGTTCTCGAAGACGACCGGGGTGTGCAGGTCCTCCCGGAGGGCGGCGAGTAGTCCCCGGTGCCAGCGCGGCAGGTTGAACGCGAAGGTGATGTCGCCGGTGGCCGGGTCGACCAGACCGGGGGTGCCGAGCACCACCCGTCGTACGCTCTCCAGCGACGCTCCGGCGCTGCTGACCGTACGGACCACCGCGTTGTGCACGAGGCCGACCGGGTCGTCGGTGTCCCGGGTGGACTGTTCGACCCGACCGATGACCTTGCCGGTGATGTCGGCGCAGGCGGCGACCACCCGGTCCGGGCCCACGTCCACTCCGACCACGTGCGCGCTGCCCGGTTCCACCGCGTAGAGCTGGGCGTTCGGTCCACGACCGCCGGCCTGCTCGCCGACCCGGACGACCAGCCCGCGTTCCTCCAGCCGTTCCACCAGTTGTGAGGCGGTCACCTTGGAGAGCCCGGTCAACTCCCCGAGCTGCGCCCGGGTCAGCGGCCCCTGCGCGAGCAGCAGTTCGAGCGCCGCGCGGTCGTTGAGCGCGCGCAGCAGCCGGGGCGTACCGGGTAGTCGGGTGGTGGCCATCAGGTCCCCTAATTATTAGTAAAGTTTGTTATTAGATGGTCTAGCCTTTACCGAGTAGCCGTAGCGTAACGGCCCGTCGGTACCCCGTCGGTAAGCCGACAGGGCACCGCCTGGTCACGAGATGGCCCTGTCTGGTGCGACACTCGGACCAGGGGGGCCGCGAAGAGGAGACAACGTGGGGACTGATCCTGGACTCCGCCGGTTGGCACTGCGTACGTTGCTCGCCGCCTTCCCGGGCAGCGCGCCACCGGACTGGGCACTGCGCTTGATCGCCGACGGGCTCGCCGGTCACACCCTGTTCGGGCGCAACGTGACCGATCCCGCCCAGGTCGCGGCGAGCACCGCCGCGCTGCGAGCGATCCGCCCTGACGTCCTGATCGCGATCGACGAGGAGGGCGGCGACGTCACTCGCCTGGCCCACGCCACCGGCAGCCCGTACCCGGGCAACGCCGCCCTCGGCGCGGTCAACGACGTCGGCCTGACCCGTCGGGTCTACCAGGCGATCGGCGCCGAACTGGCCGCGCTCGGGATCAACGTCAACCTGGCCCCCACCGTCGACGTGAACAGCGCCGACGACAACCCGATCATCGGCACCCGCTCGTTCGGCGCCGACCCGGTCCGGGTCGCCGCGCACTCCGCCGCTGCCGTCGCCGGCCTCCAGTCGGCCGGCGTGGCCGCCTGCGCCAAGCACTTCCCCGGCCACGGTGCCACCATCTCCGACTCGCACTACGGGCTGCCCACCGTCGACGTACCCCTGGACCTGCTCCGGGTCCGCGACCTGCCGCCGTTCGCCGCGGTGGTCGCGGCCGACGCCAAGGCGATCATGACCGCGCACATCCGGGTGCCGGCGTTGACCGGTGAGGGGCCGGCCACGTTCAGCCGGGCCGTCCTGGTCGACCTGCTCCGCCGGGAGTACGGCTTCGCCGGCGTGGTCATCACCGACGCCCTGGAGATGAAGGGCGCCGCGCAGGCCGCCGGCGGGATCGGGCCGGCCGCCGTCCGCGCCCTGGACGCCGGGGCGGACCTGCTCTGCATCGGCGCCGACGTGGACGCCGCCCTGGTCGAGGAGGTGGCCGAGGCGATCGTCGCCGCGATCGGCGACGGCCGGCTCGCGGTCGCACGGGTCGAGGAGGCGGCCGGACGCGCCGACGCGCTCGCCGCCTGGACCCGGGCCGGCACGACCGCCGAGATCACCGCGTCCAACCTGGGGTACGCCGCGGCGAAACGCGCGGTACGGGTCGAGGGCGTCCTCTCCGGTCTGGAGAGTCCGCTCGTGCTGCAACTCGTCTCCGCCTCCACGATCGCCGAGGGGCGTGTGCCGTGGGGGCTCGGGCCGCACCTGGACGGCACCGAGAGCCTGCCGGTGGTGGCCGCCGAGACCGAACCTGCCGCTCTGGTCGAACTGGCCGGTGGGCGGCCGATCGTGCTGGTCGGTCGACACGTGCACCGGCTGGCCGGCGCGGCCGAACTGGTCGAGACGCTCGCCGCCCGGCACCCGGTGACCGTGGTCGAGATGGGCTGGCCGTCGACCTGGCGGCCGGTGGGCGTACGCGCCTTCGTCACCACGTACGGCGCCAGCCACGCCAACGGGTGGGCCGCCGCCGAGACTCTCGGCCTGGCCGGCTGAGGCGTACCGGCACCACTGACCTTCGTCAGATCGCGACACCGACCATCAGCGGAAGACTTTGGCCACTCTCCGTTCATACAGTGTTCACCATGACGGAGCGGGCACGGTCGACGGCACGGTCAGCGCACTCGAACGGCACGGCGGGCGGCACACCCGCCCGTCGTGCCGGCAGCGGTGCACTCCGACTCGCGGTGGCGGTGACGCTGACCGTGGCGGGGGCCGGGCTGATCGGCTGGCTCTCGCCCGGCGGGTTGGGTCACCCCGGGCCGATCGAGATCACGAGGGGCACCTCCGCGACCGGCTACCGATTCATGGTCGACGCGATGGCCGGCACCCCCGGCTGGTGGCACCGGGTGGTCGAGGTCAGCACCGACGCCGCCCTGCTGATCCTGCTCGGGCTGCTCGTCGGACTTGCCTGGATCGGGCACGTACGCGACCGCCGCCTGCTGGCCGGCGCGGTGCTGACCCTCGTCGCCACGGCCGGCGCGTACGCGCTGAGCGAAGGGCTGAAGCTGGTGGTGGACCAGGAACGGCCCTGCCGGGCGATGACCGGGGTGGAGTCGATCACCCGCTGTCCCGACGTCGGGGACTGGTCCTTCCCCAGCAATCACGCGACCATCGCCGGGGCGCTCGCGGTCGGGTTGGCCGTGGTCGTGCCTCGACTGGCGCTGTTCACCCTGCCGCTGGCCGGGGCGACGGCGTTGCTGCGGGTGGTGGCCGGCGTCCACTACCCACATGATGTGCTGGCCGGGCTGACGCTCGGCGGAGTGCTGGCCGTGGCCACGGTGGCGGTCGCGCTCCACCCGACCGCGCGACTGCTGTACGCGCTACGCCTGGCACCCGCGCCGGCGCCGACAGAAACCTGATGGCCCCCAGGTACGCATTTGCTCGTCAAGTCCCCCGAACGGACATTTTGGACGGCTCTCGCGCGGGCTTGAAAGCGTCCGCCCGGATTCGTAGCGTTACCACTGGTCAGAGCGTCCAGCGAACGCCACACCGCACGCTCCCGCACGACTCCCGGAACTTCGACCTGGGGAGGATGCGGACCGTGGGCCCGGACGGGTCCACGGTCCGCGCCACGAACAGCCCTGCGTCCCGTTTCCCTCGTAACTGTTCGGATCGGTGGAGGTCGAAAGGTGGGACGGGTGGTCACGCGACCGCCCCTGGTCAGAACCGGATGGAGACGGCGGCGGTGTCGGTGCGCCCGTCGATGGTCAACCGGTAGGTGAACTTGTCGGTCGAGCCGTGCCCGGGGTCCGGTGTGTAGACCACCGTGCGCCGGCTGGTGACCTGCACCGTGCCATGGCTCGGCGGAGTCGCGATGGTGACCGTCGCGCTGCTGGGCGCGATGTCGTTGGCGAGCACTTGGATGTCCACCTTCTTGGTGCCGGTGGTCGAGGCGGTGTCGTCGTTGGCGATCGGCGCCTTGCCGAACGCACCACGACCGTCGCCGATGTGGTGCGCCACCGCCCCGGTCGCGATGTTGCGGGTGGTCACGTCGGGAGAGCCGTCCCCGTTGTCGTCCCCCACACTGGCCGTCCACCGGGTCGTGCCGGTGGCGCTGCGTTCGAGGTGCACCACCGTGCCACTACTGAGCAGCACCACCACGCCGGACGAGGCGTCGTCGCAGCCCTGCTCATAGGTGATCACCGCGTCCGACGCGCCGTTGCGGTTGACGTCGGCCAGCTTGACGGCCAGGCCGCTGCCGCAGAACCGCATCGGGCCCGCGGTGAGGTGTCCGACCGGGTCGTTCAGGTAGGTGGCGAACATCCGGTCGGCGTTGGACCACTCGTAGATGTCCCGGTTCAGGTCACCGTTAAAATTCGCCGACCCTATGTACTCGGGCCGGGGTAGGGCGACAAAGCCGTCCGCCGGACTGAAGTTCTCCAGTACCAGCAGATCGACGTCACTTCCGGCGGGCCGGCCACGGGACCACCCCACCAGCAGGTCGACCGAGCCGTCCCCGGCAAGATCGAGGACGGTGCCGACATCGGGGCAGTCGTCGGGCGTACCCGCGCCCGGGGGGTCGGTGTAGAAGTAGGCGGTCGGCGGGTCGAACCCGCCGCCCAACCGGCCCGACTCCAGCACCACGCCGCATTCGTCCGGGCCGACGTCGACCAGGGCGACCCGGTCGGCCACACCGTCACCGGTCAGGTCTCCGGTGATGTAGGCACCCGGTCCGGCGGCCCGAGCGACACCAGGAACGCCACCCACCGCCGCCATCGTCGTCACCGCGGCCACCAGGGCGATACGTCTTCTCCACATAGCTCCTCCAATCCAGATCTCTGGTCAACTTGCTCGGCGATCGGAATACCGCCGTCACCCAGGGCGACGGTGGTCAGACGCCCGGCGATCGAGCGGTTTCGGTGCTGTTGGGTACGACCGCGGGTGCGCCGGTCGACCGGGCGGGCGTGAGCCGGAGTTCGACGACAACCGGGGCGACGGCGACCTTGCCGTCGTCGATCACCCGGTAGCTGAAGGTGTCCTGGGTCGCCGGAGGTGTCGCCGGGGGGATGTAGACCAGGGTCTTCTGGGGCGTGATCTCGACCCGGCCGTACCGTGGCGGCGTGTCGATCTCCACCCGCGCGGCGACCGTCACCGCGTCGTTTGCCAGCACCGGGATGGGCATCGGTACGGGTGCGGTGACCACGGCGACATCCGGTGCCGGGGTGGGCGCCACAAGGAACCTGGCCGGCGGACGGACCAGATAGTGCGACACCTCACCGGTCACCTCGTTCACGGTGCGGACGTCCGGTCTGCCGTCCAGGTCGGCGTCCACGATTGCGCTGCTCCAGACCAGCTCGCCGGTCGGGTCCTCCACCAGGTAGTCCGCGTCGCCGTCGGGGAAGAGCACGGCCACGCCGGACTGGGGGGCACCGCAGCGCTCGTAGTAGGACATCACCACCTCGGTGGCCCGGTCCCCGGTGAAGTCGGCCAGTAACGGCGCCTGGACCGGGGTGGCGCAGAACCGCAGTTCTCCCGGGGCCAGACCCCCGTCCGGGGTGTTCAGGAGGGTGGTGATCCCCTCACCCTGGTCGGTCCACTCGTACACATCCTTGCGCCCGTCCCCGTTGAAGTCGGCCACGTCGATGTGACTGGGCTGATACAGCCCGTCGATCCCGCCCGAGGGGCGGAAGTCCCGCAGGATCAGCAGATCGTGTTCCACCCCGATCGGGCGCCCGGCGAACCATCCGACGACGATCTCCATGGAGCCATTCCGGCCGAGGTCGACCAGCGTCCCGATGTCCGGGCACTGGAGGACCGCCCCGGCTCCGGCGGGGTTGGGATAGGCGTACAACTTCGGGCTCTGGTAACCACCACCCGCCTTTCCCAGTTGCACCAGGACCGCACACCTGTCCGGTGGTGCCGAGGTGAGCCGGGCAAGGTCCGTACGCCGGTCCCCGTTCAGGTCGCCGTACAAAGTCTGTCCCGCCCCGGCCGCCAGGGCGGGAGCCGCACCACAGAGCGCGGTCACGGTGGCGGCCACGGCCACAATGGCAATACGTCTTCCCCACATGATGTTTTCCTTTCGCCTCCGCACATCCATTACGGCGGCTGACTCATATCTGTACGTTAAATCCGAGTCAAGAGCATCCGCCACCAGGTGACCGCTTTTTGACAAACGCACTTCACAGGTCTCAAAATTGGGCACGGAATTACCCCGATCCACGCCGCGACCGCAACATGAACGAGCTTCACCGGGCGCCGGCCGAAATGGTTTGCCAGCTATCGCCAGCCGTCGTCAATCGCGATCTGAACTAACATGCCGGTCGACCTGCCGCAGCCCGTCCAGCTTCCCCACGATCTGTCCGGCACCCCAGAGGGAGACGACCGGAATGGCGGCGATGGACACCCCCGCGAGCGTGGCGGCCGTACCGGGAGCGGCGAACAGCGCGACCGCGTACATGCTGGCGGCGGTTGCCAGCAGGATCAGCGAGCCGAGCTGCAGCGCGAGACCCACCGCCAGGTCACCGCGCCAGACGATGCCGACCAGACCGATGATGCCGATGAACACGAGGCCGACGTGCCAGATCGACCGCATGAGCGCGGGCATGGCGTCAATGGTCGACGGCGCGCCGACCGACATGACGAGCATCGCCGTTCCACACACCACCGTGGCGGCCAGCAGGACCGTCCCGGACCGACGCCAACCAGACTTCATCGTCGCGGCGACTGGTTTTTGGTGCTCGGGGCGGGGCGTGGAATCAGCCGCGGCGACCGCCACCGCGGTCATCGATGAAGAGCTGCCGGGATTCGACAACCAGTCGGCGGTGAATGTTCCTTCATTGATGTGGTTCTCGAAGATTGACTTGTCGTCCATGGTGTCATCCTTCCGCCCGGCATCACCCTGGAGGGCCGAACGAACTCGCACGAGGATCGGACCAGAACTGGTCACAGTGTCGATGTTGCGCGCCTGATTTCCGGACACCCCGGGGCAACCAGAAATGGACGGTCGTCGTCGACCGTCGTCGCAACGCGATCATGGGGGCACGGCGACATCGCTAAGCCGGCATACTGGCGATACCAATACCTTCGTCGATACAGGCGGACACGCAATCCGGCGCCACCTGACCCGGCACGACAACAGGGTGCTTAGCGTTGATGAATAGTAGACACGGCGCCGACTGCTTGACGCGCGCCGGGTTCCAGTCCTACCCCAGTCGCGGGTAGGTCACAGGGTCCCACCTTCGGAAACTTTTTCATTGCCGAGGTCTGGGGCAACATCCAATGATGGATATGACCACGTTATCCCAGCTCAGGGGCGCGGTCAACAAGTCCTGCTGAAGTTGGCGCGGGCGATTCGACCAGCCGCGCGGATCTCGAGATGTATCGTTCCCCTGGCTCTGCTGATGTCGCTCACCACTCCGGCGGCGCCTCTGATCAACCGGAAAGTGCGCCCATGTCGATGTCCTCACAGGCACATTCCGGCCCGACCCGGCAACCAGGCTGCGATGTGATCAAGGCGTGGCCATGAATCGCCCGGCGGACCGATGGGTACGGGCGTTCGCGGCGATCGCCGACCAACCGGAGCCGGACGCCGAGCCGGACAACTTCGTGCCACCGGCCACGGCGGCGGGATTCCGCTCGGTGCACGCCTTTCCGCTCCGTCTTCGTTCACAGGTCATCGGCGCGCTCAACGTCTTCGGCACGAGCACGAACCAACTCGGAAGCGACGACATCCCCATCGTGCAGGCACTGGCCGACCTGGCGTCGATCGCCATCCTGCACGAACGTGCCATCTCCCGGGGCGAGGAACTCAGCGCACAACTTCAGAGCGCGCTGAACAGCCGGGTCACCATCGAACAGGCAAAGGGAGCCATCGCCCAGCGGGACGGCGTCAGTGTGGACGAGGCGTTCGCCCGCATCCGCCGCCACGCCCGGTCCACCAACCAGCGGCTGATCGAGGTCTCCCGGACCATCGTCACCGACCTGGCCAGCATCCCCGACTGCCGGGGGCCAGTTTTCCCGCGACGGTGCGGGCGCACTCCGGCGAGCGCGTCACCATCGCGGGCAACCGTTCACCGTCGCCGGGATAGCCGTCACGGCGGCACGGGAACCGATGGTGTTCACCAGCCACGGCGGACCGGGTCGGGCAGACAACCACCGCTTCATTGACGAGCCTCGTTTTATCGCCGTATGGTGAGATGCAAGGAAAGCGCTTTCCTTCGCCGCCCGGACCCGTCCCGGTCCGGGTGACACCCGCCCCGGCCTCCGGTCCGTCGCCCGACAGCAGCCCCGGACCGAGAAAGAAGCGCTGGAATGAACTCATCCACCACCACCCGCTCCTCTTCCCGCCCCCGCCCGCTCACCCTGGTCGCCGGCCTCGTCACAGTCCTGGTCAGCACGCTGATCAGCGCAGGCGGCCCGGCCCAGGCCCGCCCGCACACCACCGTCGACGACTCCTCGCACCGCGTCGCCGGAGCCACGAACGCGCTGGCCGACACCCCGATCGGATTCGCCTCGGTGAACGCCCTCGGCTTCAACGGCACCACCGGTGGCGCTGGCGGACCCACCGTCACCGTCACCACCGGCGCCGCCCTGGAGGACTACGTCGGGCGGGCCGGGCCGTACGTCATCCGGGTCTCCGGCCGGATCCAGATCTCCGACATGGTCACCGTGGTCGCCAACAAGAGCATCCTCGGCGTGGGCAGCACCGCCGAGATCACCGGCGGCGGCCTCCAACTCGGCTCCACCACCCGGCCGGGCAACAACGTCATCATCCGCAACATCAGGTTCACCGGCGCCGAGGACGACTCGATCAGCGTCACCAACAAGGCCCACCACGTCTGGATCGACCACAACGACCTCTCCGACGGGTACGACGGTCTGCTCGACATCAAACGCGAGTCGGACTACGTCACCGTGTCGTGGAACCACTTCCACCACCACAGCAAGTCGAGCCTGGTCGGGCACTCGGACAACTACCCGGCCGACATCGGCAAGCTGCGGGTCACGTACCACCACAACTTCTTCGACGGCACCGACCAGCGACACCCCCGGGTGCGCTTCGCCGACCCGGTGCACGTGTTCAACAACTACTACCGGAACAACGCTCTCTACGGCATAGCGTCGACCGAGAACGCCGGCCTGATGGTGGAGGGCAACTACTTCGAGAACGTGGCCCATCCGATCTACGTCGGTTACGACAAGAGCGGACCGGGCCGCGTGGTCGAACGGAACAACCGCTACGTCAACTCCGGTGCGCCGCAGACCGCCGGCACGGTGGTCGAGCCCCGGACCTACTACCCGTACACCGTGGACGATCCGGCAACGGTGCCGGCCACCGTCTCGGCCGGTGTGGGCGTGGGCAGGATCGGCCTCTGAGCCGCCGCCCGCCGCGGCCGGGCCGGGTCCGGGGCGACACCGTCCCGGACCCGTCCGCCGGCCGGTTCAGCATCCGCTCCCTGCCGGTCCCTGGAGGCGGTACTCAGCCGGGGAAAGTCCGCGAACCCGCTTGAACGCCGCGCTGAGCGCGAACGGGCTGCCGTAACCCACCCGGCGGGCCACCGAACCGATCGTCGCGTCCGGCTCCCGCAACAGGTCGGCGGCGAGCGCCAGCCGCCAGCCGGTCAGATAGGCCATCGGCGGCTCCCCGACGAGGTCGGTGAAGCGACGGGCCAGTGCCGCCCGGGACACCCCGGTCCCGGCGGCCAACTCCGCCACCGTCCACGACCGTGCCGGGTCCTCGTGCAGCAACCGCAGCGCCCGCCCCACCACCGGGTCGCCGTGCGCCCGGAACCACGCCGGCGCCGCCGACGGACGGGAGAACCAGGCCCGGAGTACGGCGATCAGCAGCAGGTCGAGCAGCCGGTCGAGGACCACCTCCTGACCCGGTTCGTCCCTGGTCATCTCCTCGGCAAGCAGGCCCACCAGCGGGCTGTGCCACGCCTCGCCGGGCAGCACCAGCAGGTCCGGCAGCGCCCGCAACAGCCGCCGGCTCACCTCCCCCTCGAACTGGTACGTGCCGCTGAGCAGCACCGCCGCACCGTCGGCGCGCTCGCCCCAGGTGCGTACGCCGAGGTCCATCACCTCGCAGAGCTCGTCGCCGCCCGGGCTGGTGCTCCGCTCGCCCGGATGGATCACCGCACGCGGCCGGGTGGCCGGATCGTCGACGACGGTGTACGGCTCCGGCCCCCGCCGGATGGCCACGTCGCCGGGGCGCAGCCGGACCGGTTCGCCCCGCTCGGGCAGCACCCACGCCGTACCGCGTTGCATCGACATCAGGGTCAGCGGTGCGCCGTCCTGGATCCGTACCGCCCAGGGTGGGTCGAAGACCGAACGGATCAGGAACGCACCGCGTGCCCTCGGCCCGTCCAGCAACCCGGCGAGTGCGTCCATACGGGCCAGGCTAGCGCCGGGCGAGCGGTGACGTGGACGCCGACGTATGGGGGCGAGAGCCTGACGGATTCCCGCTGCCGTTGTGCCCGGGTTGACTCGGTGGCATGACGGAGAGCGGAGAGCCGGAATGAGTACGACGAACACGCTGGTCGCGGTCGCGGCGGCGGTGACCGTGGCCCTGACCGGGGCGGTGGGCGGCGTCTTCCTCGCCTATTCGAACTCGGTGCTGCCGGGCCTGACCGGCACCGACGCGCAGACCGCGATCCGGGGCATGACCAGCATGAACCAGAAGATCCTGAACCCGGTCTTCCTGCTCACCTTCGTCGGTACGCCGATCGCGGCGGCGCTCACCGGCGTACTTCTGCTGGTGCTCGGGCAGCGGACGGCGGCCCTGCTGTTCCTGCTCGCCTCGGCGACCTACCTGCTGGGCGCGTTCCTGCCGACGATGCTGGTCAACGTGCCGATGAACGAGGCGCTGGCGGCTGCGGGCGTACCGGCGGATCCGGCGGAGGCGGCGCGACGCTGGGCGGAGTACGCCTCCCGCTGGACCGGCTGGAACACGCTACGCGCCGTCGCCAGCCTGGTCAGCCTGCTGCTGGTCGGTGCGGGCCTGCTGTTCTGGACACTGCCGGACGGCCAACCCTGACCGGGGGCGCCGCACCGGTACGGGTGCGCCGGCACACCCGTGGGCGCGGATGTGCCGGCGACTTCCCGTGGCGCCGTACGGTCAGTTGGGGTTGCCCGCGTGGGTCAGGGTCTCCCAGGCGACGAAGAGGTTGTTGGTGCCGGCGGGCCGCTGCTGCTCGGTGAGCCGCTGGGTGTTGGTCATCGCGATGCCCATCCGGTTGTTCAGCGCGTTGAAGCCGACCTCGGTGACCGGGCCGAGGCCCGTGGTCAGGCTGCCGCCGCAGAGCCAGCTCGGGATCGCCTCGCCGAGCTGGTACTTGGCGTGGAAGCCGAGCGCGTGCCGCAGCCGGTCCTGGAGTTCGGGGTAGATGTCCTGGCCCTGGTGGCGGGTGGTCTCGGCGACGTGCGCGATGGCCGAGATGCCGTACCCGGTGTGGGTGAAGTCGCGGCAGGTCTCCTGGGACAGACCGTCCACGAAGGTGTTCTGCCCCTGCCAGTAGCTGGCGACCTCGGCCCGGGTGTCGATGGTGCTGCCGGCGGGCCCACGGGGGAAGGCGCCGTCGCTGGTCAGGTAGATGAAGGCGGGCACCCGGGCACGGAACTTGGCCAGTGCCCGGTCGTAGACCGACCGGTCCTCGAGGAAGACCGAGATGCCGATGGACGCCTCCATCATGCTCAGTTCCCAGTTGCCGTTGCTGTACGTGTTCCCGTTGATGATCTCGGGCAGGTAGACGTTGCGGAGCATGGTGCCGAAGCGGGTGATGTTCGCCGCCGACCAGCCGCTGTAGGTGTAGCGGATGATCTCCGCGGCGCGCGGCCAGGACGATCCGGCCCAGGCGGTCTGGAGCGGCGCGTTGCTGTTGGTGTGGTCCTGGATGGTCGCCGACCAGGCGTCCATGATCTGGATGGCCTTGGTGGCGTACCGGCTGTCCTGGGTGATGTACCAGGCGAGCGCCAGCGTGTACGCGGCCAGCGCGTCCTCACGCTCGTCGGTGCAGCCGTTGTTCGGGTTCGAGTACGACCCGCACTCGACCACTGCCCGTGGCCGGGCGGTACGGGTCAGCGAGGCGTACCGGCTCGCCATCATCTGGTCGTAGGCGGCCTTCCACGGCTGCGCGTTCGCGTTCACCCGGGACCGGATGAAGTCGAGCTGCGGGCGGCTGACCAGCACCCCCGGGTGGGTGAAGGTGGCGGGTGCGGCGGCCACGACGTCGCCGGTCCGGGCCGAGCCGTCCGCCGCGCCGGTCTCACGCGCGGAGGCGGCCGGGGCGATCGTCAAGAGCAGGGCGGTCGCGGCGGTGACCGCGAACGCCCACCGTCCGCGCCGGAATGGTTGGGACATCAGGTCCTCCTGGTCAGGATCGGCCGACATCAAACTGTAAGGAGTGTTAACTGCTATCGATACGACCATCCTGGTCGATACGTTGTCAACCCACCACAGCCCAACCAAAGGAAACCGGTGACCCACCAGGGAACCGGTCAGCAGATCCAGATCGGGACTACTCCGCCTTGAAGACCCCGTACGACATCCACCCGCGCGACGGGAACCCGGCGGCCTCCGCGACCCGGGCCGAGGCGGCGTTCTCCGGGGCGTGCAGGTAGGTCGGAACCGCGCCCTCGTCCAGCACCCGGCGGGCGGCCTGCGCCACCAGACGCCGGGCCAGACCCCGCCCCCGGGCGGCCGGCGAGGTGCCGACCGACAACTCGTGGCCGTACCGGTCGTGCCGCTTGATCCCCACCCCGGCGAGGTACTCGCCGTCGCTGTCCCGGGCCACCAGTACGTCACCGAAGGGGCGCAGCCACGCCGGCAGCGTCGGATCGTCCGCGGGGACCCACTGCCCCGCGTCCGGCAACGGTGTCGGCGCAAGCGAGTACCGGAACACCGCCGGGTACGTCCGCCAACCGGTGTCGCCGACCGCCGCTGGCAGCGCGGCGAGCAGGTCGTCGAGGGGGCGGTCGGTCAACTCTCGTACGGCAGCCACCCGGTCGGGCGGGACCGACAGCACCGTGCCCTCGGGGGCGGCGACCCCGAGCGCCGGCCGGACCTGACCGTCCCACGCCGGCAGGATCCGCCGCTCCGAGCCCACCACGTGCAACGGCCGTCGGGTGGGCCACTGCCCCAGCCAACTCACCAGATGGTGGAACAGGCGTGTGTCGAGCATGCGGCTCCTCGCGCTACGACCCGATGTAAGGAAGGGCCCCTTGTTATCGCTTTCGATAGGAAGGGGCCCTTCCTAACGCGGCGGCGTGGGGCTGGCGGCGCAGACCAGGTTATCGGCAGATCGGTCTGACCGTTGGCGGGTCGGACGGGAATCGATTGACCACTACCATCTGTACTCATGACCGTCGCTGCGCGCGCCCCTCACCGGGTGGTCGGGTACGCGCGGCAGCTCGCCACGGTCATGCACACCCTGTCCGGTGCCGACCTGATCGGCCTCTATCTGCACGGCTCGGCGGTGCTGGGAGGATTCGCTCCCCCGCACAGCGATGTAGAGGTGCTGGCGGTGGTGGCCCGCGCCGGCAGCGCGGCACACCAGTTCCGGGTCGGGACCGCGCTCGGCCGGACGATCGACCGCTGCCCGGGCCGGGGACTGGACCTGACCGCCGTCACCACCGCCACCGCCCGAACGCTCGGCACCTGCCCGTTCGAGGTACGGGTGACCGGTGCCACCGACGGCAGCGCCCACGTCATCCCCGGTACCGGCCATCCGGGAAGCCCCGAACTGGTACTCCAGGTCGAGGTCTGCCGCCGGTACGGCCTGGCGGTGACCGGCCCGCCGCCGGACCGGGTCTTCGCCCCGGTTCCGGCGCAACGGCTGCGCTGGGCCATCTGCCAGCAGCTCGACTGGGCACTGGCCCAGGGCAGGCAGGGTGAGGCCGTACTCAACGCGTGTCGGGCCCTGCGGTTCGCCGCCGACGGGCGCCTCTGCGCCAAGGTCGAGGCGGGCCGCTGGTACCTCTCCCGACATCCGCACCATCCGCTGGTCGCCGAGGCGCTGGTGCTGCACCAGAGCGGGGACCGGCGGGTGCTGTCCGGCCCCGGCGCCCGCTTCGTGGCCGAGGCCCGCGCTCTGCTCGCCGCGACCGGCGAGGACTAGCGCCGCCTCGGTGACAACGGCCCGGCCGTCCCGTTCTCCCGCAGCCCGCCCGCTGCGGTGATCCCCCTTGGCAGCCCTGTCTCCGCTGCTCAGCAGCTGGATTGTCCGACTGCCCGCTACGACGGGAACTAGGCTGGACCAAGCTGATGGCGTCACCGTTCCTCTTCCCTGGAGGCGTACGTGACAGACCGAGCGCGCAGGCCAACTCCGGCCGACCCGATGCCCGGGGTGGTCTCGGAAACCGAGGTACCGAGCGCGGTTGTCCGCGATCTGCCGCCGGAGCTGGGCCCGGACGCGGTCGCGGTGGTCGAGGGCAGATCGTTCATGATCTCGGACGCGACCGGCGACATTCCGCAGGGTTCCATCGGCGGGCTGGTCCACGACGACACCCGGTTCCTCAGCCGGTGGGAACTCCGCATCGCGGACAAACCGCTCCTGCTGCTGAGTTCCGGGACGGTGGAGGACTACTCGGCGGCCTTCTTCCTCACCAACGCCGACATCGACGGCATACCGTCGAGCAGCATCGGCGTACGGCGGCAGCGCTTCATCAGTGACGGTATGCACGAGCGGGTCGAACTGGAGAACTTCACGAACGAACCGATCTCGTTCGACCTGAGGTTGTCGGCGGGCACCGACTTCGCCGACCTCTTCGAGATCAAGGAGTGCATCTCGGACCGCTCTGAGACGATCACCCGCCGGCACGGGTCGGATGGCACGTACCTGGACTTCTCATATACGAACGGCACCTTCCGTGCCAGCACCCGGGTGCAGGCGGTGCCGCCGGCCGACCGGACCGAGGGCGACGAACTGATCTGGCGGGTGGACCTCGAACCGGACCAGGCATGGCGCTGCGAACTCACGATCCCGCTCGAGTTCGGCCCGCTGCAGGTGGCGCCGAAACATCGGCGTTTCGGTGAGGCATTCGACAGCGATCGGGACGACGCGATCAGTACCTGGAGCAGGGAGTGTCCCACCTGGCGGCTCGAGTCGGAACTGCTCCGCGACGTGATGGAGAAGTCGAAGTCGGATCTGGGCGCACTCCGGATCGAGAAGTCCGCGGGCGGGGTACCGATCATCCTCCCCGCGGCCGGGCTGCCCTGGTTCCTCACCATCTTCGGCCGCGACTCCCTGATCAGTGCCTATCAGACAATGGCCTTCGGGCCCACCCTGGCCAGGGGCACGCTGCTCGCGCTCGCGACCGCCCAGGGCCGCCACTTCGACGACTTCCGGGACGAGGAGCCCGGAAAGATCCTGCACGAAATCCGCAGCGGCGAGCTCACCCAGTTGAAGCAGAAGCCGCACGACCCGTACTACGGCACCGCCGACGCCACCCAGCTCTGGCTCATCCTGCTCTCCGAGTACTGGCGGTGGACCCACGACGACGAGTTCGTGCTCGGTTTCCGGGAGAACATCGACGCCGCGTTGTACTGGATGGACCACTACGGCGATCCGGACGGGGACGGCTACATCGAGTACGCCACCCGCTCCAGCCAGGGACTCGGCAACCAGTGCTGGCGCGACTCGTGGGACGGGATCAAGTTCGCCGACGGGTCCATCCCGGTGCTGCCGATCGCCACCTGTGAGATCCAGGGCTACACCTACGACGCGAGAAGGCGCGTCGCGGAGCTGGCCGACGGTCCGTTACGCAACCCGGAGCTGGCCCAGCGGCAACGCGCCCAGGCCGCCGAGCTGTACGAGCGGTTCAACCGGGACTTCTGGATCGACGAGCGCGGCGGGTACTACGCGGTCGGACTCGACGGCGACAAGCGCAAGATCGACTCGATGACGTCGAACATGGGTCAGCTGCTCTGGAGCGGGATCGTCACACCCGGGCGGGCGATCATCCTGGCGAACCAGTTGATGTCGGAGGCGATGTTCTCCGGCTGGGGCATCCGTACCACCTCCAGCCAGGACCGGGGGTTCAACCCGATCGGCTACCACTCGGGCACGGTCTGGCCACACGACAACTCGCTGATCGCCGCCGGCCTGGCCCGCTACGGCTTCCGGCAGGAGGCGAACCGCATCATCATGGCCATGATGGAGGCGGCCAAGTACTCCGGCTACCGGCTGCCCGAGGCGTTCTCCGGCTACGACCGCTCGTACGGCCGGTTGCCGGTGCCGTACCCGACCGCGTGCAGCCCGCAGGCCTGGTCGGCGGCGGCGCCGATGCTCTTCGTCCGTACGATGCTCGGCCTCGACGTGCACGACGGCCGACTCGTCGCCGACCCGCAGGTGCCGGTCGAGTACGGGCGGATCGCCCTGGAGGGCCTGACCGCTCTCGGTAAACAGTGGAACGTCGAGGCGGCCGGGTCGGAGGCGTCCGTCCAGGCGATGACCTGACGCCCCGGCCCGGGGTCAGGACCCGTCGCGTGCCGCAGGCCCCGTCGCGTGTCGCAGGCTCAGCCCATCGTCGTGGGGCACCGGTCAGCGGAGGTGTGAGGCGCCGTTGAGGTCGAGGATCGCACCGCTGGCCCAGACCGCCTCCGGTGCGGCGAGCCAGGCGACCGCGGCGGCGACCTCGGCCGGCTCGGCGACCCGGTTGAACGGGCTCTGCGCCCGGACGGCGTCACCGTCCGGGCCGTCGAGCAGGGGCGCGACCATCTCGGTACGGATGAAGCCCGGCGCGACCGCCGCGACGGCGATGCCGTGCGGGGCGAGGTCGACGGCGAGGGACTGGGTCAGTGAGTGCAGTGCGGCCTTGCTGGCGCCGTACGCGGGCGCGTGCGGCTCGCCCCGGAACGCGCCCCGGGAACCGATGTTGACGATCCGTCCACCCGCCGGACCCTCGGGGCGGCCGAGCAGGTGGTGCACCACGCACCAGGTGACGTTCGCGGCGCCGTGCAGGTTGACGTCGAGGGTCTCCCGCCAGTTCGCCTGCCAGTCGGCGTACGAGGTGGTGGTGACGGGGAGTTCGACGTACCGGCCGGCGTTGTTGACCAGCAGGTCCACCCCGCCGAGCGCCTCGACCGCGGCGGTGACCGACGCCTGCGCCCCGGCCGGGTCGGCCAGGTCACCGGTGACGATGGTGTGCCCGTCGCCGGGGAGCGATTCGAGGACCGACCGGGCCGACGTGATGTCCGCCCGGCACTGCACGGCGATCGTGTAGCCGGCCCGCGCGAGTGTGACGGCGACGGCCGCGCCGACGCCGCGTGATCCGCCGGTGACGAGTGCCCGCTGCCGAATCCCCATCGGCGCAACGTCGCACATATCTCAACAAAGATCAACCTGTCATGGTGGCGTCCGGTGCAGCATGATGGACGCAGGACGCCGCCTCGTCGGCACGACCCCGACCGTCCCGGGGGTACGAATGCCACCCACGGCACATCCGGAAATCGTTTCGGTGTGCGGCAGGGACCCCAGGTCAGCCGGCTGGTGCCGGCCCGTGTGGCGGGGCAAAACGAGCCAGTATTGCATACGATATTCAGGCTACAGTATTGTAAACACCGGTAGCGGTGGGCAATGTGGAGGTGGGATGGCAGTGGACAGTCCTGATACCTCGGTCAAGGACCGGGTGCGTGCGCTGGTCGCGGCACACCGAGGCGATCGAGGGGCGCTATTGCCGATCCTGCACCGGATCCAGGAGGAATTCGGCTGGGTCGACCAGGAGATCGTGCCGGTGCTGGCCGCGGAGCTGAACCTCTCCCGCGCCGACGTCCACGGCGTGATCACCTTCTACTCGGACTTCCGCTCCGAACCCGCCGGCCGCACCACGATCAAGCTCTGCCGAGCCGAAGCCTGCCAGTCGGTCGGCGCCGAACAGGTCGTCTCACATGCCGAACAGGTGCTCGGCATCAAGGTCGGACAGACCACATCGGACGGCTCGGTCACCCTCGAACAGGTGTTCTGCCTCGGCAACTGTGCCCTCGGCCCGGCCGCCCAGGTCAACGGCCGGGTCCTCGGCCGGGTCGACGCGAAGCGGCTGGACGCCATCCTGGTCACGGAAACGGTGAGCTCATGACGACCCCGGTCACGATCTACGTACCCCGCGACTCGGCCGCGCTCTCCGTCGGCGCCGACCTGGTCGCCGCGACGATCGAACATGAGGCGGCAGCCGCCGGCCGACCGATCCGACTGGTCCGCAACGGATCACGCGGCATGCTCTGGCTGGAAACCCTGGTCGAGGTCGAGACCGAACGCGGCCGGATCGGCTATGGGCCGGTCGGACCGGACGACGTCGCCGGACTCGTCGCCGAAGGACTGCTCGACGGCGCCGACCACGACCTCTGCCAGGGCGTGGTCGAGGACCTGCCGTGGCTACGGGACCAGACCCGGCTCTGCTTCGCCCGGGTCGGGGTCACCGACCCCCTCTCCCCGCAGGACTACGTCGCGCACGGCGGCCTGGCCGGGCTCCGCCGGGCGCTGAGCCTGACCCCGGCCGAGGTGGTCGCCGAGGTCACCGAATCCGGCCTGCGCGGACGCGGCGGCGCCGGCTTCCCCGCCGGCATCAAGTGGAAGACCGTGCTCGACACCCCCGGCCCGCTCAAGTTCATCTGCTGCAACGCGGACGAGGGCGACAGCGGGACATTCGCCGACCGGATGCTGATGGAGGGCGACCCGTTCACCCTGATCGAGGGCATGACCATCGCCGCCCACGCGGTCGGGGCCAGCGAGGGCTACATCTACGTCCGCTCCGAATACCCCGACGCCGTACGCGCGCTCCGGCAGGCGATCGACATCGCCCGTACCCAGGGGTGGCTGGGCGAGCACGTGCTCGGCTCGGAGCTGCGCTTCGACCTCTTCGTACGGGTCGGCGCGGGGGCGTACATCTGCGGTGAGGAGACCGCGATGCTGGAGAGCCTGGAGGGCAAGCGCGGCATGGTCCGCGCCAAACCCCCGATCCCGGCGATCACCGGGCTCTTCGGCAAGCCGACAGTGGTGAACAACGTCCTCACGCTCGGCTCGGTGCCGGCCATCCTGGCCGACGGGGCCGCCGCGTACCGGGACCTCGGCGTCGAGCGCTCACGCGGCACCCAGGTGTTCCAGCTCGCCGGCAACATCGCCCGGGGTGGGGTCTTCGAAACCGCCTTCGGCATCACCCTGAGCGACCTGATCTACCAGTACGGCGGTGGCACCCGTTCCGGGCGCCCGGTCCGCGCGGTCCAGGTCGGCGGACCGCTCGGGCAGTACCTGCCGGCGTCCAATCTCGACCTGCCGATGGACTACGAGGCGTTCGCCGCAGCGGATGCGATGCTCGGCCACGGCGGTATCGTGGTCTTCGACGAGACCGTGGACATGGCATCGATGGCCCGCTTCGCGATGGAGTTCTGCGCCGAGGAGTCCTGCGGCAAGTGCACCCCCTGCCGGGTCGGTGCGGTACGCGGTGTGGAAGTGATCGACCGGATAGTTGCGGGTGAGGACCCGGACGGGAACCTGGCCCTGCTGGGTGATCTCTGCGAGCTGATGACCGAGGGATCACTGTGCGCCATGGGTGGGCTGACGCCGAATCCCGTACGCAGCGCGCTGCTGCACTTCCCCGACGACTTCACCGCCCGCTACGAGGAGGCCAAACAACCATGAGCCTGTTGAAGGAACCCGACCTCGGCACCCCGGCCAAACCCGGACCGGCAACGGTGTCGATCGAAGTGGACGGCATGCCGGTCACGGTGGCCGAGGGCACCTCGGTGATGCGCGCGGCGGCCATGAGCGGGGTCGACATCCCGAAGCTCTGCGCCACCGACAGCCTGGAGGCGTTCGGCTCCTGCCGGCTCTGCCTGGTGGAGATCGACGGCCGGCGCGGCACCCCCGCCTCCTGCACCACCCCGGTCGCCCCCGGAATGAAGGTACGCACCCAGACCCCGAAGCTGGAGAAGCTCCGCCAGGGCGTGATGGAGCTCTACATCTCCGATCACCCACTGGACTGCCTCACCTGCTCCGCCAACGGCGACTGCGAGCTCCAGGACATGTCCGGGGCGGTCGGGCTGCGCCAGGTGCGCTACGGCTACGAGGGCGCCAACCACCTCGACGCGCCCAAGGACACCAGCAACCCGTACTTCGACTTCGAGTCCTCCAAGTGCATCGCCTGCTCCCGCTGCGTACGCGCCTGCGGCGAGATCCAGGGCACCTTCGCGTTGACCATCGAGGGGCGCGGCTTCGGCTCCAAGGTCAGCGCGAGCGCCGGCGAGCTCTTCATGGACTCCGAGTGCGTCTCCTGCGGCGCCTGCGTCCAGGCGTGCCCGACCGCGACACTGCAGGAGAAGTCGGTGGTACAGCTCGGCATGCCGAGCCGCAGCGTCATCACCACCTGCGCGTACTGCGGGGTCGGCTGCTCGTTCAAGGCCGAACTGCGCGGTGACGAACTGGTCCGGATGGTGCCGTACAAGGACGGCGGCGCCAACGAGGGCCACTCCTGCGTCAAGGGGCGGTTCGCCTTCGGCTACGCCACCCACCCCGACCGGCAGCTCTCACCGATGGTCCGGGACAAGATCACCGACGAGTGGCAGAAGGTCGACTGGGACACCGCGATCAACTACGTCGCCACCCGGATGCTCGACATCCAGACCAGGCACGGCGTCGGCGCGATCGGCGGCATCACCTCCTCACGCACCACAAACGAAGAGGTGTACGTGGTGCAGAAGATGATCCGGGCCGCGTTCGGCAACAACAACGTCGACACCTGTGCCCGGGTCTGCCACTCCCCCACCGGGTACGGGCTGAAGCAGACCTTCGGCACCTCGGCCGGCACCCAGGACTTCCGCTCGGTCGCCCAGGCGGACGTGATCCTGGTGATCGGCGCGAACCCCACCGACGGACACCCGGTCTTCGCCTCCCGGATGAAGCGCCGGCTGCGCGAGGGCGCGAAGCTCGTCGTGATCGACCCGCGCCGGATCGACCTGGTCCGCTCGCCGCACATCGAGGCCACCCACCACCTCCAGCTCGCCCCCGGCACCAACGTCGCCGTGGTGAACGCGCTGGCCCACGTGGTGCTCACCGAGGGCCTCTACGACCGGGCCTTCGTCGACGAGCGGTGCGAGGACTTCGACGGCTGGGCCGAGTTCATCTCCCGGCCTGAGAACAGCCCCGAGGCGGTCGAGGAGATCACCGGGGTACCGGCCGAGGAACTGCGGGCCGCGGCGAGGCTCTACGCCACCGGCGGCAACGCCGCGATCTACTACGGCCTCGGCGTCACCGAACACAGCCAGGGCTCGACCATGGTGATGGGCATGGCGAACCTCGCCATGGTGACCGGCAACATCGGTCGCGAGGGCGTCGGCGTCAACCCGCTGCGCGGCCAGAACAACGTGCAGGGCTCCTGCGACATGGGCTCCTTCCCGCACGAACTGCCGGGCTACCGGCACGTCTCCGACGACGCCGTACGGACGGTGTTCGAGAACATGTGGGGCCGGCCGCTCCTGTCCGAGCCGGGGCTGCGCATCCCGAACATGTTCGACGCCGCGGTCGAGGGAACCTTCCGGGCGATCTTCGTACAGGGTGAGGACATCGCCCAGTCCGACCCGAACACCAAGCACGTCTTCGCCGCGCTTGGCGCGATGGAACTGGTCGTGGTCCAGGACCTCTTCCTCAACGAGACGGCGAAGTTCGCGCACGTCTTCCTGCCCGGGACCTCCTTCCTGGAGAAGGACGGCACCTTCACCAACGCCGAACGCCGGATCAACCGGGTACGGCCGGTGATGGCACCGAAGACCGGCAAGCACGAGTGGCAGATCGTCTGCGAGATCGCGGAGGCGATGGGCTACCCGATGAGCTACCAGCACCCGCGCGAGATCATGGACGAGATCGCCGCACTCACCCCGACCTTCTCCGGTGTCTCGTTCGAGAAGCTGGACAAGCTCGGCAGTGTGCAGTGGCCGTGCAACGAGGCCGCTCCCGAGGGAACGCCCACGATGCACGTGGACGGCTTCGTACGCGGCAAGGGGCGGTTCGTGCAGACCCCGTTCGTACCGACCCGGGAACGCAGCACCCGCAAGTACCCGCTGATCCTGACCACCGGCCGGATCCTGAGCCAGTACAACGTCGGGGCGCAGACCCGGCGTACCGCGAACGTGGCCTGGCACTCCGAGGACGTACTCGAAGTCCACCCGCACGACGCGGAGGTGCGCGGCATCAGCGACGGTGACGAGGTGACCCTGGCCAGCCGGGTCGGCGCCACCTCGCTGCGCGCGGTCCTCTCCGACCGGATGCCGGTCGGCGTCGTCTACACCACCTTCCACCACCCGGTGACCGGCGCGAACGTGGTCACCACCGAGAACTCCGACTGGGCCACGAACTGCCCGGAGTACAAGGTCACCGCGGTCCAGGTCGGGCTGAAGCACCCCAAGCCCGCCGCCCAGGCCGCGCAGGACGAACTGCTCATCCCGGTGCTGGCGGACTGACATGGCACATCAGGTCACCTCGCCCTCGGTGCGGCTCGCCAACGAGATCGCGGCGCACTTCCACCACGAGACACCCGAGAAGGCGGCGGCCCAGATCGCCGAGCACATCCGCCTCTTCTGGGACCCGCGGATGCGGGCCGAGCTGGATCGTCGGGTCGAGTCCGAACCCGACGAGCTGGACCCGCTGGCGCTCGCGGCGGCCCGGTTGCTCGCAGAGAAGTAGTTCCACCGGCATAACCCGATACGGAAGGCGCGCGAACCTCAGGTCCAGGTTCGCGCGCCTTCCGTGTGCCGGATGCCAGGTCGGCGAGACGTGCTGGGCGCCGGCTGGCGGCTAGCGGGTGCCGGCGGCGGAGAGCTCGGGGTCGACGACGGGGCTGGTCGCGGCCGACGGCTCGGACCGGCCCAACTTCTCCCCCTCGACGTCGACCTCGGGCAGGATCCGCGCCAACCACCGGGGCAGCCACCAGGCGGCCCGGTCCAGCAGCGACATCACCGCCGGCACGATCGTCATCCGTACGACGAACGCGTCCACGAGTACGCCGAAGGCCAGCGCGAAGCCGATCGACTGGATCATCACCTGGTCGCCGAAGATGAAGCCACCGAAGACGCTGATCATGATGATCGCGGCGGCGGTGACCACCCGTGCGCCGTGCCGGAAACCGGTGACGATCGCCTCCTGGGCCGACCGGCCGTGCACGTGGTCCTCACGCATCCGGGTCACCAGGAAGACCTGGTAGTCCATGGCCAGGCCGAAGAGGATGCCGATCAGCAGCACCGGCACGATGGGTGCGATCGGCGACGCCTCCTCGACCCCGAACACCGACCCGAGCCAGCCCCACTGGAAGACCGCGACCATGGCCCCGAAGGTGGCCCCGACACTGAGCAGGAAGCCGAGGGTCGCCTTCAACGGAACCAGCACGGAACGGAACATCAGCAGCAGGATCAGGAACGCCAGGCCGACGACGAGCCCCAGGTACGGCAGGAACGCGTCGTTGACCCGGTCGGAGGCGTCGATGTTGACCGCCGTCGAGCCGGTGACCGAGACCTGGGCGCCGGTGGCCGTACGCAGCTCCGCCTGGTGTGCCCGGATGTCGTTGACCAGGTCGGTGGTGGCCGGGTCGTTGGGACCGGTGCCCGGGATGACGCTGAGCAGGGCGGTGCCGCCGTCCGGGCTGATCACGGGTGGGCTGACCGAGGCGACGTTGTCGAGCCCCTTGATCGTGCCGGTCGCCTCGGCGGCCGCCGCGCCGGCGGCACCGTCACCGGCGTCCACCACCACCGTGAGCGGGCCGTTGAATCCCGGCCCGAATCCGAAGGTGAGCAGCTCGTACGCCTTGTGCTGGGTGGTCTCGGCGGACGCCGTACCGTCGTCGGGGAAACCGAGCCGCAGGTCGGCCGCGGGGACCGCGACCAGGGCCAACCCGAGCACGGCGAGCACCAGCACCGGCACCCGCCGACGGGTGACGAACCGGGCCCACCGCTCGCCCATCGGCGCCGGCCCGAGGTCGGACTCGGGGTCGCGGGCGCGCCGGCCGGAGGTGATCCGGCGACCGGCGGTGACCCGACCGCCGGCGAAGCCGAGCAGGGCCGGCAGCAGGGTGAGGGCGACCAGCACCGCGATGGCGACGGTGACGGCGGCGGCCAGCCCCATCGAGCGCAGCACCGGGATGCCGACCACGGAGAGCCCGGCCAGGGCGATGATCACGGTCAGCCCGGCGAAGGCGACCGCGGAGCCGGCGGTGCCGACCGCCCGTCCGGCGGCTTCGAGGGGGTCCCGGCGGACCGCGACCTCGTGCCGGAACCGGGAGACGATGAAGAGGGCGTAGTCGATGCCGACGGCGATGCCGAGCATCAGTGCCAGGATGGTGCTGTTGGAGTTGATGTCGACGAACCCGCTGGCGACGGCGATGCCGGCGAGTCCGACCAGGACTCCGACAAGCGCGGTGAGCAGCGGCAGGCCGGCGGCGAGCAGCGACCCGAAGGTGATCGCCAGCACGGCGGCGGCGATGACGATGCCGATCACCTCGGTTATCCCGGTCTCGGGTGAGGTCTGCAGGGCGTCGCCACCGATCTCGACGGTCAGACCGGCCGCGCGGCCGACCTCGGCGGTGTGCGTCAGCGCGTCCCGGTCCGCCGGTTCCAGAGCCGGCCCCTGTACGGCGTACCGGGCCTGGGCGACCGCGTACCGCCCGTCGGGCGAGACCGCGTTGGCCTGGAACGGGTCGACCACGCTGACCACCTTCGGCGCCTGGGCCAGTTCCCTGACCACGTCGCCCACCGCTGCCCGGTTCGCCGGGTCGGTGAGCTGCTGGCCGGCGGGTGCCGCGAAGACCACCCGGGCGGTGGCACCGCTGGCATTCGCCTGTGGGAAACGTTCGGCGAGGTGGTCGATGGCGCGCTGCGCCTCGGTGCCGGGGACGCTGAACGAGTTGGACATGGTGCCGGAGATGGTTGCCGCGCCGACGCCCAGCAGCGCCAGCAGCAGCACCCAGAGGCCGGTCACCAGCCATCGACGACGGTACGAGAACCGGCCTATCCGGTAGAGAAACGTTGCCACGGGATCCGCTCCTGAGACAGATAGGGATGTCGTCCTTGTGCCTCGTGGCAGCAAGGCGTCGTACGTGGCCGGCGGGTGCCCTGTCGAAGGAGCAGCAGGAGACGGTGGCACGGTGTCGCCGGTAGGCCCTGAAGCTAGCCGATCGGCAAGGACGATACTAGCCGATCGGCAAGTGACGAACCTTACGATCGACTAGCTGGCACCTAGCCGATCGGCAAGCTATCGTCCGGTCGATCGACTAGCTCGCGGCCTGTCGATCGACAAGCTGAGCGCCTGCTGAGCGGCAGGCTAGGCTTAGGGCCGCGTCCTGCCGAGCACCTTCGAGGAGGAGAGATGACCTCGAGTACGTCGCGTGCGCCGGTCGCCGCCGAGGGCACCCGTGCCCGTCTGATCGACGCCGCCCTGGACCTGTTCACCCACTGCGGCTTCGCCGGCACCTCGTTGCAGATGATCGCCGACCAGTTGCATGTCACCAAGGCGGCGGTCTACCACCACTTCAAGACCCGGGACGAGATCCTCGCGGCGGTGATCCGGCCGGCGGTGGAGGACGTGAAGAACCTGATCGCCGAGGCCTCGGCCCAACGCACGCCGACCGCGCGGGCGGAACGGATGCTGACCGGCTGGGTGGATCTCGCGCTGCGACACCGGGCCCTGATCGGCCTGCTCCAGACCGATCCCGCGGTCAAGCCGCACCTGAAGGAAGAACAGAACGCCTCGATCCTGCTGGACCAGCCGCGCGACCTGCTCGCCAGCCACCTCTCCGGACCGGGCCGGCAGGTCTGCGCCCAGGTGGCGCTGCTCGGCATCGTCGGCGCGGCGTCCACTCCGGAGCTGCGCGAACTCGACGACGAGACCCTGCGCGACCTGCTCCTGGACGTCGGCCGGAAGATCCTCGGATTGCGCCGACCCCGGTCCAGCTAGCTAGGCTCCGGCACCATGACCGAGCAGGTGACGCAAGCCTGGGCACGTCCCGGACCCACCGCCGGACAGCGCCGGCACGACTGGCAACTCAGCGTGCTGCTGACCGGCTGCGGCCTGCTCGGCGTGCTGCTGCTGAACAGCTCCGGAACGTTCGTGCTGGGCCCACCGCCATCGTGGCCGGAACAGATCGCCTGGATACTCGGAGTCACCGCACCAATGGCCTGGCGACGCCGCTGGCCCGAGGCGACCACGTTGCTGACCGCCGCGTTCTTCATCGGCGCCCAGGCACGGGCCACCGTCGACACCCTGGCCTCACCGGTCGCGCTCTTCGTCGCCATCTACACCCTCGGCGCCTGGGGCCGGAACCGTCGACGCTCCGCCGTACTCCGGATCGTCGTCATCGTGGCCATGTTCTGCTGGCTCGCGTTCGGCGCCGTACGGTCGGTGGCGGACATTCCACCGGACGCGTTCGAGGGCGCCAGCGGTCCGGTGCCGCCACTGCTCGCCGCGTTGGGCATGTCGGTGCTGTTCAACCTGATGTTCTTCGTCTTCGCGTACCTGTTCGGAAACACCGCGTGGCTCTCCGCGCTGCGCCACCACGAGGTGCAGGTGCAGACCGAGGCGCTGCGCCGGTCACAGGCCGAACTCGCCGAACGCGCGGTGATCCAGGAACGGGTACGGATCGCCCGCGAACTGCACGACGTCGTCGCCCACCACGTGGCGGTGATGGGTGTACAGGCCGCCGCCGCACGGCGGGTGATGGACCAGAACCCGCCGAAGGCGAAGACCGCCCTGGCCTCGGTCGAGCAGACCGCGCGTACCGCCATCGACGAGTTGCGGCGCCTGCTCGGGGTGCTCCGACAGGCCGACCGTTCCAGCCCCGAGGCGCTGACCGGGCACCGGCTGGACCAGGTGGAGACACTGCTGAACGGCGCCCGGGAAGCGGGCCTGACGGTCGACTACCGCACCTTCGGCGACCCGGTGCCGTTGACCGACTCGCTCTCGCTGGCGATCTACCGGATCATGCAGGAAGCGTTGACGAACACCATCAAACACTCCCGCGCGAGCCTGATCGACGTACGCGTCCGATACCTGCGCAAGGAGATCGAAGTGGACGTGGCCGACAACGGTCACGGCGCACCGGCGACCGCTCACGCGCCCGTCGCCGACGGCGGACCGCACCCGACCGGCAGCGGACTCGGACTGATCGGCATACGGGAGCGGGTCGCGGCGCACGGCGGGGTGCTGGAACTGGGCGCCCGACCCGGCGGCGGATTCCGGGTCCGGGCCCGCCTCCCCCTGGAGGCGGAGACGGACATCCCGGCGGGTCAGGAAACTGAGGCCCCGGAAACGGGGGCACGGGTGACGGAGAGCGGGGTGGCGGCCGGATGAACCCGATCCGGGTACTGCTCGTCGACGACCAGCGTCTGGTCCGCGCGGGTTTCCGGGTCATCCTCGAAATCGAGGACGACATCGAGGTGGTCGGCGAGGCCGCCGACGGTGCGGAGGCGGTGGAACTCACCATCCGGCACCGCCCCGACGTGGTGCTGATGGACGTCGAGATGCCGGTGATGGACGGCCTGGAAGCCACCCGGCGGATCGTGGCCGGGTCGGCGACCGGCGGCGCCTCGGTGCTGATTCTGACCACCTTCGACCGCGACGACTACCTCTTCGCGGCGTTACAGGCCGGCGCGAGCGGCTTCCTGCTCAAGAACGGCAGCCCGGAGGACCTGGTCGAGGCGGTACGGGTGGTCGCCCGAGGCGACGCCCTGCTCGCCCCGCAGCTCACCAAGCGGGTCATCGCCACCTTCGCCACACCGGCGCCAGCGCGGATGCCGGCGGCTGGGGCGGTGCCGGTGCCCCGGGTCGCGCGGGCCGCCGAGCCGCTCGCCGGGCTGACCGAACGGGAACACGAGGTGCTGGTGCTGCTCGCCGGGGGCGCGTCGAACGCCGAGATCGCGCAACAGTTGCTGCTCGGTGAGGCGACGGTGAAGACCCACGTGTCGCGGGTGCTGATGAAACTGGGACTGCGCGACCGTACCCAGGCCGTTGTCTTCGCGTACGAACACGGCGTGGTCACCCCGCGTACGTCGGAGGGCTGAGGCCGACCCCGGCGCGCCCGCCGGGTCCGTCGCGCGGCGGACCCGGCGGGTCCGCCGCGGGCCGGACGTCAACGCGGGTCGCTCCCCCTACGCTCAGCGAAGACGTTCCGGGCCGCCCGGCCCGGAGCCACGCCAGCAGAGGGAGACCGCATGCTCCGCGTCGCGTCCGTGAGCCGGACGTTCGGCGACCGCCGGGTGTTGCACGACATCTCGTTCGCCATCGAGGCGGGTCGGATGACCGGTTTCGTCGGGGCCAACGGTGCCGGCAAGACCACCTCGATGCGCATCATCCTCGGCGTCCTCGCCGCGGACTCGGGTGAGGTCACCTGGGACGGCGCTCCGCTGACCAGGACAACGCGCCGAAGCTTCGGTTACATGCCCGAGGAACGCGGCCTGTACCCGAAGATGAAGATCCGCGAGCAGCTCGTCTACCTGGGCCGGCTGCACGGGATGAGCGCCCCGGCGGCCCGGCGCAGCAGCGACGACCTGCTGGAGCAGGTGGGGCTGACCGAGCGGGCCGGGGACACCCTGGACACGCTGTCGCTCGGCAACCAACAGCGGGCGCAGATCGCCGCGGCGCTGGTCCACGACCCGGTCATGCTGGTCCTGGACGAACCCTTCTCCGGGCTCGACCCGCTCGCGGTCGACGTGATCGTCCGGGTGCTGCGGGACCGGGCCGCGCGTGGCGTACCGGTCCTCTTCTCCAGTCACCAACTCGACGTGGTGGAACGGCTCTGCGACGACCTGGTGATCATCGCGGACGGCACCATCCGGGCCGCTGGCAGCCGCGACAGCCTCCGCCGGCAGCACGCGTCGCCCCGCTACGAACTCGTCGTCGACACCGACGCCGGATGGGTACGGGACCTGCCCGGCGTCACCATCGTCGACCTCGACGGGGCGCGGGCGGTCATCGACATCCACTCGCCCAGCGACGACCAGGAGGTGCTGCGACGGGTCCTGGAACGGGAACCGGTCCGCGCCTTCCGCCCGATCGTTCCGTCGCTCGCCGAAATCTTCCGGGAGATCGCACAATGACGCTGACCAACCAGACCCGGCCGGTCGACACCTCCACCACCGGCACCGGGACACCCCGCGCCACCACCTCGTTCTGGCAGGCCGTCGGCCTGGTCGCCGGCCGTGAGATCAGCACCAAGCTGCGCGACAAGGCGTTCCTGTTCAGCACAATCTTCTTCCTCCTCACCACCCTCGCCGCGACCGTGCTGCCGGCATTGCTCGCCGGCGGGCCGTCGAGCGTCGCCGTGGTCGGAAGTCAGGCCACGGAGGCGCTCGACCGGGCCGGGCTGGAGGTGCGCACGGTCGCCGACGAGCAGGCCGCCCGGGACCTGGTGCTGAACGAGGAGGTCGACGCGGCCGTGGTCGCCGACGCCACCGGGGTCCGGGTGCTGGCACTCGACGAGGCGCCGACCGACGTGGTCAGGGCGCTGAGCAGCGCTCCCCCGGTGCAACTGCTCGACCCGGACGCGGCGGACCCGGTGGTACGCACCCTGATCCCGCTCGCGTTCGGCATGATCTTCTTCTTCACGTCGATCACCTTCGGGGTCCAGATCGCGCAGAGCGTCACCGAGGAGAAGCAGACCCGGATCGTCGAGATCCTGGTCGCCACCGTGCCCGTACGCGCACTGCTGGCCGGCAAGGTGGTCGCCGCCAGCACCCTGGCGATCGCGCAGATCGTCCTGATCGCACTCGCCGCCGTGGTCGGCATGGCGGTCACCGACAGCGGGACCATGATGAGCCAACTCGCCCCGGCGATCGGCTGGTTCATCCCGTTCTTCGTGGTCGGCTTCGTGTTGCTGGCCGCCATCTGGGCGGTGACCGGAGCCCTGGTCAGCCGCCAGGAGGACATCGGATCGGTCTCGATGCCGGTCCAACTGCTGGTCCTGGTGCCGTTCTTCGCGGTCGTCTTCGGCAACGACAACAGCACCCTGATGACCGTGCTGTCGTACGTGCCGTTCTCGGCACCCACCGCCATGCCGGTACGGCTCTTCCTCGGCGAGGCGGCCCCCTGGGAGCCGGTGCTGGCGCTGGTGGTCCTGCTCGCCGGGGCGGTGGCCGTACTCCTGCTCGCCGCCCGCCTCTACGAGGGTTCGCTGCTGCGGACCAACGGGCGGACGACCCTCGCGGCGGCCTGGCGCGACCGGGGCTGAACCGCTCGACCCGGCCGCTCCCGCCCCGGTCAGCCGACCGGGGCGAGAGTGGCCGGCGATTCCGCCTCGGGAACCAGCAGTCGGGGCGAGCCCGACCCGTCGGCCGGCACGGACCAGATGTCCGGCCGGCCGTCGGCCTGCCGCAGGGTGTAGGCGACGGTGGCGTCGTCGAGCCAGGCGGCCTGGTCGTCCACGCTGTTCGTCTCGGCCAGCGGCCTGGTCGCCATGGTGGCCAGGTCGAGCACGCTCAGCCGCCACCCCTTGGTCGGGTCGCCCCCGATCGCCTGCTTGAACGCGATCCGGGTGCCGTCCGGAGAGAGCGACGGGCACTCGACGTTGCCGGTCAGGGTGCGCACCGTACGCGCCGCGAAGTCGCCCTGGATCAGGTAACGCTGCCCACCGGTCGACATGGTCGCGTAGAAGAGGTTGTCGTCACCGGCGAAGGTGACGCCCCAGAAGTTGGCGTCGACCGACCGGTACGGGTGCCCGTCCCGGACCACGGCGAACTCCTCCAACGAGTTGACCAGGGTCCCCGCGCGGGTGTCCAGGATTCCGGTACGGGTGGAGAACCCACCGCTGTTGTACGAGTCGCCGCCGACGAAGGTCGTCCACGCCACCATTCGCCCGCTCGCCGACACCCGGGCCCGGTTCGGCAGCCCCGGGATCGGGAACGACCGCGTCTCGGCCAGCCGTGCGTCCAGCACCACCAGCCGGTACGCCCACTGCGAGTCGGGACGGAGGCAGACGCCGGTGCCGGCGGCCGCGTACGCCCGGACACACTCGACGTCGGAGACGGTGCGCTCGCCGGACGGGTCGTCGGCCGCGACGACGGCCAGGTGCCGGTCGGTCACGGCCAACAGCCGTGGCCCCGGTGCCAGGGTCAACTGTTCACCGTGGGCCGAGGTCCGTACCGCCCGGTCGGCGTCGTCTCGGTCGGCGGCGTCCCGGTCGGCGGCGAACCGGATGTAGCCGACCGCGACCGCGGCGAGGAGCACCGCGCTGACCGCGGCCACCACCACCCGGCCCCGGGAGGTCAACCCGTTCACGAGGTCACCCGCCGGCGGCTCAGGGCCGGCTCGGTGGCGAGCAGGCATCCGGTGGCCACCACCGCCACCGCCACGCACGCCGCCGCCAGCCGGCTCGCCACCGCCGGCCCCCACTGCTGCCAGGCGAGACCGAAGAGAACCGACGAGACCAGGTACGCCAGCGCCTGACCGGTCTGGATCAGGGCGATCCCGGTGGCGCGCAGCCGTTCCGGCAGCACCGGGCCGGCGAGTGCCATCAGGATGCCGTCGGTGGCCGCGTAGAAGAGCCCGTACAGGGCGAGCGCCAGCCCCAGCAGCGGCCAGCCGCCGATCGGCCCGAAGAGCAGCAGGTACGTCACCGTCAGCGCGACGTAGCCGCCGACCATCACGGGCAGCCGGCCGAACCGGTCGGCGAGCATGCCCAGCGGTGCCGCCAGCAACAGGTAACCCAGGCTGGTGCCGACCGCCAGCAGCGGAAACCAGACCACGCTCAGTTCCTCCCGGCGTTGCAGGAGCAGATAGACGAAGCCGTCACCGATCGTGGCGAGGCCGAGCAGACCGGCGGCCGCGGTGAGCCGGCGGACCGGCCGGGCGCGCAGCAGGGTCAACGCCTCGCGCACACTGACCGGTTCGCGACGCGGCACCGGCAGGGCGCGGTCCGGCACCGGCACCGGCAGGGCGCGCTCCGGCGCCGACCCGGGGTGGTCGCGTACGAAGAGGACCAGCACCACCACGGCGAGCGTGGCCAGGCAGAAGCTGGCGACAAAGACCGCGTCGTACGACTGCCCGGCGGCGGCCAGCACGGCGAGCGCGACCAACGGTCCGAGGAAGGCGCCGATCGCGTCCATGGTCCGGTGCACGCCGAACGCCCGCCCCAGCGCCTCCGGCGGGCTGGACGCGGTGATCAGGGCGTCCCGGGGAGCGGTGCGGATCCCCTTACCCATCCGGTCGACCGCGATCACGAACCCGATCGCTCCCATCGACCGGCCGGCGACGAGCAGGCCCAGCTTCGCCACGGCGGAGAGCGCGTACCCGATGCCCGCCATCAGCTTGCGCGCCCGGACCCGGTCGGCGAGGTAACCGCCGACGATGCGCAGCACCGCGGTCGCACCGGTGTAGATGCCGTCGATCATGCCGTACGCGAGCGGGCTGAGCTGCAATCCCAGCACCAGGTAGAGCGGGAGTACGGCGCTGACCATCTCGGCGGAGACGTCGGTGATCAGGCTGACCGTGCCGAGGGCGACGACGTTGCCGCTCACCAGGGCGAGGCGCCGACGCCGCTGGCGGTCGGACCGGCCCCCCTCGGCGGTCGGTGGACCGTCCGCGGTCTTGGGCCGGCCGATGGTCGACAGGTACAAGCGCCTCGCACCTCCTCCAGTTCCGGTCGCGGCTCGCGCCGCCGGTGCACCACTGTCTATGCGCGGAACCGGTCGGACAACCCAGGACAGGCGCCGGGAAGGTATGCGTTCGGTGAACAATCCGGATCGTCGCGGGCTTTGCCCACTGTGCACCTGAAAGTTCACCCGTAGGCGGGTATCCCGTTCCATTCAATTCCCTAGATTCCGACCGCCGTACCCCACTTCGCTCGAAGGGAACATTGAATGGGTACCCGCCACATTCGACTGGGACTGACCGCCGGCACAGCGGTGGTCCTGGTCGCGGCCACCGCCACGGCCGTGCTCACGGCGACCGGCCCCGCCTCGGCCGCCACGTCCACGTTCACACCCGTCGCCGACACGTACGTGCAGGGCGACGCGGCGTCGACCAACTACGGCACGTCGAACCAGATCACGGTCGACAACTCGCCCGTACGCCGGATGTTCCTGCGCTTCACCGTGACCGGCGTCAGCGGCACGGTGACCAGCGCCAAGCTGCGGCTGCGCACGATCAGCGGCAACGACGGCAGCAACAACGGCGGCGCGTTCAAGGTGGTCTCCAGCAACACCTGGTCGGAGACCGGTACGACCTGGAACAACCAGCCGGCCATCGACGGCGCGTCGCTCGGCTCGATCGGTTCGGTCACCGCCGACGGCTGGTACGAGGTGAACGTGGCCTCGGCGGTGAAGGGGAACGGGACCTTCAGCTTCGGAGCCTCCTCCACCAGCACCGACGGCGCCTACTACGACAGCCGGGAGAGCGGCGCCGACGCACCCCAGTTGGTGATCACGACCGGCACCTCGACCCCGTCGCCGACCCCGACCACGGCCCCGCCCTCGGGTGACCCGGTCCTGGTGGGAGCGGGCGACATCGCCACCTCGGGCTCCGGCGACAGCGCCACCGCAGCGCTGCTGGACAACATCTCCGGAACGGTCTTCACCACCGGCGACAACGTCTACAGCAACGGCACCGCCTCGGAGTTCAACAGCTACTACCAACCGACCTGGGGCCGGCACAAGGCGCGTACGAAGCCGTCGCCGGGCAACCACGACTACAACACCTCCGGCGCCTCCGGCTACTACGGCTACTTCGGTTCCGTCGCCGGCCCGTCCGGTCAGGGGTACTACTCGTACAACCTCGGCAACTGGCACATCGTGTCGCTGAACTCGAACATCAGCATGTCGGCGGGTTCGGCCCAGGAGACGTGGCTGCGCAACGACCTCGCCGCCAACCCGAAGTCGTGCACGTTGGCGTACTGGCACCACCCGCTCTTCACCTCGGGCGCCAACCACGCCCCGTCCGCCTCGACCCGTCCGCTCTACCAGGCGCTGTACGACTACAACGCCGACGTGGTCGTCTTCGGCCACAACCACCAGTACGAGCGGTTCGCCCCGCAGAACCCGACCGGCGGCCGGGACACCAGCCGTGGCCTGCGCTCGTTCGTGGCCGGCATGGGTGGTGCCGACCACTACAGCTTCGGCACGATCCAGGCCAACAGCGAGGCGCGTAACAGCGACACGTTCGGCGTACTGAAGTTCACCCTGCACGCCAACAGCTACGACTGGCAGTTCGTGCCCGAGGCGGGCAAGACCTACAACGACAGCGGCACCAGCGCCTGCCACTGATTTCCGTCTCCTGTGGGCGGTGTGACCCGGCCAGCGGGGCGCACCGCCCACAGCGTCTTCCGGCGTACGCGGCGGCAGTGCGGGCGCACGGCTGTCGATCATCAAGTCGTACCGCGCGGCTAGGGTGCACCGCACGGGGATTCGGCATTCGATCGATACCCCGTGCCCTTTTCCCTCACAGCCAGAGGAAGAAGCATGAGCAGCTCACGTCTGCGCGGGCTCGGGTCGGTGGTGGTCGCGACGCTCGTCGCCACCCTCGCCCTGGCCGCACCAGCGCATGCGGCCGAGGCGACCGGCGTGATCGCCGGCACCATCACCGACAATGGCGCTCCGGTGCCGACCGTCGAGGTCTACGTCACCAGCGACGACGGATTCAACGGCAGCGCGGTCACCAACGCGTTGGGCCAGTACGAACTCTCCGAGGTGCCGGCGGCGGAGTCCGCGTACCTGATCATGATCGAGGCACCGGGCCACCCGCGCCAGTACGTCCCCGGCCAGGTCGACGAGGAGTCCGCGACCCGCTACTCGGTCACGGCCGGTGGACGCACGATCGCCGACGACACCCTGCTGCCGACCGGCACCATCAGCGGCCGGTTCACCGACTCGGCCGGCAACGGCGTGGCCGGCACCTGGGTCGAGGCCAGCCCGTTCGACGGCGACGGTGTCGGAGTCGGAGTCGGCGTACACACCGACGTCGACGGCTCCTACTCGGTCGCCGCGCTGCCGGGCACCTACCGGGTCTCCTTCCGCTTCGGCAACGGCGTGCAGTACGCCTACCGCGCCGCCACCCCCGACACCGCGACACCGATCCAGGTCACGGTCGGCGAGACGGTGACGGTCAACGACACCAAGCTGACCACCGGGACCATCACCGGCCGGCTGACCCGGGCGGACGGCAGCCCGGCCGCGGATTACCGGGTCGCGGCCGAGAGCAACACGGACTTCGGGTACGCCACCACCGACGACAACGGCGTCTACCAGCTCACCAATCTCCTACCCGCGAGTTACCGGGTCTACTTCCAACTGCCCTCCGGTGCCCGGCAGTGGTCACCGCAGACCCGGGACCAGGACACCGCCCGGGCGTACGACGTCACCGCCGGCTCGTCGACCACGGTCGACGAGCAGCTACTGCCGAGCGGGGCGGTCGACGGCCGCTTCACCGACCGCGTGGGCCAGGGCATCGCGGGTGTACAGGTGCTCCTCTCCGGCGGCGGCGACTACCTCTCGACCGAAACCGGGAACGACGGCCGCTACCGGATCGACGGGGTCTTCCCCGGCAGCTACGAGGTGCAGTTCAACGGCTGGCGGATCAACCTGGTCCAGTACGCCTACGGCAAGCTGACTCCGGAGACGGCCGACCCGATCACGGTAGTGGCGAACCAGACCACCACGGTCGACGACAGCCGGCTGCCCACCGGCACGGTCCGGATCACCGCCAAGGACAGCGTCACCGGCTCGGCGATCAGCAACTTCTCCGCCGAGATCGGCAGCATGTCGGGGAGCGGTGCGGGCGGTTCCCTCATCCTCTCCGACATACCGATCGGCACGCACACCATCTCCGCCAGGGCGAACGGCTACCGGTACGAGGACTCGGCAGCAACCGTCACCGTCCACGCTGACCAGCAGAGCGAGGTGCAGTTGACCCTGCACCGCCTTGGCACGATCAACACCACGGTCACCGACCGGGCCACCGGCGCACCGGTCGCGGGGATCTGCGTCATCGTCCGGAAGACCAGGACGTTCGCCTTCCCGGACGGGTGCAGTGCCCTCACCGGGCCCACCGGCGCGGTGAGCCTGAAGGTCGACGATCCAGGCACCTACAACCTGTTCGTACTGCCCGGCACCAGCAGCCCGTACGGGGCCCAGTGGGTCGGTCAGGACGGCGGCACCGGCGACCAGGGCCAGGCCCGCCAGGTCACCCTCGACGAGGGCGAGACCGAGGCCGTACCGACGGTCAAGCTGGACCCCCGCGCCGCCATCACCGGCACGGTGACCGGTGCGGACGGCGGACCGGTCCGCGAGGGGACGGTGGGCATCGTCCCACCCGCGGCCGGCGTCGACACGCGGTACGCGCAGGTCGCCGCCGACGGCACCTACCGGATCGACTGGCTCGGCCCGTACCGGTGGCCGTTGCAGTTCGAGGCGGCCGACCACCCGATCCAGTGGAGCGGCGGTGTCGGCAACCGGCTCATCGCCGAACTGGTGACGGCTGCCGTCGGCCCGGCAACCCGTTACGACTACCAGCTCAAGCGGGGTACGACCGTGGTCGTCACCGTGCCCGGTACGTCAGGCTGGGGGCGGGTGACGATCCGCAACTCGGTCACCGGTGACCCGATCGCGGTGGTCGACAGCGAGACCTTCACGGCCGGTGTGCGGTTCCCGGTGATCGGAGCCCAGAAGGTGAAGTTGGAGTTCCGCGACGCCGGGCCCGTCCGCTGGTACGGCGGCACCGACTTCGACAGCGCCACGGCGGTCGCCATCCCCCGGTCCGGATCGGTCCAGGTCACCTTCCCGGCGAGCTGACCCGTACGGCAGCACGATCAGCAGCAGGGGCACCCGCCGCGGGTGCCCCTGCTCGCGTCACGTCACACGGTTGCGTCACCGGCGCTGGCCAGGCGGGCGTAGACGTCGCCGGAGCGGCCCAGCGGGCGATACTGCTCGAGCAGCCGTACCAGTTCCGGCAGGTCGAGCCAGTGGTCGCTGGCGTACCGCATCGTCTCGACCGGCGAGTAGTTGTAGCGGTACCCGCCCGCCTGCGCGCCGAGCCGCTGCACCATGTCCAGTACGGCGAGGGCGGCGTCGTGCGCCGGTGGCAGGTACTCGAAGGAGAGCGCGCGCAGCGGCTGGCTGAGCCCGGCCAGCACGTCGGCCTCGAAACCCTCGACGTCGATTTTGCAGAAGGCCGGGGTGCCGTGGATCGCGATCAGATCGTCCAGGGTCGCCACCTGCACCTCGACCGAGCTGTCCCACTGCACCCGGGCGAAGCTGCGGTCAGCCGTGACGGACTCGATCCAGTCCGGCGACATCGAGGAGACCGTGGGTGTGGCGGTGGAGACGGCCAGGTTCGCCCGCCCGGTCCGGGCGCCGACCGCCTCGGGCACGATGACGACGTCCCGGTCCCGACGGAAGAGGAACCGCAGCACGCGGAGGCAGTCGGGCTGTGGCTCGACCGCGACCACCCGCGCGCCCAGCCGCCGCCAGATCCGGACCCGGCCCCCCACGTGGGCGCCGATGTCGAAGCCGATGTCGCCCGGTCCGAGGAACTCGCGGTAGAGCCGGAGCGCTCGCCGGTGCTTGCTCGGCTGACCGTGGTAGATGACCATGGATCGGGTCATGCCCCAGACTCGGCCGAGCGTGCGCTGCACGTGCCACCGATCGGATCTCACGGGTTGTCCTCTCGTCGCGGGGTGCGGGTTCATGGTCGGGGCGGGTGCGGACAACCGACCCGGGAAGATTCGGTCGGCTGGTCAGAACGCCTTCAGGAACTTGTCCCGGAAGGCGTCCATCGACCAGACCGGAGCCTTCGGGTCGGGGTTGAGCCCGTCCTGCCAGCCCCACCCGGAGATCCGTTCGAGCACCGCCGGGTCATGGGCGACGATCGTGATCGGTACGTCCCGACCGGCGCCCGCACCGGTCACCACCGGGGCGGGCTGGTGGTCTCCGAGGAAGACGAGCACGAGGTTGTCGTCACCGTACGTCTCCACGTAGGAGATCAGGGTGTTCAGTGAATACTCGATCGAACGTCGGTACTGGGTGCGGACCCGGCTCGAGTCGCCCCGCCCGGCATCGGCCACGTCCGCGCCCTTCGCCATCGGCCCGAAGATCGAACCGTCGCCGACGTCGTTCCAGTCGACGAGCTGCGGGATCGGTGTCCAGGGGGCATGGCTGGAGACGAGCGGGATCTCGGCCATCACCGGGGCACGATCCGGCTGCGCGCGTTCGAGGCGTTGGAAGGCGGAGAGCGTGTACTGATCTGGCATGGGGGCGAAGCTGAACTTCGGACCCTGGTAACCCAGGTCGTCGACGCCGTAGACCCGGTCGGAAGCGAAGAAGTCGGCCTCCGGCCACGCCTGGGTGAGGGCCGGCATGACCAGGGTGGTGCGCCAGCCCGCGCGCCGGAAGGTGCCGTTGAGGGTCAGCCGGTCACTGGTGACCAGGTTGTTGTAACGCTGCTGGTTGTCGGCCCAGACACCGGAGAGCAGCGTGGCGTGCGCCAGCCAACTCCCGCCGCCCGCCGTCGGCGAGGTGAGGAAGGCGCTGCGGGAGGCGAAGCCCGCGGCCCGCAATCGCCGGGTGCCCTCGTCCAGCACCGCGTCGACCTGCGGCGCCAGCTCCGGGTCCTCGATCGCCACGCGCCCGTAGCTCTCCACGAAGGAGATGATGACGTCCTTGCCACGCAGGCCGGTCAGCAACTGGTCGCCCGGGGTGTCGCGGAAGATGTCGTCGGCCGCCTGGGCGGCGAACACCTCCTCGTCCCGCAGGCCCGCGCGCACCTGCTGCGAGTGGTCGTAGGCGAGCATGGCCGCGCTGTCGGCAGCGATCGGCACCCCGGGGACGATGTGCGCGCCGAGCACGGCGCAGCTCACCCAGGCCATCGTGAGGACCACCACGGTACGGGTGGTCGTCTTCCGGTGCGCGACCACGACCCGGGCCAGCCGCAGGACCGACAGGATCGTCAGGACGAGTACGGCGACGACGAGGACCACCGCCCCGACGACGGCGCCGATCGCGCCGGCCCGTCCGATCGACTCGGTCAGGAAGTCCACACCGGCGGTGATGAAGGTCCAGTCGAGCACGGGGTCGAACGGTCGGGCGAGGACCATGAAGAACCCCATGTCGATGATCTTGAGTACGAGCAGCAGCCCGAGAACCGCCCCGACCACCGCCACGACCGGCCGCCGCACCCCGGCCGGCAGCCCGAGTACGAGGGCCGCTCCGAGCAGGGCCTCCAGCGGGATGCGTACGAACGCGCCCGGCGTGAAACGGTTGACGTCGTTCGGCGCGATCAGGGCGAAGAGCACGAACAGGAAACTCAGTACGGTGCCGACAGCCGTCGCCACCCGACGCTTCGTACTGCGGCCGGTCGCCGGATCGCCTGCCGGGTCATCCACCGCTTCCGTCCGGTCCTGCCTCGACAACCGACGAAAGCGGGCGAGAAGCGACATGTCACGGCCTTCCATGTGATGCGCGGTGCTGATCCGACTCGCGGTCGCACCGCGTCAGCCCGCGCGCGGTGTGCGTCGGTGGTGCGGTTTCTCCAGGATGGGCGGATACGACCCCCATCATGAGTACGCAGAACGCGGCCTGTCGGTTCGGTCGCCCCGGCACGAACCGGTTGGCGGCTGACGCGCCGCCCCGACGAGATCCCGCTCTCGACCACCACACCGCCCTCGGACATGCCACCGGGGCCGGCCGGTCCGTTGCTTCTCGCGCGGATCGGCGCTATCGCCGGGCCCGCCGCCCCGCACCACGAGCGTGGATCGTGAATTGCGCACTCTTCGATGGATGCGGTCGACCCGCGCGGCCATCCTGAATCGGAATTGCACCAGGCCGACTATCGCGACCACCTTTGCCCGAGAGCCCAATCAATCGTACAGCATCGATTTTCGGCAACCGGTTGCGCACCGTTACACCACTCTGGACACCCCCGAAGGTCGCATCCTGCGACGGGAGGCAGAACGCGTCGTCATCATGTTCGTAGCGTTATGAGCAGGCGTCCCCCTGGCAACGGGGAGAAAACAACAATTTGCGTACGCGGCTCCCAATGCTCTGGTGCGATCGACGGGACGCGTGGAACGATGCCCGCACCCCCCGGCGTAACTCGTCGATGTTCCTGGTGTACGCCAAACAACGATGAAGTTATGTATAGCTATTCCTTTCGAAAGGGAACCGATGCGACAACCAAAGTGGCTGCGAGGCGCACTCGCAGCCGCGCTGATTCCCCCGCTGGCGGTGGCCGGCTGGACCGGCTCGGCGTCGGCGGCGGACAGGTTCACCGCCACCCCCGTGCCGGTGACCGAGCGGGTGAGTGCCGAGAAGGCACCGACCAGCCGCATGGCCCAGACCGACCCGACGTTGCTCGACAGCACCTCGTCGGAGCGGATCCCGGTTCTGGTGAAGCTGGACTACGACTCGGTCGCCACCTACGGCGGTGGCGTCGCGGGCCTGGCCGCCACCAGCCCGGCCCAGACCGGTCAGAAGATCGGCCAGAGCAACGCCGAGAAGGCGTACGGGCGGTATGTCGCCGACCGTGAGCAGAAGTTCGTCACCGACCTGGCGAAGGCGGTTCCCGGCGCCCGGGTCGGCAACCGGCTGCGCACCGTGTACGGCGGCGTCGCCGCCACCGTACCGGCGAACAAGGTCCGTGACCTGTTGCGGGTCGACGGTGTGGTGGCGGTGCAGAAGGACGAGCTGCGTCAGCCGCTCACCGACTCCAGCGCCGATTTCATCGGAGCCCCCAGCACCTACCCGGCCCTCGGCGGCAAGAAGAACGCCGGTGCCGGCATCATCGTCGGCGTCATCGACACTGGCGCCTGGCCGGAGCACCCCTCCTTCGCCGACAACGGCAACCTGAACCCGGCGCCGGCGAAGCGTGACGGCACCGCCCGCGAGTGCGACTTCGGCGACAACCCGCTGACCCCGCAGACCGACGTCTTCGTCTGCAACAACAAGCTGATCGGCGGCGCCGCCTTCCTCGACACGTACCTCTCCGTCAACGACGACGAGAAGTACGTGACCGCGCGCGACAGCGGTGGACACGGTACGCACACCGCGTCCACGGCCGCCGGTGACGTCGTCGACTCGGCCAAGGTGCTCGGCGTGGAGCGCGGCCCGGTCCAGGGTGTGGCGCCCGGCGCGTGGGTCTCGGTCTACAAGGCCCTCGGTGCGGGCGGCGGGTTCGCCTCCGACCTGGCCGCGGCGATCAACCAGGCCGTCGTCGACGGGGTGGATGTCATCAACTACTCCATCTCGGGTGGCGGCAGCCCGTTCACCGACCCGGCCGAGCTGGCGTTCCTCGACGCGTACGCCGCGGGTGTGTTCGTGTCGGCGTCCGCCGGCAACAGCGGACCGGGCGCGGCCACCACGGACCACGTCGGACCGTGGGTCACCACCGTCGCGGCGTCGACCCAGACCCGCGAGTTCAACTCGACGCTGGTCCTGCACGGCGGCGACGACACGGTCACCCTGACGGGTGCCTCGATCACCGCCGGGGTCACCGCAGAGACCCCGGTCGTGCTGGCAGAGTCGCTCGCCGGTTACGGGTCGCTGTGCGACACCCCGGCGGCCCCGGGCGTCTTCACCGGCAAGATCGTCGCTTGCGAGCGGGGCGGGAACGCCCGGATCAACAAGGGGTACAACGTCGCGCAGGGCGGGGCGGCCGGCATGGTCCTCTACAACCCGACCCTGGCCGACATCGAGACCGACAACCACTGGTTGCCGGCGGTGCACCTGGCCGACGGTACGGAGTTCAAGGCGTTCATGACCGCGCACGCCACGGTCACCGGCACCTTCACCGCCGGGGTCAAGGCGAACGGGACGGCCGACGCGATGGCGGCGTTCTCGTCCCGTGGCCCGGGTGGCTTCGGCATCAAGCCGGACATCTCCGCGCCCGGCGTGCAGATCCTGGCCGGCATGACGCCGACCCCGGACACCGCCGACGAGGGCCCGGCCGGCGAGTACTACCAGGCGATCGCGGGCACCTCGATGTCCGCGCCGCACGTCGCCGGTTCGGCGGCGCTGCTCAAGGCGCTGCACCCGGGCTGGAGCCCGGGGCAGATCAAGTCGGCGATGATGACCACGGCCACCCAGGGCGTGGTCAAGGAGGACCTGAAGACCCCGGCCGACCCGTTCGACGTCGGCAGCGGTCGGATCGACCTCAAGAAGGCGCAGAAGCCCGGCCTGACCATTGACGAGACGGCCGCGCGGATGTTGGCGCTGGGCAACGACCCGGTCAACGCGGTGCACCTCAACCTGCCGTCGGTGAACGCCCCGGTCCTGCCGGGCAAACTCACCACGACCCGCACCGTGAAGAACGTGACCAGCGGCAGCCAGACGTACGCGGTGCACGTCAACGCTCCGACGAAGAGCAAGATCACGGTCACCCCGAACAGCTTCACGCTCGGGGCCGGCAAGTCGAAGACGCTCACCATCACCATCACGTCGACGGCGCCCACCGGTCAGTACTTCGGCCAGATCGTCCTTGACCCGGTGCAGTCCGACCTGCCGACCCTGCGGGTGCCGGTGGCGTTCGTGCCGCAGCAGACCGGCGTCAAGGTGACCAGCGACTGCCCGGACAAGCTCACGGTCGACCAGCGTGACACCTGCACGATCACGGCGACGAACGACTCGTTCGGCGACGCGGTGGCCGACTTCACGACCACCGTCAACGACAACCTGAAGATCGTCGGCGTGGACGGTGCGACGCAGAGCGGACCGCGTACGGCGACGAAGAACGGTGTCGCGCTCACCGGCGCGGTGCCTGGCGCACCGTCGCTGGCGCCCGGCACGACCGCCGGGTACATCCCGCTGTCCACCTTCGGCACCCCTGCCGTGTCGGTCGGGGACGAGGAATTCCTCAACTACGAGGTGCCGGAGTTCGTCTACGGCGGCAAGCCGTACACGAAGATCGGCGTCAACTCCAACGGTTACCTGGTTGTCGGTGGTGCCACCTCCGAGGACAACAACTGCTGCGAGCTGACGCCGGTGCCGGACCCGGTCCGCCCCAACAACGTGCTGGCGCCGTTCTGGACCGACCTGGACGGCACCGGCGCCGAGGGGATCCGCCACGAGCTCCTCAACGACGGGGTGGGCAACTGGCTGGTGGTCGAGTGGCAGGTCAACGTCTTCGGCACCAACTCCAACCGGCACTTCCAGGTCTGGATCGGGCTGAACGGGGAAGAGGACGTCGTCTTCGCGTACGACCCGTCGGCACTGCCGGCCGCACCGGGTGAGCAGCCGTTCATCGTCGGAGCCGAGAACGCCGACGGCTCCGGCGGCGAGCAGTTGCCGGTCGGCGTACTGCCGACCGAGGATCTGCGGATCACCAGCAGCGCGCAGACCCCCGGCGCCTCGGTGTCGTACACGGTGGACGTTGTCCCTGCCGAGGTCGGCAAGGGTGTGGTCACGACCGAGGTCGCGGGCGCGGCACTGCCCGGCGTGACCGTGGTCAAGTCGGAGGTACCGATCCGCCGCTAGACCGGGCGGGAAGAACCAACAGTTCAGCGACAACGTGCGCCGTGATCGGGATTCCGGTCACGGCGCACGGCTGTCTCGGGCATCGCCGAGGAGATCGCCCGGGCCGGCTGGGCAGCGGGGCCCCTGAAGGACGCGTTCCACGGACTCGACACGGCGCAGACCTTCGTCCTCTTCGCGGTGAACTGACGGCGGCGCTCCGGCGTCACGGAACCCGTCCGGGTCACCGACGACCGGGCCTCGACTGGTTCAGTGCCTCATTTGTTCAGTCGCCCGCCACCGGGCCCCGGTCCAGTTGGTCCGGGGCGCCGTGGTCGTTTTCCTCCGTAGAACTCGGGTCGGGGCGCCGGCCCGGCCGGCTCACCCCGGAGCCAGCCACCGCGTGGCGCCGGATTATCTCCTCTGTCACGCCGAGCCCGACCACCACCAGGATCAGCACCCCGAGTGCGGCCAACGCCGGCAGCAGGGCGCCCACCGGCAGCAGGGCCAGGCAGGTGACGCTCGCACCGACCCGCCGCCACGCGACCCCCCGACGGATTCGCCATCCGGCGTAGGCGAACGTGGCCAGGAAGAGGGCGGCACCGCCGAAAAACAGGCCCACCTCGCCGCCGGGCAACGGCTCCTCCGGCTGTCTCACCACACCGCCCAACCCGTCGGCGATTCCGATGATCGCCAGACTGAACAGCAGGTGCCCGTAGACCAGGATCGCCCGCCGCAGGCGCGCCTGGTCCTCGGCCCGCTCCAACGCCCGCCGGAATGCCGACACCCCGTACCCGAAGTACACCCACCAGAGCGCGCAGACCAGGCCGTACGCGGCGGCCATGGCAGTCACCCGTACGGCGGTCAACGGTTCGCCGACGGACACGGCACCGACCTCGATCACGGACTCACCGAACACGAGCATGATCAGGAGCCCATAACGGTGCGTGTAGTGCCGTGGCTGGACCCGGATCTTCCCCACCGTCCGGCGGGCCAACCGGGGACTCAACAGGTCGACACAGGCGGCGACCGCCCAGAGCACGATTCGGGGCGCCCCCTCCGTCAGGGCGCCGGCAAGCAGCAGTGGCCCGGTCACCAGGACCACCCCGTGCGGTCCGTGGAGAAAGCCCCACCAGACGGGCAAGCTACGAAACGTCACGACACCCAGCAGGATCCGGCCGGCCAGGGTGACAGAGACGAAGAGCAGACCACGGTCGCTGTACGCCTCGGGGATGGTCATTGCCAGCAGCAGACTGCCGAAGCCGAGCGCGAGGACCACGGCCCGCCCCGGCGACCTGCCGACGTCCTGCTGGTCGGTGTAGAGGACGACCCCGCCCCAGATCCAGTAGACGCTGATGAAGAGGATGAGGGTCTTGCCGAGCCCTGCCCACGTGTGTTCCTCGTGCAGCAGGTGGGAGAACTGGGTGAGGGCGAAGACGAAGGCCAGGTCGAAGAAGAGTTCTTCCCAGGTCACCGGCTTTTCCGCCGGCTGGCGTCCCACCGCCACACCATATCGGGGCACCGGCCGGGACGTAGCCGCTTCCGGCCGACTGGCCCCACTCGGCGGACGTGGTTGATGATCGCGCGGGGAGCGCACGGCGCCGTTGATCAATGCCTAGCGGGCGTTGACCGGCGGGGCCACGACATTGCGGCTTGCGGTCAGGGTGACCGGGATTGCCCGGGCGCCGACGGCCTCCAATGATGAATCGCAGGATCGACCTCGAGTACGAGCCATCTCGGTCGCTTAGAGTAATCGTGACTTGAATTTCCCGAATTCACTCAGTCAATCGCCGCGAGGTCGGCTCCCGGGCGACCCGAGCTCGTAGTCAGCGCCATCGGCTACTTGCCCAGATTTTCTGGCCTAACTCGGCCGAGGCCGGCCGGATCGCGGACGCCATTGCGCCATCCATCGATGTATTCTGGCAAAACGTGCCTCTGTCGACTTTGGACGTCCAGGCAGGATCTGCCAATGCTGGTCGGCCGTCTGGCCCAGCGAGTGCGAGCGAGGAGCTTCTGTGAACCCGGACTGGGTGGCGAGTCGGTTCCGTCTCCTGGGGGCGATCGGCAAGGGCAACATGGGAGAGGTCCACCGGGCCGAAGATACGCAGATTGCTGAGGGCTCTCCGGACCGCGTGGTCGCGGTAAAGCTGGTCCTGCGCAGCCGCTCTGGTGCGCTCATCGACTCTCGCGCCGATGACGACGCCGTCCAACGTTTCGCCCGCGAGGTCCGCATCACGCGCGGGCTCAACCATCCCAACCTCCCCCGCACCATCGCGGGCGGTGTGGACGACAACGGCCTTCCTTACCTCGCCATGGAACTGCTCGACGGGGAGACCCTGCGAGACCTGATCGCCGAATATCCACAGCTGCCTGTCTCCTGGGTGGCGGCCCTCGGCGCGCAGATCGCGGACGGCCTCTCCGACGCGCACCGCGTCGGTGTCATCCACCGCGATCTCAAACCGGCGAACGCGATGCTGCTGCGCGGCGGAGTGGTCAAGGTCCTCGACTTCGGGATGGGGCGGATCGTCGACGACATCGAGGCTGGCCGTCTGACCAGCACCGGGGTAACGGTCGGGACGGCCCGCTACATGGCGCCGGAGCAGTTCACCTCCTCGACGGTAACCCAGGCCGCCGACCTGTACGCGCTCGGTTGCGTGCTGTACGAGTTGCTGACCGGGGCTCCGCCCTTCGTCAGCGAGTCCGCCTATGAGCTCGGGGAGAAGCACCAGAAAGAGCCGGTGCCTCCGGTGCGGCTCCTCCGGCGCGACGTACCGAGCGATCTGGCTCGGCTCGTCGAACGGCTGCTCGCCAAGGACCCAGCCGATCGGCCCGCCGACGCGGTCGCGGTCCGGGAGGCGCTGCTGCCGCTTGCCCTCGGCGAGGCATCGGTCATCGGTTGGGAAGGTTTCGATCCGGTACGCCACCTGGCGGCCGTGCGGGCCGAGAACCGGGTCTCGGGACCTGGCACCGGGCCGGCGTACACCACCGAAGGCCGGTTAAGCGGCGCCAGCATGGATGTCTTCGGCGTACATCGCAAGCTCATCGAGGATTACCGCGCGTTCACCGAGGGCGGCACGGTGATCCGGGACGGGCGGATCGCCGCCTTCGTCGAGAACGCGCTGAACGCGAAATCGCAGTGGCCCGATCCGTGGGTGTCGCTGAACCCGTTCTTCGCCTCCGGTGGCAGTGTTTCCGAGCTCGCCGCCAGCGGGGTGCTGCACCCCGAGTGTGCCCGAATCTTCCAGGCGAAGAAGACCGAGGGCAGCTCTAAGTGCGACGGGCGTCCGCTCACCCTGCACCGTCACCAGCGTGAGGCGATCGACGTGGCGGCGTCGGGCGCTTCCTACGTGCTCACCACCGGCACCGGTTCAGGAAAGTCGCTCGCCTACATCGTGCCGATCGTCGATAAGGTGCTAAGGGACCGAGAGCGGCAGCCACGCACGGCCCGCAAGCGCGTACGCGCGATCATCGTCTATCCGATGAACGCGCTGGCCAACAGCCAGCTCAAGGAGCTCGACAAGTACCTGCGTGACGGCTACGGCGCCGGCCACGAGCCGGTCACCTACGCCCGGTACACGGGTCAGGAGGGCGACGAGCAGCGTCAGGAGATTCGGAGGAATCCACCGGACATCCTGCTCACCAACTACGTGATGTTGGAGCTGATGCTCACCCGTCCGGGTGACCGAAGCTCGCTGATCGAGATGGCGAAGGGGTTGGAGTTCCTCGTCTTCGACGAGCTGCACACCTACCGGGGCCGTCAGGGCGCGGACGTCGCCCTGCTCATCCGGCGAGTGCGCGAGGCCTGCCAGGCCGAAAGTCTTCAGTGCATCGGCACCTCCGCCACCATCTCCAGCGAGGGCAGCGCGAAGGACCAGCGGAAGGTGGTCGCCCGGGTCGCCAGCACCCTGTTCGGCACCGAGGTGGCCGAGGAGAACATCATCGGCGAAACGCTGGTCCGCGCCACCGACGAGGCGCCGGCGACAGTCCCGGCCGATCGGCTCCTGGCCCCGGACGCTCCGCGTGCCTACGCCGACCTGGTGAAGGACCCGCTGGCCCGGTGGATCGAAACCCACTTCGGCCTGACCTCGGACTCGACCGGGCAACTCGTACGGCAAAAACCCGCCAAGATCGAGGAAGCCGCCGCCGCACTGTCGCGGGATAGCGGGGTGCCCGAGGCCGACTGCGTCAAGGCGATCCGGGACACCCTGAAGGCCGGCTCGGAGGCGCGGAACCCGGTCACTGAGCGCCCGCTGTTCGCCTTCCGGCTGCACCAGTTCCTCTCCAAGGGCGACACAGTCTACGTCACCCTCGAAGACAAGCAGACCCGGTACCGAACCCGGGACTATCAGCTCGTCCAACCCGGCACTGACGGAAAGATCCTGCTGCCGTTGGCCTTCTGCCGGGAGTGCGGCCAGGAATACCTCACGGTGTGGCGTACGGAGAAGCACGGCAGTGTGTTCTTCGAGCCGCGCCGGGACACCAACGCGTCGGGCGGACGGGCCGGGGACGGCTACCTCTACATCGATTCCGACCGTCCCTGGCCGGATAACGCGCAACAGGCGATCGACAACCGCCGGCTGCCCGACTCCTGGCTGGAAGCCGACGAGCAGGGTAACGAGCTGGTCCGTGAGTCGTACCGGCCCCGGCTGCCGAAGGCGATCACCGTTGACCCGTACGGCTTCGAGGGACGTGGCGGGCTGAAGGCAGCCTTCATCCCCTCGCCGTTTCTGTTCTGCCTGCACTGCGGGGTGAGTTACGAGCAGACTCGGGGCCGGGACTTCGCCAAGTTGGCGACCCTAGACCAGGAGGGCCGCTCGTCGGCGACCTCGCTGGTCTCCGCCTCCATCGTCCGCTCGCTGAAGGAGGCGCCGGCCGAGGCGCTGGACAAGAAGGCCCGCAAGCTGCTGACCTTTGTCGATAACCGGCAGGACGCTTCGCTGCAGGCCGGTCACTTCAACGACTTCGTACAGGTCGTTCAGCTCCGGGGCGCGCTCTACCAGGCGGCGGTCAAGGCCGGCGAGACCGGCATCGCCCACGAGGACCTCGCCAAGGAGGTCTCCGAGGCGCTCAACCTGGAGATCGCCGACTATGTCAGCGCCCCGGACCCGACCCCCATGCTGGCCCGCAACGCGGCGAAGACGCTGCGGGACGTCATCGCGTTCCGGCTCTATCTGGACCTCGAACGCGGCTGGCGGGTCACCATGCCCAACCTGGAGCAGACTGGCCTGCTCCAGATCGACTACGCCGACCTCGACTGGCTCGCCGACCAGCAGGAACGGTGGACCGGCTGCCATCGGCTGCTACGTGAAGCCGAGGGCGGTCAGCGGGCCGAGATCATACGGACGCTGCTGGACGAGATGCGCCGGTCGCTGGCGATCGACGTGCAGCACTTCCGGGAGGATTTTGACACACTCCAGCGGGCCAGCGAGGAACGCCTGATCGATCCCTGGGGGCTCACCACCAGCGACAAACCCCGGGTCGGCACCGCGTACCCGCAGGGCTCGAAGCCCGGTCTGGACCGCTCCGGTCTGTTCCTGTCGGGGCGCGGCAAGTTCGGAAAATATCTGCGGCGGGTGCATTTCGGCTCGGCGCAGCCGACCGAGGAGAGCCAGCAGATCATCGCGGAGCTGCTAGAGGTGCTGGCCAAGGCGGGTTTCGTGGAGAAGGTCCAGGCTACCCCGCAGCGCGCGGGCCGGTTCGCCCGAGCGGCCGGCCCGGCCGTCACCGGCTACCGCGTATCGGCGGCCTGTCTGATCTGGCGGGCCGGGACCGGCGAGACCGGTGCCCATGACCCGCTTACCCGCACCTACGCCAGCGGCGACGGCCCACGGGTCAACGTCTTCTTCCGGGACCTGTACCGGAACGCGGCCGGCGCTCTCGGTGGCCTCGCCGCCCGCGAGCACACCGCGCAGGTCGCCCCCGAGGAGCGGGAGAAACGCGAGGAGGCGTTCCGCAAAGCGGAGCTTAAGCTGCTCTACTGCTCGCCGACGATGGAGCTGGGCGTCGACATCTCCGAGCTGAACGCGGTGATGATGCGCAACGTGCCGCCGACGCCGGCCAACTACGCGCAGCGCAGCGGTCGGGCCGGCCGGTCGGGACAACCCGCACTCGTCACCACCTACTGCGCCACCGGCAACAGCCACGACCAGTACTATTTCCGCCGCTCGGAGCGAATGGTCGCCGGGGCGGTCGCCCCACCCCGGCTCGACCTCGCGAACGAGGACCTGGTCCGCTCCCATGTGCAGGCCATCTGGCTCGCTGAAACCGGGCTCAAGCTGGGGCGTGCGATCCCCGACGTGATCGACATCAGCTATGCCGAGGACGCCCGTAAGCCCGACCCCAGGCTCGAACTGCTCGATCACGTCGAGGCGGCGTTGCGTGACACCGCTGCCCAACGACGGGCCGCGGTGGCCGCCCGGCAGGTCTTCGGCGGCCTGCTGACCGACTTCCGGGCCACCACCTGGTGGGACGAGCAGTGGATCGAGGACAAGGTCCGGACCGCGCCCGAGCGGTTCGGGGAGGCCTTCGACCGCTGGCGGGACCTGTTCAAGGCCGCCCTCGTCGACCAGGCCGAGCAGAACCGACGGGTGCTGGACCACACCCTCTCCGAGCGGGACCGTAAGCACGCGGTCGGCCGGCGGCGGGAGGCCGAGACGCAGCTCAACCTGCTCAAGAACGAGAGTGTGGACAGCAAGTCGGTGCTCTCGGACTTCAACCCGTACCGCTATCTGGCCAGTGAGGGTTTCCTG